>JAVYRW010000021.1:0-9376 GCA_038730205.1 Candidatus Micrarchaeaceae archaeon | reverse complement strand
CATAGAGTTCACCGCATCTGCGCCAATAGGAATGTCTGGAAATGTGCCTTTGTATTCATGGATAGAGAGCGGTGCAAGTAATACTGCAACAAACACAGTAGTATGGGTAAATTTAGGAAGTAATACAATAGGAGTGGCGGGTTCTGGTTCAAATACGCTTACAATTTACATGAACTTTTTAACTTCAAATACTCCTGTAACTTCTGGTTATACCGGTTATGCGCCACAACTTGAGTGTGCAATCGGTTGCTTTCAAACAACCTATGCAGAATATGATGATGGGGCAAGTGTGTTTCCGTATTACCAACGCTGGGGCGGTTTATCAGCTTTGCCAAGTAATTGGGGCGAACTATCTGGCACAGTTGTAACCTTTGCTTCAACGTATACAGAAGTGGCACCAGCATCTTCAGCGGGTGGTTGGTATGGAATATCTCTCAATCCCATACCAGCATCATTAAGTAGCACAACTACTGTTTGGGATTTTTATGGCAATATGTATGATATAATAGGCGCGGGAAGCTATATAGGAACAAGTGATGCCTCTAATGGGAACTTGTATTCCGCCTTTTATTCAGGGTATGCCTATTCGGAAGGTAACTCTCCTAATAATCTAATATATCTTGGAAATAACGGACAGTTTGACGCATCAACTAGCACTGTTGATACTAACAATAATAAAATATATACTATGCAAATGAACTCTGCAACATCATTATCTATGCTTATCAATTATGCTTCTATTTATTCTACCTCATCTGCAACTTCAGAAGCCCCTACATATTTCGTTTTTGACCCAAGCAACAACGGTGGCTCTAGCCCATCTACCCCTCAATATATTTATTGGCTTCGCACTCGTGCTTACCCTCCCAACGGCGTAATGCCTTCACAAAGTTTTGGTACTTTGAGTTAATCTTGCACTTATTTCATTGTTTTTACAAAAACATAAATAAATTGTGTGTTATCTTCTATTGTATAAAATGGAACTTCAATCATCTTTAGAATTTTTAGGTACTTACTCTTGGATAGCCATAATAATATTTATAATTGCAATATCAATTTTAGTAATATATCTAGTAACAAATTATAATTCAAGTTATAATTATTGTAATATAAATTCACAAATACAATGTATAAATAGTACAATATTTGTAAATTCCTCTTACACCAAAATATCATTATTAAATAAAAATAATATTGGTGCAACTATTTATTTTTCAAATAACAGTATAGAACTAATTCCTAATTATGTTAACTCTACTTACTATGGCGAATGCACTCCTAAAAAAGTTAATATAAATGATTTATTCACTTGTAATGTTTTAGTAAAGGGAAATATTCCATTAGAAGGTTCACAATTTACATCAAAGTTTAACATTTTTTACAGTTTTTGTTCTGATTGTTCAAATAATACCAAACTTTATCCTACTACCGGTTCAATAGTTTCAACAGTTAAATACTCATAATTATTTACTTTTGTATAACATAAGAATTAAAAATAAGTAATACTATATCTATTCATGAGAGAATCTATCTTACTACCTTCTAGTATGAGTAGTGTTAGAGCAATACTTCATATAATAGATCAAAATAACAATATTTCTTTACGTGAATTAGCAACGCATACTAAACAAAATATAGATAAATTATTACCATTACTTTTTTCATGTTCTTCTTTTGGTTTTGTTAAAATTTCTAAAAATAAAATAACAATAACTTCGCTTGGAAAAAATTTCCTTAAACATCCTTACTCTATTTCAAAAAAAACACTCAAAAAAATAGAAGTATTTAAATATATTTTTTTAATTTTAAAAGAATCTCCAATGAATACTTTAGAATTAACACAATTATTAATAAAGAAAAAAGTACTTTCAGGAAATGTTTTTGATTTAACTGAAACTTTACGTTATACTCTTAATTCTTGGTGTGTTAACACAAATATTCTATCCCGAGATCATAAAAAAGATATTTGGCATATAAAATCCAAATACAAATTTAAGACTTAGTTAAAACATTATAAATATAATCAACCAAATCTAAAAATTCCTTACTCCTTTTATTTCTAGGTTGTTTCATATTTATTTTTTTAATATCTAATACTTTTGAAGGTTTTTCTGATAATACAATAATTTTATCTGATAACTCTACAGCTTCTTCTACATTATGTGTTACCATTATTACTAATTTTACTGATTCTGTTTTATCTTTTAATTGTTTTAAAACATCAAATCTTAAAGTATTCGCAGTTAATTCATCTAAGGCACTAAATGGTTCATCCATAAGCAATACATCTGGTTTAGAAGCTAGTGCTCTAGCTATTCCTACTCTTTGTTTCATACCTCCACTTAACATATTAGGATATGCATACTCAAAACCATTAAGTCCAAATTTATTTAAAAGTTCTGTGGCTCTTTTTCCTTTTTCACTTTCAGAAATATTTATTCTGGAATAACCTATTTTCACATTATCTATATTTGTAAGCCATGGCATAAGTGCAAAATCTTGAAATACAAAAGAAATAGATTTTATAGGTTCTTCTATTAATTTATTTTTATAGAAAACTCCTCCTTTAGTGGGTTTAATTAATCCAGCAATTATTCTTAAAAAAGTACTTTTTCCACAACCGCTCGGTCCAATTATTGATATAAATTCGTCTTCATTCGCATCAAATGTTATATTTTTTATAATCTCCTGATTTTGTTCAAAAGAAAATGATACATCCTTTGCTTGTACAATATTCATAATACACTACCTATATCTTTCTGATACTTTATCATAGAAACGCTTCCAGACAAATTTATTTACAATAATTATCATAACAGTCATATTTATTAATGCTATACTCATCAAAAGAAGATTATTATTTGCCAATGAATTATCTAACAAAAAGCCCAATCCTAATCCAACATGGACATTTCCAAACGATTCAGCAAGTATGCTTGCATTCCATTCTGCTGCTATAGCAGTTATACCTCCTGTAATTACTCCTGGTAAAATTGCATTTACATATATGTTTTTCCATGCTAATATGCCTTTTATTCCAAATAACTTTTTAACTTCAAAAATATTTTTTTCTATTACTTTTCCAGATCCAACTATACTAAATATCATATACCAAATACCACTGAGCACAAAAATTATAAATGCAACAATTTCGGGTCCATTGTTTAATTTCCCAAAAGTTATAACTATTTCTGGTAACAATATAGTTGCAGGAATAGAAGCAAGTACTTGAAATAAAGTTATATATTTTGATTGATTTTTAGAAATAAAAATTATATAAACAGAAATTAATATTGATAATATAAATACAAATATAAAAGCAAACCAAATTCGTAAAAATGAAGCAGCAAGAGCCTCAAGAACTTCAAACTCATAATTAACTGTATTAGTTAAGAAAAGCAAAATAATTGCAAAAATAACAATTCCTAAAATAATCAAAAGTTCTTTTTTCTTTTCATTATTTTTTTTACTAATTATTTCTTTATAGTGTATGATCTTTTTATGTTTTTCAGATTTTTTAAATACCTTTAAGAATATACGCTCTTCTCTTTTGGTATAATTTATAAATTTATGAAATATTGCCTTTCTTGAAATTTGTTTTTCAATTTTTCCACTTGTTTTTCTATCTACATATTTTTCAAGAGTTCCAAAAAATAAAAATCTTGTTATAACAACAAATATTACAAAAATAAGTAATGCAATTAAATAACCTATTGTGTTTCCACTAGCTGCAAGTTGAGCTATGGCAACTCCTATTCCATGCTTTACCTGATAATTCAAACTTCCAGTAGAAAATATTTCACTACTTACCAAATAAAATAAACCTATAGACCAAGAAAGCATGGATTGTTCTACAATTCTTGCTAAACTAGCTGGGAAATAAATTTCTTTAATTTTTTTAAAAATACCCATTTTATATATCTTACTTAGTTCATTAAATTCATTAGGCAATGTTTTTATCGATTCATAGACTCCAAAAATTATATTCCAGAGCATACTTGTTATTATCAAAAATATTACTGCAAAATTTATACCTATAACTCCAGGAAGAAAACCTACGATAATAAAAATTGCAAAAGGGAAAAAAGCTAATATCGGTATTGTTTGTAGTATGTCTATAATGGGCATTAAATACTTTTCAGCTGTTTTTGATAATGCAATTAAAATTCCAAGAAAAAATGCAATAAATATTGATATTCCCAAAGCAGCAAACATTCTAACCCAGGAATAAGAAGTATCTATAATTAAATTTATTACTAAATTTATTAAATTCTGCATATTATCCTATAAATAGAAATATATAATACCTTTTTTATTAGTTTATTGAAAATGATCCCGGCGGTAAATGTTGCATTATATAGTCTATATTGTCATACTTCAACTTTGCAGATATTTTTTTAGCAGCATCAGATTTTTTTGAATTGCCTATATCAATAGAAACATACTGTTTAATATCTATTTTTTCTATAGAAATTCTAGGCACGATGCTAAATTTTTTAATAATTTTTCCTTCAATTTCAATTTCTTTTATAAATGCAGATAAAGCTAATCTTACATTTTTATACCATTCCCTATCCCCTAATATAACAAAACTGCCTTTGCCTAAGGATCCATAATTTTTAGATTTTGTTACTTGGTCTTTTTTTACACAATATACGTCTATATTTCCTTGGCCACTTTCCCATGCTTTAGAAAAAGATGCAGAAAATTGCGCTACTTCATCTCTAATATTTTTATCTGTATTAATGCCTTCTTTTAATACTACTACAGAAGCTCCAAATACATCTGCATGAAAAAATAGATCATTATTATCTAAATGTTTTGAATAAATTTCTTCATTCTGGTCTGCACTTCTGCCGCCTATTACTAAAAGATTATTACTCGTAAAAAACCAATTATACTTTTCATACCATTCTCTTTTTTCTATTTCCTTTACTACTTTACTCTTTTCTTTTTGATTTTCTAGATTTTTTAATTTTTCTTTCAGATCTTCTACTGATTTAACTGCACCTTCAGATTTTAGCTTTGATTTTTTAGACATTTCAAAATAAGTTTTTGCATTTTCCTGTGCACTCTTTTTAAAATCTATTACAATCTCCAAATGAATACACTGTTCAGAACTCTAAAATTAGGCAATTACTCCTATTATTAATGATATTATTAACCCTATAACTCCTAAAAGTATTGTGCCTATAAGTACAACTTTTATAGTTTTTCTAAATGTATCTATATCTGGCTTATAACTAACACTCATAACGTGCTTTGAGTTTGAATAAAAGCTTTTAAGTCTTGAAGATATATTTAATTTCAAAATATCACAATATTATATAGACATTCATTTTAAAAAGGCTTTCTATTTTAATTTAAAATGTATTTTTATAGAAAAGCATAAAAATTTAAACACTAATTATTTTACGTGATAAAATGGGATTTTTTGATTCTATAGCAAATTCAGTTGAAAGTGGCATAACTTCGAAAGCACAGTCTACAGTAACAAATAAAATATACAGTGTGGGTTCTAAAAGTAATAAACAAACATCGCAGCAAAATATCAATACAGAGAATGCAATAAAAGTTACAATTGAGTTTAAAGATAGAATTGTAACAATATCCTCTCCATCAGTTTCAATGAGTCAAATAAATGGGAGCAGTACTAATTTTCAATTTATAGGAACTCCTGTCACCACAAAGAAATAAAACTAAAAATAAAAATTTTTATTCATTTCTTCAAAAGCTTTATCAATATTCTTTTTTGAATTTTCTATAATATATTTAGCTTGACCAACAGGTATCTCTACTTTGTTTTCTTTTAGGTTTTTTATAACTTCTTTTAAAAATTCATCTACTGAAATACTCATATCTGTTTTTTTTAAATTTTTTCCTTTTAATAATGTGTCATGGATCATTGGAGGTATTATCTCTATAACTTCTACACCTTTATTACTGAGTTGTCTTCTTAAAGACATAGTGAAAGAGTGTAACCCTGCCTTTGTAGCACAATAAATTGGAAACATGGCAGAAGGGACAAACGCAAGTCCTGATGATATATTTATTATAGTTGCATTTGATTTTTTTGATATAAATTTTGCAAATAAATTACTTAAATAAATAGGTCCTTTAAGATTTATGTCTATTTCATCAAAATCGTTAGTAATTCCATCAAAAAATTTTACTTCCCTCTGTATTCCTGCATTATTTATTAGTACATTGGTATCTGGATATTTTTTAGAAATATTTTCAAACAAAGAATTACAATCCTCTTTTTTTGAAACATCACACTCATAAATTTCCAATTTAGGTATTTTTTTCTTTGCTTCTTCCAATTTTCTTTTACTTCTCCCACATATTATTACTTTATTTTTTTGGGAAAAATACTCTGCAAAACCAAAACCAATTCCAGTTGAACCCCCTGTTATAAGTATTGTATTATTTTCAAGTTTCATCAAATCAAGTTTTTATTATGCTTTTATTTTTAAATACCTTCTTTTCAAAAAGTTTATTTATTTATTCTATTTTTTAAAAAAGCATAATATATTTACTGTTCTTTTATTAATGGCGATAATATGAAAAGTTTAGAAGATTCAGAAGCTGATATAATATCTTTACTAAATGATAAACAGGAAATTACTTATAACGAGCTTAAAACTTTTTCATCCAACATTGGTATAACTGACGAAATACTTAAAAAAAGTTTAATAGAGCTTGAAAAAGCTAATGCAATTGCATCTAGAAATAGTGGCGGTATACTTACTTATTATGTTCTTCAAGATAAACAACTTTTAAGAAGAATAATGATTGTCGAAGATGATAAAAATATTAATCAATTAATGGCTCTTTCAATAGGAAGAGGTTTTGATATAACTCAAATAAATGATGGTACAGAGGCAATAAGAAGAATAAGATTCGAAAAACCAGATCTTGTTGTTTTGGATTTAATGCTTCCTGGGATGGATGGTTTAGAAATTTGTCAAAGAATAAAAAGTGATCCACAAATAAAAGACACTATTGTTATAATTGTAAGTGCAATGGACGCTACTTCAAATAGATTTAAAGGTATAAAATACGGTGCTGATTATTACATCCAAAAACCATTTGATCCATCTGAATTACGTAGTTTAGTTACTATATTCTTAAAGAAAAAAGGCAAAAAGTTTGACCCTCTCATTGATCTTCCAAACGAAGAGAAAATTTCAGATGCGGTAGAAAAAGCATTGGTTGAAAAAGAAGATTATGAAATAGGAAGGGTTAGGGTCGACGGTCTTGCAGAATTTGCTCAGAAATTTGGAAATGAATCTGGCATAACAATATTAAGATTAGTATCACAACTTCTTCAAGATGATGTTAAAGAAAGCAAAGGAGATACTTTTGTAGGTTTCTTAAATGGTGATGATTTTGTTATTGCGGGCGGTAAAAATAATATTTCAAAACTTGTTTCAAACATTAAAAACGAGTTTAATGCAGTAGAGAAGTTCATATACCAAGGAGAAGGTTATAAACCAATAGAGTTAGGCATTGAAGATATCTATGGTGCCGAAAAACCAAAACTAATACTTGTTTATAACTCTATAGAAAAGGGCACATTACTAAAAAGAAGAGAAGAGGTCCTTAAAAATAAAGAAGTAAATGAAGATAATAAAAACATAGGATCTTATACTTATGAAGAGTTAAGACATATGTTGGGCAGTAATGAACTTGACATAACAATAACTAGGGATCCAAATGGGGTACGTTTATCAGTAGGTAAAGGCAATCCCCAAGAAGATTAGGTGATAAAATACCTGATTTATCTATTAGCAACAAAAGCAAAATTCATAGGACCATTTTAAATGTATTATTTATAGTAGTAATCTTATTTTTAATTTTTATTTTCCTAGATAAAACAAGTATACTATCTACAAAATTAATTAATTTAAATACTTCATCAATATCTAAAACTCCCATAAATATCAAAAATGTAAGTGTAATTTTCAATAACAAAACAATAATATTAAATACTATAAACCTTACCCAATTAGATAACTATACATTAAACTTAATAAATAATGATAGAGAAAAATTTGGCCTTAAACCAGTTGTATTATCTAATCTTTCTTCTGCACAACAACACGCAGAAAGTATGTTGGAAAATAATTATTTTAGTCATTGGGATTTATATGGAATGAAACCTTACATGCGATATACTCTTTTAGGTGGTAAGGGATCTATGAAAGAAAACATAGCAGTAGAAAAAAGTGAGTTATGCTCCGGTAAATCCTGCATTGGTAATATTAATGTCACAAAAGCCATATC
Organism: Candidatus Micrarchaeaceae archaeon; assembly: GCA_038730205.1. Taxonomy (GTDB): domain Archaea; phylum Micrarchaeota; class Micrarchaeia; order Micrarchaeales; family CABMGC01; genus JAJZOD01. The sequence continues at coordinate 1,087 of JAVYRW010000021.1, read as the reverse complement.
GCAAATGGAATACAGCATGATGTATAATGATTCTATATGTTGTAATAATGGCCATAGAGATAATATTTTAGATCCTAATCATAATGAAGTAAGTATAGGTATTGCATATAACTCAAGCACCGTTTATTTTGTTGAAGATTTTACAAATAACTACATAAATTGGTCTGAAAATACTCCTGGTTATTCAAATAACGGCAACGTATATCTTTATGGAAATCTACCTGATGGTTTATCTATAAAAACTATTTATATCTCTTATGATAAACTCTTTAATTATACTGACTTAACAGTTCCTTCTGGTCCTTATAGCTTTGGGACCACAGTTGCAGGAATAGTACAACAAAGTAATTATTATTATACAAATTTAACTACCATTGTAGCAAATTATTTTAATATAAATAACAATTCTTTTCAGATAAATTTTAATATTAAAAATATAACTAAAAAATATGGTTCTGGAGTTTATACTATAATAACTGATCTTGAAAATAACAGAAATAATTCAATTTTTATGGGTTCAGATTATAGCATATTTATAAACAGCAGCGATAAATTCTATATTCCAAAAAATGTATAAGTTTATTTTGATCTTTTCTTTTTTGGCTTAATCTTTTTATCTTTAATAGATTTTTTCTTTTTTGGTTTTTTACTTAATTTTTTCTCTTCTTCATTTAATAGTGCATTTATATGTGATTCGTCTTCTGGATGATCATCTCCGCTACTTTGTAATGCTTCACTTTCTATTATACTTTGTTTTAGCATACTTTCTATTTCTTGAGCTCTATGTAATGCCTTTATTTTCTTAGCACTATTTTTTGGCAACTTTATACACCATGCATAATAAAGTATTAATTTATTTATACTTAACAAAAACCTTTGTATATTATAATATAAATATTTAAATTACTTATTTATTCAATGTTTTTCAATAAGTTATTAATATTAATTCAAAACAATATACTCTGGGCTGATTTTTAAATGATAGAATTTAAGAAAGATCCATATAGTGTGGAAGAGAGTCTTTCATGTTTAAATATTTTTATACGGAAATGGTTTGAATCAAAATACAAAACATTAACACCACCAC
>JAVYRW010000020.1:0-9552 GCA_038730205.1 Candidatus Micrarchaeaceae archaeon | reverse complement strand
CCATTCTATCTTACTAAAAATATTTTTATTAATTGGCAACTCTACTTTTAAGGAGATTATATCTCCTCCCATTCTGTTTTTAAGTTTTTCTGGAGTATCTAAAGCAACTATTTTTCCATGGTCTACAAAAGCAACTCTCCTACAAAGAAAATCTGCTTCTTCTATATAATGTGTAGTCAATATTATAGTTGTTTTATGTTTTTTATTTAATTCTATTATATACTCCCAAATCTTTCTTCTTGTTTGAGGATCTAAACCTACTGTAGGTTCATCTAAAAATATTATTTTTGGTTGATGTATCAGTCCTCTTGCTATTTCTAACCTTCTTTTCATACCTCCTGAATAATTTTCAACAAATATATCTGCTTTATCTTCCAGCTCAACAAGTTTTAATACTTCAGAGATTTTTTTCTTCATTACTTTTGTATCTAAACCATAAAGCATTCCATGAAAAATAAGATTTTCTCTACCAGTTAACTTATCATCTAAAGATGGGTCTTGAAAAACTATACCTATATTTTTTCTTACCTTACTTTTATCTTTATTAATATCAAATCCAGCTATTTTTGCTTTCCCAGAGGTTGGTTCTACTAAGGTGGTCAACATTTTAATAGTAGTTGTTTTTCCAGCTCCATTAGGTCCTAACAAACCAAAAATTTCTCCAGAATTTACTTTAAAACTAATCCCATTTACGGCAATCAGATCTTTAAATTTTTTAACAAGTGATTCTACTTCTATATCTAAAATCACTTCTTTATTTTTATTATTTAAATCCAAACATACACCTTAAATAGTTTAATTTTAAACTATATTAATAACTATACTTATTTAAGGCTATTGTTTATACTTTAAAAACTAATAAAAAATTAAGTAATAGTAAAATATAAATATCATATTTTTATATAAACTTTATCATGTCAACCAAACCCCCCATAGTTAGAATTATTCAAGATAGTAATTCAAAAGTTAGTACCGATTCTTCAAATAGTTATACAATATCACTAATAAATTATTATAGAAGCGAAATAAGCATTCTAACAAGAAAAAATCCCGAAGCATTATCAGCCTTTGATTTATGTATGAGTTCTTTTCCGGAAAAGGAAAAGCTACAAATTGCATATGAATTGGTTGAGTTAGCAGAAAAATCAGGTTTAGAGGGCCGTTCAAAACAATTAATTATTACAATTCTTAAAAATGTAAAAAGGAAAAACTCTCAATATGATAATTTATTACTTAAAGATTTAAAATCAATTGCTAATACTAAATCAGGTAATGATCCTTTGACATTTTTTTATATGGCTAAAAAATTTAAACCGGAAACTATCTCGGGTGCAGAATTAGAAATAGAAAATATATTTAAAAACATCTCAGAAGAAAAATCTAAAGCTGTAGTAAAAAGAGTAAAGGAAATACTTAAGTTACAATAATAATTTATATCTGTTCAAACTGATATATTTCTGATTTTATGACAAGAACAAAGATAATATCTACATTTGGTCCTGCACTTTCTGATACATCTATATTAAAAGATGCATTAAATTATGCAGACATAATAAGGTTCAATTTTTCCCATGGAACTCCAGAAGAAAAGCTAGAAGCAAAAGAAAAAGTTCTTAAATTATCAAAAGAATTAAACAAAGATATTGCTCTTTTAGCAGATCTTCCCGGCCCAAAGATAAGAGTAGCTAAATTAGAAAATGATGTATCAATAAAAACAGGCGATACTATAATTTTTTCTCACATATCAAATGTAAAAGCAGGAGAAGTACCAATAGAAATAGATATTTTTGATGATATGAAGGTAGGTTGCGAAATCTCAATCGGAGATGGAAATCCTAAATTAATAATAAAAGATCTTAAAGATAGAAAAATAATCTGCACCGCATTGCAAGACGGAAAAATAGCAAGTAGAAAAGGAATAAATGTAAAGGGTGTAAATATGAGTGCAGCTCCTCCTACAAAAGAAGACCTTAATCTTATTGAATTTGTAAGAGATAATGGTTTTGATTATGTTGCTCTTTCTTTTGTAAAAAATGCACAAAATGTAAAAGAAGCAAGAAAATTATCCGGTAATTTATTAATAATATCAAAAATAGAACGTCAAGAAGCAATTACAGATATTAAAGAAATAGTAAAAGAATCTGATGGAATAATGATTGCTAGAGGTGACATGGCATTAAATATAGAGTTTAATCAAGTGCCAATAGTACAAGACTTAATAATAAAAGAGTGCAGATCTCAAGGCAAACCAGTTATAGTTGCAACACAAATGCTTGCTAGTATGACTTCAAATCAAAGTCCTACTAGGGCCGAGATGACAGACGTATCAAACGCAGTAAAATCAGAAACTGATTGTGTAATGTTAAGTGATGAAACAGCAGTAGGTAAATATCCTTTAGATGCTTTAAAAGCAATGTCTAGTATAATCTCATATACGGAAGCAGTGGGTTTAGCAAACAGGGATAGAGAACAAATAAAAAATATAAATAATCAACATGAAGGTATTGCCTTGGCAGTAGTAGGGATAACAAAAACATGTAAAACAGAAAGTATATTTATACCGACTGTGACTGGAAAAACAGCTAAAATCCTTTCAAGTTTTAGACCTGACTCAGAGATAATTGCAATTACCGAGTCAGAAGTTCTTAGACGTTCAATGTGTATGTATTACGGTATTAAAGGAATAAACTTAGGTAAGTATTCAAACGAAGAAGAACTTAATACATTAATTAAAAATTATGCAGAAAAACTATCAATACATCCATACATAATAGTTTTTGGGAAATCAGCAAAAAATGGATCTTCTGATACAATAAAATGTGTTTGGTAAAAATAAATAATTTGTTTTAATATTTTTTAATATTATTTAAATCTTATAGTATCTAAATCCATTGGCGATCTTGATTCCACTTTAAATCTGTTTCCTAAAAATCTTGCTAAATCTTCACATCGACTTTCTTCTCCATGCATTGTGTAAATTTTTCTTGCTGATGGTTTCAAATGTTCTACAAAATTTGTTAATTGTACTCTATCACTATGTCCTGAAAAAGCGTCAATGGTCTTCACTTGCATATCTATTTTTATCTGTTCCATCTTCCCATCTTCTCCAGGTAAAGCAGTTTCTTTTAATCCATTTTGAACACGTCTTCCAAAAGATCCTGCACTGTTAAATCCTACAAATACAAGTAAGTTTTTAGGATCTTCAGCTAAAGATTTAAAATACTCTAAAGCTGTACCTCCATTAAGCATTCCTCCACTAGCCAGTATTATTGCTGGGCCTTTATCTAAAATTTCTGAACGTTCATTCTTAGCTAATTCGAATATTTCGCTTTCGAAAGGAGAGTTATTATTAAGTATACGATGTCTTAAGCTCATTTTTAAATATTCTGGATAAGCTGTATGTATTGCACTAGCTTCTAGAAGCATTCCGTCCAAGTAAACCGGAGCCTCCACTTTATAATCTTTATTATTCATCATATAGTTCTCAAGCACAAGTTGTAATTCTTGAGCTCTTCCTACTGCAAATAATGGAATAAGTACCTTGCCACCAGAGTCTATAGTTCTTTTTATATTTTGCATAAGTTCTACTTCTGCATTTTGTCTATCTTGTCCTATATTCTTAGAACCTCCATAAGTACTCTCAATAAACAGGGCATCAATTCGTGGATATTTTGTATCCGCTTGGTCATATAATCTAGTAAAACCATATTTAATATCTCCAGTATGGACTATATTATAGAGGCCTTCTCCTATATGTAAATGAACTATTCCGCTTCCTAATATATGTCCTGCATTGTGATACGTTAATTTTATTTCTTCTGTAATGTTTGTAACTTCGCCTAAATCTCTTGTTATCATGTGTGAAAGCATGTTTTTAATATCCTTTTCACCGTATAATGGCGTTCCCCCTGTTCTTACTACTAATTTATTATAATCATAAAGCAACAAGGCAGCTAAATCTCTTGAAGGTGGTGTTGCATATACTGGACCGGTGTAACCAAATTTATATAAGTAAGGAATAAAACCCATGTGATCCATATGAGCATGGGTCATTATAACTGCATCTATATCGTTAATTGTTAAATTTGCACTATCTAAATACGGAAACGCTTTATTTTCTGTACTTGTTAGGTCTAAACCCCTAATTCCAGGCTCAGGACTTATTCCACAATCTATCAATATTTTTGAATGATTTGTTTCTAATAATAGACAACTTCTTCCAACTTCTTTAAACCCTCCAAGTGCAGTTGCTTTTAACCACTCACTTTTTGTTGAAGACTGATTTATTTTTTTACCAACAGTTGTCAAGAATTTTTTTCTAAATTCATTTTCTTTTATCATTAATTGCCTTACTCCTTTTATTACATCGCTATTCATAGTAGGCGTCCTTAAAACCTTAGGTACCCATCTTGTATTAGATATTATTTCTATTAAGGTACTGCCTCCTTTACCTATAACTAGTCCTGGTTTTAAAGCTTCTATATAAACTTGTGAAAACTCTTTATCAAATTTTATTCCTTCTTCTTTGACTCCGGCGTCTTTTGGTATTATATCAAGTATTTTTTTAAGAGCTGTGTATTCATCTAATAACTCTTTAGGATCACTTCTTACTATTAATCTTTTTTTAATTGCAGCTGAAATATTTTTTATTATACTTTCATCATTGTAAACAAAAGGTATATTTTTTACATAAACTGCAACATCGGGTCCTTCAAATTCAATATCTGAAAGTTCTGCTTCGTTAGGCATTAATTCCTTTATTTTATCTTTAATTTGTTTTCCCTCAATATTTTCGTTGTTCAACTAATCACTACATAAAACTGTTAAATTAATTAGATTTTTATTTAATCATTTTTTCTATTTCTTCTTTTGTATATTCTTTATAACCTTTCTTAGTTATAGATACGATTTTTATGCCATCTCCGGTCGCGCTGTCTCTTTTCATTGCTATTTTTAATGCTTTTGCAATGTGTTTTGCAGCTTCTTGTGTTTCCATATCTTCAGTATAAACACTTTCCATATAACCTGTAGCTGCAATAGAACCACTTCCTGTAGATGTAAACTTTGATTCTTTAATATTGCCTCCCACTGGATCTATGCTGTATATTTCTGGAATACCTTTATTTAACCCTCCTATAATAAGTTCAACATAATAAGGATACATTTTATTTTCTTGCATTATTAATGACATTATAGAAGTTGCATTTTTAGGTGACATTGATCTTCCTTCATCCATTTTATATAACTCATTTTGCATTTTCAAAACTTTTACTAAGTACTCCGCATCACCAACTCCTCCTGCTATTGTCATACCTAAATTAGTATCTATTTTATGTACTTTTATAGCTTCTGAACTTGAAATGTATGTTGAGTAAGTTGCTCTCACATCCGCTCCCATTGCTACTCCATCTTTACAAACCAACGCTATTGTTGTTGTTCCGTGTCTTACTTTATCTGCAAATTCTTCATAATTCATCATAAAATCACTATAAATTAAAAACATTAAATATAAAAAACACTTTTTTATTTATTCGTATTAAAGTAATAAAAATTTTAAAAAATAAACAGGTTATATTATTATACTACCACTATTTATAAAATACTTACTATTATTCAATTGGTCAACAAGTTCTGCATAAGCAAAAGTTCTATGTAGTTTTGTTATTCTTATTTTATGTGTTTTTCCAATTCTAGCTTTACAATCCTTAACAAATACTACTACATTATCTATTCTGCCTATTCCTTCACCCCTAGGATTCCTAGCACTAAGGCGCACATCATATGTTCCCCCTTCTATTAATTCTTCGATTCCCATTTACATTCCCCTATTTATCTACTAGAATCAAAAAGTATTTAAGTATTGTCTACAAAAATGTTCTTTTATATTTTTTTTATGTTGCGTTGTATTCAAAAGTAATGTTATCTACGCCATAATTTAGATAAGGGGAGGTATTGTTTATTTTTGTTGAGTTATTTTGATAAAATAATAATTGATTTACTCCATACGTAGCATTTAAAATTACTGAATAATTTTCTAATTTGTTAGTTGCATTAATTATAATTGGTGTTTTAGCATTATTCATATCTAAATAAATAGGATTTCCTTCTACTGTATTTAATATTTGCGCAGTCATTTTTATTTTTCCTGCTTTTGGAGAAAAAATCATAATACCTCTTATATTGCCCCCCCACCAAGCAGTTGCATAAGTGTCATTAACACAATTTTCTTGGGAGTTACAAAATGGTAAATAATCTGGAGTATATCCTGGAATCCAAGTGCCTATTATGTAAGATGTTATTGTTTTGTTGAATACACTAAGATTTGCATTATTTACATAAAACGCTGTCAAATTATTATCCTGGTAGGGTTGTCCAAAAATGCTTGTCAAATAAGAATCTAAAGTATAGTAAGCCTGTGTATTATATGCTTTTTTCAAGACAACAACTAATCCAACTCTATACTGTTCTAACCACAACAATGATAAATCAGAGTAATTTTCTATTATTGGTGATGGATATTGTATTGCATAATTTCCTGTAATATTTGCAGTTTGTAAATAAAGTGCTGAAACTGCTAAAGGTATATTTTGATCAAGTTGTTGCTGTGTCGCATTAATTCTTGTAGGATACCCTCCAACTAAAGGTATCTTTGCAGCCGTATCATAATACATTTCTAAACCAGGATAAAGATAACCTGTTTCTTGACTTGGAAGAGCTGGCAACATTAAAATTGAAAACTGATTAGTTAAATTTTGTATACCTAATTGTTTAAATGCGTAAGGTATTGTTGAATTTGTAGATAATTGATTTGCAAAAGATCCGGATAACGGCATCCCATTATACTCTATAAGTATTAGAATAGATATCCCTATAACCGATAAAACAATATTTTTGTTTACATAATGTACTTTCTCACGTAAATTTTTGAAACCGAACGCAGCTAATATGGCAAGAGCCAATGTAACTACAAAGTCAAATCTTCCCGGTTCTCTTATAACATTAAATATTGGAAGTATTTTGTATGCCGAGTATAAAGAAGGAATTCCTGTACTAATATCTGTTATTTGTAATATCGGACCGAGGGCCAAAAGACCAAAAATAATACCAATTATTAACCAGTATTTTATTTCCAGTAATCTATTCTTTTTATGTTCGTGATATAAAGCAAACAATACTAAAGCTAAAACTGTAAATCCGATATAAGCTATTTTTTCAGTTACATCTGAAGAATATTGAATACCCTGGTAACTTAAAGCATAACTCTGATTAAAATAAGATAATGAAGCATCATGAAAAATTCCATTATAATAACTGGGCAAGAAAAATGAAACTAAAGGATCACTATATAACATATTATTTGCTATCCCATTTAATTGATTAGCCGTATTTATTGTAGATGAGTTATAAGCGCCAGAAAACCAATAAATAAAAGGTGAACTAAATATTAAGAATACAATTATCATTAAGCCTAAATTGTATAAAGTTATGCGTTTAAGTATTTCTTTTCTTTCGATTATTAATAAAATTATTATGCTAACTATAGCAAAGAAAATCATCATTATTCCTTGCTCAATATCTCCCATAAAAGTTACTAAAACTAGACTTAAACCTCCTAATACTGAACACAGTATGTTTAATTTTTTATCCTTTATTGCAATTATAAAGAACAAAACAAATAAAGGTATAAACTCAGTTATAGTCCATTGTAAATGTGAATAAGATTGGGCTATATGTACTGGGCTGAATGCAAAAATTAATCCAGCTAAAAATGCTGCATAATTATCTTTAACAAGATATTTTGCAAGCATAAACATGAAAATACCTCCAAGTATAAAACTGGTAAACAACAAAAAGTTATACTCAAAAGAAAGACCTATTGCCTGTAAAGGAGCGAAAATTAATCCAGCCAAAGGCGTCATTGTTTGTGTTGCTAAATTAGCTCCCACTGGGTATAATATCATATTTGTAATATACGGATTAGAGTGTAAAACAAAAGTTGAAAACGGAACCCACCATAAACCCCATAAACTTTGATAAACATCTCCTCCGCCATTAACTACTACTCCATTTGTATTTATAAATAAATTCCAAAACATTACGAAAGATATTATTGCGTATATTATCAATGCAAAAATGTAAGGTCTTAATCTTTCTTTTGTAATATTATATTTTTTATAATCAATAATCATATTAAAACTCTATTATTTCAACAACTATTATTTACTAACATTTAATAATTCTATACCTTAAAGAATAAATATACTTTGCGAATATTTTTAAATGGATATATAACTTGATTTAATGGCAGAACAAAAAATAAAAGGTGTAGGTGTAGATGTAGGAAATACATTATCTTTTTTATACATAGGTCAGATTTTTGGTGCAATTATAACAATAATAACTTTTATTTATGTTACAAGATCTTTAGGTCCTTCTAATTATGGAATATATGTATTTGCAATAGGTTTTGCTACATTAGTAAGTGCTTTTGGTAACTTTGGTTTAGGCAGTTACATGAGTAAAAATCTTTCAAAATATTATTTTACAAAAAACTCAAAAGAAATTAGCAAAACTATTTCTTCTTCATATGTTTTATTATTTTTAATTGCTGTTTTACTTACAATTTCAGCTGTTTTATTAAGTAAATTAATACCATCATTATTTTCTTCCATAAATATAACTTCATTAACATTAAGCCTCGCCGGTTTGATAATATTCTTCCAAATGGTCCAAAATGTAAATGTTCATGCTTTAGTGGGCTTTTCATCAGGAAAAGAATCAGCATTTATATCTGTTTTTGTTGATTTAGTACAGTTAATATCAATAATATCATTTTTATATTTGGGTTTTGGTATAAACGGCGCAATACTAGGTCTTCTTATTGGGAATATAATTGGAGCTATACTTGCCGTATATTTTATATTATCAAAGGCAAAAAAAATCCCAGGATTTAAATTATTTATGCCAAGCAAATCTTCATTATCTAATGCTTTTAATTTTTCATTTCCATTAGCAATTAATAATGTAATAAATACTGCATTGCAAAATTTTTCTATATTATTTTTGGGTTTTTTTGTAACATCTTTTATAATAGGTAACTACGGTGCCGCAATAAAAGGGTTAAATTTCGCCACAATTTCTTATGGTACAATGTCTATGGTAATACTTCCTTTATTTGCTAAAATTAATAGTATTAAAAAAAGAGATAAAGGTAATGACTACACAAATATTTTAATTTACGCTATAGTAATTACACTACCATTTATAATTTATGTAAGTGCAATGGCAAAACCTGCAATATATCTTTTAATTTCAAGTAAGTACAGCAGCGCACCATTGTATTTAACATTGATAACTTTTGGCATGGCTTTAAATTTATTTTCATATTATTCTGGAAGTATACTGGCCTCAAAAGACATGACCAAAAAATTATTAAAATATACCGCAAGTTCTGCATTAATTCAATTTATTTTATTATTATTATTAACTCCAAGTTTTGGAGTATTGGGAGTTATACTTCCTGTTTTTATAATAGGCGGTTTACTAAATAGT
>JAVYRW010000019.1:0-9821 GCA_038730205.1 Candidatus Micrarchaeaceae archaeon | reverse complement strand
CCACTCCCCTAAACGCATTGTTCCTCCTAAATTGTAAATATCTTTTTGAGATTCCATTAAAGTTATAATTGGATTTTTTGTACTTTTGTCAAATTCAATTGAATTAGCATCATTTAAATTACAAACATTCCTTGCATACTCTACTGCCATTAGTTGCATTCCCAAACATATACCTAAGTAGGGTATTTTATTTTCTCTAGCATATTTTATTGTTTGTATCATACCTTCTATGCCACGTTTTCCAAAACCACCTGGGACCAATATTCCATCAAGTGATTCTAATAACGAGGTGCCTTTTTCTTCTATATCTGTTGCTTCAATCCATTTAATGTTTACTTTTGAATTATTAAAAATTCCAGAATGTATAAATGATTCATTTATACTTGCATAAGCATCTTTTAAATCAGTGTATTTTCCTATAACTCCTATTGTAACTTGTTTATCTGGTTTTTCAATAACCTTTAGTTTTTCTTTCCAACTATCTAGTTTTTCTTGATTAATTTCTCTAACTTCTAATTTTAATTCATTTATTAATTTTTTATCAAACCCCTGTTCAATAAAATGTACTGGCAACATATACATGCTGTTTAAATCAGAATCATCTATTACTTTATCATTAGTTACGTTAGAAAATAAAGCTAATTTTTCTATAGTTGTATCTTTTAATAAATCCTTACTTCTACAAATTACAAAACTAGGTCTTATACCTGCTTGTAAAAGCATTCTGAATCCTAACTGTGCAGGTTTAGTTTTTTGTTCTCCTACAACATCCATTTTAGGAGCATAAGTTAAATTTATAAAAACAGTACTTTCTTTTATTGCAAGTTGCCTAACTGCCTCTATGAAGTAACTATTCTCAATATCTCCTACCGTGCCACCTACTTCTATAATTATTACATCCGGTTTTTTACTTTTTTCTACATCCTTTATTTTATTTATTGCTTCATTAGTCAAATGTGGTATTATCTGCACATCAGTTCCTAAAAACTCCCCCTTTCTTTCTTTATTTATAATAGTCCCAAACAATTTACCTCCAGTTATTGAAAGATCGCACGTCATATTTTTATTTAAAAATCTTTCGTATATACCAAAGTCCATATCTACTTCTCCTTTGTCATCTAATACAAAAACTTCTCCATGCCTATATGGATTCATAGTTCCACAATCGTAATTTAAATAACCATCAAATTTTATAGGGACTGCATTATAATTGTAAAAATCTAACATTTTAAGAATAGAAGCAGTAACTACTCCTTTACCTAAACCGCTCATTAAAGAGCCAAGAATTACTATATACTTAGTAGGCATGATTTTTTATTAATCAATACTTATTTAACATTTTCAAAATTTAAACTGTAAAAGATTACAACATAAACTAAAGTACAGGAATAAAAACATTTGTAATCAAATATTATAAAGGTAGATTTTATGAAATTAACAACTGGAAAAGATGCACCCAAAAAAGTAAACGCATTTATAGAAATATCAAAGGGTAGCAATGTAAAATACGAATTAGATGAAAGCTCAGGTATTATAAAAGTAGATAGAATACTACATACTGCTATGTTTTACCCATATAATTACGGTTTTATTGCAGGTACAAAAGGTGAAGATGGCGACCCATTAGACATAATGGTGATAAGTAATTCTTCATTTAATACAGGAACATTTGTTGTAGCTAAACCAATAGGGCTTTTATTAATGAAAGATGAAGAGGGTATAGATACCAAAATAATTGCAGTTCCTACAGAAAAAGTAGATCCTGATTATAAATCAATAAATGATATCTCAGATTTAAATGAACATACAAAAAATATGATCTCACATTTTTTTAAGTACTACAAAAGTCTCGAACCTGGTAAGTGGGCAGAGGTAAGTGGCTGGGAAGGAGCAAGTAAGGCATATGAACATATACTCAAAGCAATGGAAGACTCAAAAGAATAATCGGTGCAAATATTGTTAAAAAGAAAATCAAATAAAAATAATAAAAGAAAAATAATAAAAAAATTAAATAAAGTAAAAGAAAAAGAAGAAAAGCAAAAAGCAAATACGAAAAATAAAAAAGTTTTTCAAAAAATACAAGAACATTATATTGATTTAGATGACTTACTACTTTCAAAAACATTATCATCAAATAAATCAGATTTAAGTTCAGGAACATTGTCCTCATTAATTTTCAATATGACCCACTCTCTACAACAACTTTCATACAATAGAGGCTATACTACTGGAAAACTAATTTTTCAAAAGTACTCAAAAATAGATGACTTATTCAAATTTATGGAAGTAGGTGGTTTATGTAATATTTATTATTATCCTTTTGGAAATGAAGAAATAATAAAATCAAAATCAAATACTGAAAAAGAAAACTATGGCATTAGATTACATAACTTTGAAGCTGGCGCAATAGCTGGATATTTTTCTGGTTTTTTTGATAAATCAGTATATATATCAGAAGAAAGCTGTGTTTTTGAAGGATCGCAAGAATGTACTTTTAAAGTTTCATTCAAAACAACAGAAAAACAAAATAATATTCTTAAGGATGCACATATGGTATTAAAAGAAGCAATTCTTTCTAACAAAGAACCAATACAAAATAACAGTTATCAAATACTTTCGCTTTTACCATTAATGTCTTCTGAAAAAGTTTTAGAAGAGCTATCAAAATTATTTTATGTTTCTGGTCTTGAGTTATCTAAATGTAGTACTTCTTTGAAGTTAAATGTTGGAATTGAAAAGATAGCCAACTTTATAGGTGCAGAAATAATAAAATCAGAAGTTAAAGAAAAGGCTAAAAAATATATCTTTATAAAATATAACAATTATAACTCAATAAGATCTTATGTTCTTTTGACCTCAAATATATTTTTAGGTTTCACTAACGGAACTTTAAAGAAAGAGGCAAAAGGAAACATAACTATTAATAAAGATAACTCTTATATACTAAAACTAAATATATGAATTAAGTCTTGGTGCATTAATGAAGATTGAATCTCTAGATGGTTTGCTTAAACTTATACCCTCAATAAAAAAACCAGTTCACCCTTTATCATTTAAAGATAAATTAAAGTGGACTGCAATAGTTATAGGAATTTATTTTACCTTATTTAGCATACCAGCCTTTGGTGTTAATCCTTCAGCACTTAATAGTTCTATTTTTCAAGTAATAAATATCATATTTGCTGCAAGAATAGGTACACTAGTAACTGTAGGTATAGGTCCAATAGTGTTGTCAAGCATAATTTTACAAATGCTCCAAGGTACAGGGGCATTAAATATCGATTTGAATAATCCTGATCAAAAAAGCAGATTTCAAGGAATACAAAAATTAGCTGCAATGATAATAGCAATAATAGAAGCAACAATATTTACATCAACAACAATTTCATTAACTAGTCCTGCATTTTTCTGGATAGTTGTGGCACAACTAGCATTAAGCGCAATAATAATTATCTATTTAGACGAAATTATGGTTAAGTATGGAATAACTTCCGGAATAAATCTTTTCATAGCAGGCGGAGTAGCATATGCAATAGTTGGGGGTACATTTTCAATATTAATTCCAGAAGCACAAACTGCAATTATCACTGCAGGAGCTACGGCAATACCACAGGCAATACTTGCTTTTGGACCATTGTTTTTTGCAATAATAATATTTTTAATAAGCATATATATTTTAGATATGAAGATAGAGCTTCCTTTAGTTTTCAGCCAGTTTAGGGGAGTTGGTGGAAGGTTGCCTTTGCCATTTCTTTATGTAAGTGTACTGCCGGTTATTTTAGCAACATCTCTTACTGTAAGTTTAGGAGTTTGGTTGCGTATATCTGCAACATATGCAGGTTCCGGAGCTAGTTTAGTACATTTCTTTGCTTATTACACTAATCAATCATCATCCGCTGGAACTAGCGGAGAAGTTTTATCCGGAGGTTTAATTTATTTAATGCAACCGCTAAGTTTCTTACCCTACTCTACTAAATATGGCGGTGTAGGCGGTTATAGCAATTATTTCTATTTACTTGCTACGCAAACATCTCCCCTCTATCCTCCATGGGGCGGAGCACCATTATTAATACCAGAGTGGATACACTTCATAATTTATTTATTAATTCTTGTAGGATTGTGTGTAATATTTGGGAAGTTTTGGGTTGAGATGACGGGCCAAAGTCCTAAACATGTAGCAGGACAGTTACAAGAAGTCGGATGGCAGATACCTGGTTTCAGAAGAGATCCCAGAATGATAGAAAGTGTATTGCAAAAGTATTTACCTACAATCACTGTTCTTGGAAGTATTGCCGTTGGCCTTTTAGCTGCATTAGCAAGTCTAACCGGAGCTATGGGTAATGGAATGGGTATACTACTTACTGCAGGTATTATGTATGGAATTTACCAGCAACTAAAGAGCGAAAACATGATAGAAAGTTATCCTGCATTAGACAGAATACTTTCCTGAGTTTATATTTTATTAATAAGTGCAGTATTTTACTGCACTTAATTTTTATATCAACCAAGTACAGTTTTAATTGTATTTAACATTTGATATTCAGTAATGTTAAATTGTGATTTTGAAGACAAGTACATTATCACAGAGTAATTGCCTAAATTACTAATTAAGAATTGATCATTAACTGTATTATTTGAATATTCTAAATAATTATAATTAAAACCACTATAACTTCCATTTCTATTTATATTAAATTTTGGAAATATGCTTTGTAAACCCTGAGTAAAGTTTTTATTTAACAATGAGATATTATTTCCTTTCATAACAAAAAATTCTAATGAAGCATTTCTAGTAGAATTACTACTTAAAAATATAGTTAACCAACCTTCTAAAACATTTCCTGCGGCATATGGCGTTACTTGATTTATAAATGTAATATTTAATGGAATTGTAGTATTAAACAAATCAAATGTACCATAATCAGATACACTTCCTATCAATCCATACCCTTGAGAATAATTCAAATAAATAGGTTTTCCATTCTGAGAACCTACAAATGTTACTCCTTGTCCTATGCCAATAACTAAATATAAAACAAAAATTATTACAATAAATGCAACAACAACATAAAATGTATTCCTATTCATAAAATCTATACTATTTGTAATATTAACATTTTTAACCTTATCAGTAATTTCGGTTTTAATATTTAATTTATTTTAATACTTAAATATAATTTAATAATGGTTTAAATTTAAATAGGTTTATTTTTAATATATATTAAAATTAAACGGTTTTAGATTGTCAAATGTAGATAGAGAAAAAGAAAGAGAATATATTGAAAAGGACATGTATAGGATGATGTTAAAGTTTACCTTGTTAAATAGGATAAATTACAAATTAAGTTATTCATATGAATTAGTAAAATACATAATGTATACAAAACCAAAATCTGTAAAAGTACGCGAATCTGTTATAAAAAATGATGTTTATAACACATTAAATGCTTTAGAAAAAGCAGGTTACATAAAGTCTGAACATATTATAAGTAAAGGAAAAATTAAAAAATATTACACTATAACAAAAAACGGTAAAATCGCAATAAAGGACGCACAAAAAATATTTGCTAAGGCATCAAAAGATGTTTTTAATAGGCTTGAATAAATGGTTAATGAAGTTGCAATAGAACTAGAAAATCTTACAAAGAGATTTGGCACTTTTCTTGCAGTTGATAAGTTAAATCTTAAAATACAAAAAGGAGAAATATTTGGAATTCTAGGTCCAAACGGTGCAGGTAAGACTACTTCTATAAGTATGATATTAGGTTTAGTTAAACCTACCTCTGGCAAAATAAAGATAAACGGTCTTGATACAGAAAAAAATATTAATAAAATTAAACAAATTATAAGCTTAATGGCACAAGAAACTATAGTTGATGGAGATCTTTCTGCATATAGAAATTTATTTATAACTGCAAGACTTTATCATTTGCCCAAGGAAAAAATTTCTAATGCAATAAAAAATGGTCTTGAGATTTCCGAGTTAGTTGATTTTTCAAATAAAAAAGCATCTTCATTTTCAGGAGGCATGAAAAGAAGATTATATCTGGCAAAATGTCTTTTAAATAATCCAAGTATTTTAATTTTAGATGAACCAACTACTGGTTTAGATGTACAAAACAGAAATAAACTTTGGCAATCCATTCAGGCTTTACAAAAGAAAGGGGTTACTGTAATATTAACTACGCAATACTTAGAAGAAGCAGATAAACTTTGTAATAGGATTGCAATAATAGACCATGGAAAAATAATAGCATTGGGTACTCCATCAGAATTAAAAAGAATGGTTTCAAAAGGACAGTTTCTAGAATTAATTTTATCAAAAGATAATATTCAAAAAGCATCAAAAATTTTACTTTCAAAATTTAAGATATCAACTGAATTTTCAGATGATAAATTAAAAGGTATAGTAGGTAATGAAGCAGTATCATTAATTCCAAATATAATCAAAGAGTTAGAAAAAAACAATATAAACGTTTTGGCTTTAAGCCTTCATTTGCCTACGATGGATGATGTATTTCTTAAACTAACGGGTTCTAGTTTGAGGGATACAAAAGACGAAAATAATCTAAAAAATAAAATTAAAAAATGATAAATATGGGTTTATTTTCAGATATATATACAATATTTATAAGAGAAATGTTCGTATTTAAAAATAATTTACGTTCTAATATACTGAGAGCGTTAGCTTTTCCAATTGTAATAATATTGTTATTTGGAAATATAAGTGCAAGTACATTTGAAAGTCATGTTTTAGTAGTTAATTATGCTCAAAATCCTCAATCTTATGCATTCATAAATGATTTAGTACAAACACAAACCTTACTTATAAGTAATATAACCTCTGAAAATGCGGCAATAAATCAGTTACATAACAGTCAAACAAGTGCGGTTATAGTTATTCTTCCAGGATTTCCTTACGTAAATAATGGAAATCCCACAGTAGATATTTATTACAGCGCAACTGGATTTAGTGCTGTTGGTGCAGTATTAAATACTGTCCAATCATCTGTTTCCCAAGTTGGTGGCAAAACCTCATTAGCAGAACAAGCATTTACAACTTCTCAGCCCGTTCAAAACTCTCCAGTATCTAATATAGAATTATATGGTGCGAATAGTAATTACAAAAGCTTTTTGATAGCTGGTGTAATAGGTTTAGTAGCTGCATTCGGTGCGCTTTTTGGTGGAGGAATATCTTTAATTAATGATAGAGAAACAGGAACATTAAAATCATTTCTAATTGCTCCAATAAGTAAAAATGCAATTATAATGGGAAAAATAATAGCAGGAACTTTACAATCTTTATTGTATGGTATACTAGCATTAATAATAGGTTTACTAGATGGTGCCGGAATTGCTATGGGCAGTATGGGCATACTTTTAATATTACTAATAATTGTTGTTGTTTCAATCGGTTTTAGTGGTGTTGCTACATTAATGGCATCCAGAATTAAAAAAATAGAGGCTTATACTATCTTTGGATTTTTAGTGGGTCTTGCTTTATGGTTTATGTCTGGTGCTTTATTACCTGCAACAGCCTTTCCAGGATATTTAGAAACATTAAGTAACATAAATCCACTTACCTATGCTGTAAGTGCATTAAGAGATATAATGTTAGTAGGTTACATATCGGTATCATCAGCTATTTTGGACTTTTCTGTTTTGGTAGCATTTTTAGCCATTGGAATAATTTTAAGTTTTATTATGTTTAAGAGAAATTTGAATTAGGTGTATAAATGAATAAAGTAAATGTATTTGGTTTTATAGGAATTATACTCTCCTTAACTATGTTTTTGGGAGTCGGATCTGCACAATCGATAAATGGTGCATTATCATTGACTAATGTGAATATTAGTCCAAATCCACTTTATTCCGGTGATACAGGGGTTCTTTCATTCCAAGTTTATGATTCTTACTCATCAGTTTTGTCAAACGTTAATCTTCAATTACAAGGATCTTATCCTATTTTGAATTTTTCTCCATCTGGTTCTAAATTAATCAATTCAATGTCACAAGGTATTTACGGAGGTTCTAATACTTACTTTACCTACACAATAAATGTACCTAAAAATACACCTTCTGGAAGTTATACATTTGATGTTTTGGCAACTTATCAAACAACAACCACGGTTTCAGGTTCAACAGAAACAATAACAGGTTCATCTACAATGCCAATAACTATATACGTATACGGTACGCCTAATCTTAATTTGAATGGGGCATTAACAAACGGAAACATATCTCCAGGAGAGAATAATAATGTTCAACTTTCAATTTCAAATTCAGGTACTGGAACTGCATATAATGCTTCAATATCCATTATAAATTCAACAGGTTTTTCTATATCTGGTCCAAGTAGTTTTAACATTGGAAATATAAATATAAACCAAGTTGCTAATATAAATACAAATATATTTGTTTCAAGTAACATAACTCAAGGGACACATGATATAGAAGCAATTTTAAGCTATGAAAACCAAAACGGAACGTACACAAAAATAACAAAAGTACTTCCTATATCTGTTTTAATACAATCACCAAAAATTAAAATAAGTGTACTTTCAGCAATGCCTTCAAATCTTTATTCGGGAGGTAATCAAACATTAACTTTAAATATACAAAATATAGGAAGCGGTAATGCAAAGAATCTTGCATTACAGTTTGAAAATAGTAATAGTATATACGTAACTAGTTCAAATAAAAATATATTTTTAGGTACATTAAATACAGGTTCATCAGAAACACAAACCATATCAATACAAGCAAGTTCAAATGTTGAAAACAACGCAGAAATACCAGTTTTAATTAGTTACTCAAGTGCAAATAATGGAAATAATCAAACAGCTATAGAAAACATACCAATAAGTATAACAAACAGTGTAATTTTTAATATCATAAATGTTACGGATAACTTAACTCCTGGGGCAACATACGTTCCAATCAATGTAACCTTTCTAAATTCAGGAAATGAACCAGCAACAAATGTTTCTTTATCACTACAATCAATATATCCAATAAGTCCAGTATCTAGTCAGGCATATATTAGTTATTTAGGTCCTAATCAAAAAACAGTTGTAGTATTTTATGTGAGTGTAGATCAAAACGGAAAGAAAGGTAATTATCCAATAACATTATACGAACAATGGAAACAACCCAATGCTGGAACAAACCAAGAATTTTTTGGATCTAGTAATTATTATGCACAAGTAAATGTAACAAGCACTCCGGCACAAAATAACTCCTCTGGTTCACCAATAGGTATAATTATAATTTTAATAATTATAATAATAGTTGCATATTTAATTTACACTAAAAAAATACCAATGTTGCAAAAAAATAAGAAATAAGAAATTAAAAAATTAACTAAAAAATTCAAAAAGTTTAATTTAAATACTTAAATGTTTACTTACCATTATAGGAAAGTATTCACATCAACTAAAACAGTGTTTTCTGAAATTGGAGCAAGGCAAGCCGATAAGCTTCAATTCAACTTACAGAGTTCAGGTTAAAGCGAGAGGATAACATATATATTTGCAACAAAGTACTAAACTTAACACCGCAAGACCGCAAGAGGTTAAGTATAAATAAGTTAACTCTGTAGTCTGTAGTATATGCAGAAGCACATAAAAGAAGGCAAGAGGATCAAGGTTTATGGGAAAGTTATGAGGAAGATTAGGTAGTGTTTTTCATGGATAAAGAGCAAATGAAAAATGAGATAACAAAACTCATCGAGAAGTACAATCGAGAGAAAGACAAACGATACAATGAAGAGGCTACTAAAAACGACTTCATACTACCATTGTTCAAGATTCTAGGATGGA
>JAVYRW010000018.1:0-9950 GCA_038730205.1 Candidatus Micrarchaeaceae archaeon | reverse complement strand
ATCAGCAATTAACAGAATTTGTTCCTGCTTTTACTACATAAAAAATTCTTTCAATAACTGATTTAAGTTTGTATAATTTTACTTTTTTATTAAGCTGTTTTAACTGTATTATTTTTGTTTATCTTTACTGTTATTTTTAATCTACTTTTTTATTTTTTGCTAATTCTTTAAATTCTGAATCTTTAAAATCTAATGTCGCGAAGTAATCTTCAACAGTTTCTGCACGTCTTATAAGAGATACTGCTTTATTTATGTGCATTAACAGTTCAGCACTTCTTAATTTACCATTATAATTAAAACCCATTGCATGTCCGTGTGCTCCTGCATTATGTATTGCAATTAAATCGCCAATTTCTATTTTTGGAAGCATACGATCAATTGCAAATTTATCATTGTTTTCGCATAAAGAACCTACAATATCATACTTATTTGTATTTTGCAGATTTTCTTTTCCGAGAATTGTAATATGATGGTATGCACCATACATCCCAGGACGCATAAGGTTTGCCATGCACGCATCAACGCCTACATATTCTTTGTAGATATGTTTTTCATGAATTGTTTTTGTAATAAGATATCCAAATGGGCCAGTCATCATACGTCCATTTTCCATGAAAATCTTAATGGGCTTGACTTTCTTATTATTTATATAATCTTCATAAACTTTTCTTATTTCATTAGAAAGAGTAGAAAGATCAATGGGTTTTTGTTCAGGTTTGTAAGGTATACCTATACCTCCTCCTAAGTTTATAAATTCAAATTCAATTCCTAATTTGTTAGATATCTCATTAACAAGTTCAAGTAGCATCTTAGCTGTTTCTACGAATGCTTTGTAATCTAGCTCATTAGAAGCTATCATGGTATGAAGACCAAATCTTTTTACTCCCTTGTTTTTCATTATTTCATAAGCCTCGAAAAGCTGCTTTTTAGTAAGTCCGTATTTTGCTGATTCGGGATTTCCTATTACGTTGCCTTCCTTAGTTTGCCTTAATGGTCCTGGGTTGTACCTAAAACATATCAAGCTAGGTATTCCGGAAGATTTTTCAAGGAACTCTATATGTGTTATATCATCAAGATTTATTATTGCACCTAGCTCCATAGCCTTTTTAAATTCATTTGCTGGTGTGTCATTTGATGTAAACATTATTTCTTCTCCTTTAAAGCCGACTTTTTCAGCAAGTAGTAATTCAGGAAGAGAACTACAATCTGCACCACATCCTTGTTCCTTAAGTATTTTTATTATATATGGGTTTGGACATGCTTTAATAGCAAAATAATTTTTAAAACCAACATTCCAAGAAAACGCATTGTAAAGTAATTTAGCATTTTCTATAATCCCTTTCTCATCATATAAATGAAAAGGCGTAGGATTTTCTTTTATAATTTTTTCAATGTCTTTCTTATTAAAAAATAAATCATTATTTTTATTCACATAATTACCTAATTTTGAAGATTTTTATTAATACTTTCAATTGCTTTCAAAACATTTTCTCGTATTCCAAAAGCACTTACTCTAAAATAACCCTCACCAGACGGTCCAAAACCTGATCCAGGAGTTATTACAACATGTGTTTCTTTAAGAAGTTTATCAAAAAATTCCCATGAACTCATATTATTCTTTGTTTTTATCCATAAGTATGGAGCATTGACTCCTCCAAAAACATCAAAACCATTTTTAATAAAGCAATCACGTATGATTCTTGCATTTTCCATATAATACTCTATTATTTTTTTATTTTCTTCTAAGCCTTCTTTAGATATCGCAGCAAGTCCACCTTCTTGAGCAATGTTAGATGCTCCATTAAACATTGTTGTTTGTCTTCTATTCCATAATGAATTTATCTTACCACTTTCAGTGTTTTCTGCTATTAAATCCATCGGTACAACTGACCATCCTAATCTTACTCCTGTAAATCCAGAACTCTTAGAAAAACTATTTATTTCAATAGCACATTCCTTAGCTCCATTTATTTCATATATACTTTTTGGTAATTTACTATCGGATATATACGACCAGTATGCAGCATCAAAGATTATTATTGCTTTATTTATTTTTGCATATTCTATAAACTTACTTAATTGTTCTTTTGTAGCTACTGCTCCAGTAGGGTTATTTGGGCTACATATGTAAATTATATCAACTTTTCTGTCAGGCACTTCAGGAAAGAACCCATTCTTTTCAGTACAAGGCATATAAACTATTTTTTCATATACTCCATCTTTAGAACTGCCTGTTCTTCCTGCTATAACATTACTTTCTACATATACTGGATATGCAGGATCTTGTACTGCAATAACAGCATCATTACTAAATATTGATTGTATATTTGCTGTATCTGGTTTTGCACCATCACTAACAAATACTTCATTTTCAGATATACCTACTCCCATATCTGCATAGAATTTAACAATAGCTTTTCTTAATCTAGAATCTCCTTGCTCATCCCCATATCCTGTGTATGTTTTGATATCACTTAATTTTTCTACTCCATTCTTCATTCCTTTTATGATTGAAGATGTCAAAGGCAATGTGGTATTTCCTATACCTAATTTATATATTTCTACATTGGGATTTTTCAGTAAAAATTCCTTTGTACGTCTTGCAACTTCTGGAAACAAATACCCCGCAGAAAGTTTATTATAATTATCATTAAGTTTTACCACACATATCCCCCAATTATTTTTAGTGTGGATATCTATTTAAATATTTTGTAATATATCACAATTAACATAAAATTCCTATTTTTAAAACAGCAACACCAAACGCTGTTACATTTCGCATAAATATTAACTTTTATAAATGTAAGATTTTTTAAATTTATTTTTATTAAACTCTGGTAATTTTGTTTCTACTCTTCTCATAAATTTTCTCTATTTTTGTACCATTGCGCAAATCTAGCCGAATACGAATTTATCTCATAACTATCATGCCATTTTATATACTTCTCTTTTTTCATCTCAGCCAGAGTTTTATTATATTTATCCGGAATGAAAATTTCGTATAATCTTGACCAATGGTGTTTATCCTTTGTGCCCATGGGTTTTTCAGAAATGGATCCTTTTATTTTTATACTAAAAAATATCGGATTTTTCATAATACCATCCAAATATCCTATTGATTCATAAAAATAACATTCTCTATTTTTTCCATCAACAAGTTTCAGTATGCCATCTATGTCTATTTTATCCAAAATAGGATGTACAAGGGCTCCGGGAAAACCATTAAGTGATGGTATAAAAAATCCAGAATCATGAACAATACATGGTTTTTTGACATGTTTATATGCTGCGCTTAACTTTCCACCTATTATTTCGTCAACATTATAACTTTGTATTTCTGGAAGAGATAAACTTATATGTTCTAAATCGATAGAATACTTTTTAAAATCCCTTTTCATTGTAAGAAATTTATTTTTATTTGTAGTAACCATATATATCTTTGAAATACAACTACCAAAATTTATTTTATAGTTTTAAGTACATCAAGTACTTCTTTATCATGTTTATCTGGCTTTACCTTTTCAAAGATCTTTACAACTTTGCCATTTTTATCTATAATTAATGTTTTTCTTAATGTTCCCATTCCAAAAATACCTCTATCCCCATAAGCGTCATAAGATTTTATCATTTTGCTTTCTGGATCCGAAAGGAATAGAAAATTAAGACTGTATTTTCCACAAAACTTCTCATGTGATTTAAGATCATCTTTGCTTACTCCAACAACCTCTGCTTTAAGTGCTCTTATTTCATCAAGGCTTTTATTAAAGTTTTTTGCTTCTACTGTACATCCAGGCGTATTGTCTTTTGGATAAAAATATAGAACAAGGGTTTTACCTTTAAACTCCTTTAAATTATGTTTTTTGCCATCAGATCCTTCAAGTTCAAAATCAGGAGCATTCATATTCTCGGATAACATAATATCACGTATAGCTATATACTCAAAAATTTATAAACACTTCTATAAATTTTTAAATCCTTAAATATAAATATATTAATTACATATTATAAGTTGTATAAGTTGGGTAGTTATGTCAATTATAGATTTTTTTAAGAAAAATAAAAAAAATACATCTACTGATCAAAGTTCAAGTAAATCTAAACCAATAAATATAACCGCAATAAATATTCGTTTAGGTGGAGATATACATAGTTTACCTGGTAGAGATGTAGAAACTACATTTAAAATAGAAATTCCATTTAGTAATATGTTAGGTAATGGTTTACTTCCAGATAATTTAAAAGGTCCAGACATGACTATAAGTGATATAAGCATTGACAAACCTTTTGAGTTATTATCTATAAAACCTAATTTACCTATTGATGTGCCATATCTATCAAAAGAAGTTTTTAATTTAGAAATAAAAGGTCCTCAGGGCTCTTATTCAGGTCCATTACTTGTAAAATTTAATACTAGCAGCAATAATAACGTAGATATAAGCATATCAAAAGTATTTTTAATAAATAAAGATAATAAGGTAGAACTTGAAGGTTCAACATTTAGTATGAATATTAAAAAAGGACAAGTTTTTAAAAGAGATATACAACTCTATAAAGTATTAAGTTATCAAACTACTATAAAAAAGGTAGAAATTTCAAATCCTTTCGAAATTGTAAAAATAACTCCTTCGCCTCCTTTTACTTTAAACATTAAAGATAGCTATGTGGCTTCTTTTTTAATAAAAGCACCAAATTTTAATTACGCAGGAGAAGTAGAGATTACATTTTCATAATTTTTATTTTTTCAACAAAACATTTAAATGTATTAATACATTAATTTAAATCATGGAGGATAAGCATCAAACACTTGGTAATAAAATAATTCCTAATAATTACAAATTATTTATTGAACCAAATTTTTCTACATTTAAATACTACGGAGAAGAAGAAATAGAAATTGAAATAAAAAATTCAACTAAAATAATCAAATTAAATGCTACTGAATTAGAAGTATTAAAAGCAGAAGTCATATTAAATAAAAAAACATTAAATTGCAAAATTAAATATGACAAAAAGAATGAACAAGTAATATTTTCAATTGAAAAAGAAATAAAAGGAAAAGCTAAACTTAAAGTTTCTTTTAATGGTTTTCATAATGACAAAATGAGTGGTTTTTACAGAAGTTCTTATTATTATGAAGGAAAAGAAAATTACTTTATGACAACACAATTTGAAGCTGCAGATGCAAGGAGAGCATTTCCTTGTTTTGATGAACCAGAATTTAAAGCTACATATGAATTGTCATTATTAATTAACCCAAATTTTAAAGCAATTTCTAACATGCCAATACTATCTGAAAATAAAGTAAAAGATAAAGTATTAGTAAAGTTTATGAAAACACTTAAAATGTCTTCTTATTTGTTATATATTGGAGTTGGTAATTTTGAAATAACTACGGAAAAATTAGGTAAATTAACTATAAGATTAATAACAACTCCTGGAAAAAAACAGTTTGCAAAACTTCCAATTTCTTATGCTAAAAAATTCATAATTTTTTATGAAAAATATTTTGGAATAAAATATCCTCTTCCAAAAGTTGATCTTATTGCTGTACCTGATTTTGCAGCAGGAGCAATGGAAAATTGGGGAGCTATAACTTTCAGAGAAACAGCTCTTTTAGGAGATGAAAAAACTTCAATAGCAAACAAACAAAGGATAGCAGAAGTTATAGCTCATGAGTTAACTCATCAATGGTTTGGTGATCTTGTAACAATGAAATGGTGGGATGATTTATGGCTAAATGAAAGTTTTGCTACATTCATGAGTTATAAAGCAATGGATGCCGCATTTCCAAATTGGGAAATAAAATTGAGTTACATAGAGGCAGTAATAGCTTCTGCATTTGCAGCTGATCAATTATTATCAACTCATCCTATAAGTGTGAAAGTAAATTCAGTTTATGAAATAGACCAAATTTTTGATGAGATAAGTTATGAAAAAGGAGGTAGTATACTCAATATGCTTGAAGATTATGTCGGTAAAGATGTATTTAGATTAGGTCTGAACAGATACCTTAAAAAACATTCATACACAAATGCAACAAAGCATGATTTATGGGGTGCGATAGAAGAAGTTGCAAAAAATAAAGGATATAATCTAAAAGTAACTGAAGTTGCTAAATCATGGATAGAAAAAACAGGCCACCCTTATTTAACAGTCACACAAAATAAAAATGTTTTCAAAATATCTCAAAAAAGATTTACTTTAATAAATAAAAAAATTAAAAAAGAGTTATGGGATATACCTATAAATTATGCTTTCCTGCCAAAGAGTAAAACCACACATCAAATTTTATTAGATAAAGAAAAGGGAGAAATTGTAGAAAAAAATCAAAATGCAATTAAATTAAATATAGGTCAAAAAGGTTTCTATAGAACTTTATATACAAAATATATGCTTCAAGAATTAGGAGAAATGATAAAAGAACAAGAGTTATCTCCTCAAGATTCTTGGGGCATTGAAAATGATTTATACTATTTTGTTAAAAAAGGTTTTTTTGAGTTAGACGAGTATCTTGAGTTTGTAAGCAAGTATTGTTTTGCAGCTAAATATCCTATGAATTTAAGTGTTCTTGGTCATCTAAATGGTTTATACTCTTTATTCTATAATGTTCCAGGTAAAAATAAAGAGCAAATAAGGCAGTTATTAAAAGATTATAGCAATGAATTATTAAAGCAAGTAGGTTGGGTAAGAAATATTAATGAGAGTTCGATAATAACAAAGATGCGTTCGGTAGCTATATCTTCTTCAGGAATAGCTGGAGACATAAGCACAATAAATAAAGCAAAGAAGATCTTTAATAATTTTATAAATAATAAAAAAGAAATAGATCCGAATATCAAAACATCTATTTTAAGAGTAGTTGCACTAAATAGCGGAATTGAGGTTTTTACTATACTTAAAAATAAATATTTAGAGGAAACAATTCCGATTGAAAAAATAAGATACTTACAAGCATTAGGTTTTTTCAAAAATCCAGAAGTAGTTAAAAAAGCATTAGAGTTCTCACTATCTAAAGAGGTAAGATTACAAGATTCCTATATACTTCCTTCATTATATTCTTCAAATCCTGCAGTATATAAACTAGCTATAGAATGGTCTTATAAAAACTGGAAAGGTTTATTAAATAAATACTCAAGGGGCACACATATGCTCCCTAGATTTGTAGATAACTTTAGTTTAATAACTAATAGAATGGAAGCAAAACAGTTTGAAAAGTTCTTTTCAGATAAATCAAATATGCGCGGAGATCTTACAAATTCATTAAAACAAACTAAAGAAATAATTGAGATCAATACAAGCTTCGTTGAAAAAACAACGGGGCGTTAAAATGCAATTTTTATTTAGGTTCGAAAATCCTAGAAAACATCAAAAAGAAATGATTGAAGATATTTATGATTCTTTAGAAAAAAGACAAAGCATTATTCTAAATGCACCTACAGGAATAGGAAAAACAGATGCATCTATTTCTGCAGCTTTAACATTCGCACTAAAAAATAATCTCAATGTTTTTTTCCTAACACCTAAAATATCACAACATAATATAGTAATAGAATCTTTAAAAGGTATCAATAAAAAATTTAATTTAAACTTAAATTACGTTGACATAGTAGGGAAAAGAAACTTATGCGTAAATGAAAAAGTAAATTATATAGAAGGTGAATCATTTTACAAAAGTTGTGAAAATTTAGTTAAAGCAAAGAAATGTCCTTTTTATACTAAATCAAAAGAAAAAGGAGAAATAGAAAACTTATCACAAAAAGTTAAAGATGGCCATAACACATTTTTTAATGCATGTTTTGAAGCAGGCGTATGTGGCTATGAAGCTACAGCAGACATAGCTAAAAATGCAAGATTCATAATAGCTGATTATGCCCATTTTCTTAATCCCTATACAAAGAAAACATTTCTTAAAAGAATAGGTCATACTCTTGAAAATTCGATAATAATATGGGATGAGGCACATAACATAATAAACTCAGCTAGCTCTTATATGAACAGATCTATGAGTACTTACACGTTAGGGATGGCAGAAAAGGAGCTAAAAACAATAAACAGCGAAATAGATATAAGCTATATGCGTTTTATAATGGAAAAGATTTCAGATCAGAAACTAAAACAGAAAAATATAAATGAGGTATTCTTTTCAGGAAATGAGACGTACGAATTATTGACATCTAATATATCAAATGTTTCAAATGAGTTGGAAAAAGCCGCATTAGAATACCTAACTAAATCAGGTTCAAAACGTTCTTATACTCTTCAAATATCTCGTTTTCTAGAATATTTAAAAGACAGTGATAACTCAACAGCAAAGATACTTTCTAAAAAAGGAGAAGACATTAAGCTTTCAATAATAAGTCTTTATCCTGGCGAAGCATTAGAACCTCTTAATGAAGCATACTCAAACATTTTTATGAGTGGAACAATGCTACCTCTTTATATGTATAAAGAACTTTTAGGCGTTAAAAATGCAAAAACTTCTAATTATCAGTCACCATTTTCATCTAGTAACAAACTTTGTATAATAGATGATGATGTATCAACTAAATACGAAAATAGGTCTATATTACAATACAAACAAATAGCAGCTAAAATAACAAATATAAAAACAAATACTTATGGTAATATAGTTGCTTTTTTTCCGAGTTTTGATATGTTAAAAAATGTAAATAAATATATGGGCATAACTGTTGATTTTATACAAAGAAGCGAGATGAAAAGCCCCGCAGTACAAGAATTAATACGTAATTTTAAAGAAAGTGAAAACTCTATTATGTTTGGAGTTCTTGGAGGCAGTTTAAGTGAAGGAATAGATTATGCAAACAACGTAATAAAAGGCATAGTTATTGTAGGAATACCTTTAGAAAAACCTAATCTTGAATTAACATCAAAAATAGAATACATAAATAAAGTATTTAATGGAAAAGGTACTGAGTATGTTTATCTTATTCCAGCAATTATACGTTCTGTGCAAGCTGCAGGAAGAGCAATAAGAAGCGAAAAAGATAGGGCATTTGTAATATTAATGGATAAGCGTTATAATTGGGGAATTTACCATTCTATAATAAAAGAATTCATAACAATATCTAAAGCAAATAATTATCTTGAAGCAATTATTGAGTTTAATAAAAATTATTTAAAAAATAATTATCAAAGTTCAATATAAAGCTCTCCATTATTATCTTTTATCGAATAATGTTTTGTGTCAGTTACCCATGTGGTATTTTCATTTGCTTTTCCTGTTTCAATATTGAATGCACCACTATGTAGTGGGCAAATTATTTCATCCCCATCCACATACCCCTGTTCTAATGGTCCTTTTTCATGTGTGCATTCTTCATCAAGAGCATTAACTTTTCCATTATGTAAAATTAAAATAAATTTTTTATTATTTAGTTCTACAAGTATTGGTTCATTTTCTCTTAAATCATTAATTTTTATTTCTAATTTTTCATACATATAACTCATTCATCTTAATGAAACTGGAGAAGATTTTGTATTGTCATCATCTACTACAACACCGGTTCCATAAGCTACAACTTCAGTCATAACTTGCCCTATGTCTGCAGAATCAAATCTCATATCTAAAATTGCATTTGCTCCTAATTTTTTGGCATCGTCAATCATTCTTTGTATTGCATGTTCTCTAGCTTCTGAAAGCATTTGTGTATACTCATCTATTTCTCCTCCAATCAAACCTCTTATTCCTGCAACAATGTTTCCTCCAACTCCTCTACTTCTAACTATAATCCCAAATACCGGTCCTATAACTTTGGTTATTTTTTTACCTGGAACATAATTAGTAGTTACTACAGAAAAATTATTTATTTTATCCATAAAATCTAATACGTATTAAAAATACTATGTTATTAAACTTTTCTATAATTTTAATTTATAACTTTTACCCCTCCAATAAATTTCCTTCATTTTATTAGCTTTCAATAAATTAA
>JAVYRW010000017.1:0-11978 GCA_038730205.1 Candidatus Micrarchaeaceae archaeon | reverse complement strand
GTTTAGTAAGGTTAACCGAAAAGCTTAATATTGAGTTAAAAGATAATATTCAATATCCTTCATTAATAGAAGATGAAAACTTAAAAGATTCAAAAGTATTTATAAAAACAAATAATAATGGCTTATCGATAACATTTAATGCAGAAGATCCAAAAATTTTATTATCTTTAATAGGCAGTACGGTAAGAAAATTAAGGGTAATAGAATCTGTCTCTGAAGTTTCAATAGTGGATAAAAAGTAAATAAGGTTTTAAAATGAGAAAAGGTTCATTAGAATATTGGCCACATAGGCGTGCTAAAAAGCAAATGCCTAGAGTAAGGACTTATGTAAAACAAAAAGAAACAGGTTTCTTAGGTTTAATTGCATTTAAAGCAGGGATGACTCACATGCTAATGATAGATGATAGCGAATCACCTGCAAAAGGCACTGAAGTATCTAGGGCAGTTACTGTATTAGAAATACCCAAAATCCATGTTTACGGAATAAGAGCTTACAAAAAAGGTTATATTTATAAAGAAATAGCAAAAGAAGTTTACGATTCTAAATTAGCTGCAAATGTAGGAATAAAATCTACAAAAAATACTGACGTTTCAAAATTAAAATCCTTGACCGAACTAACTGATGCAACCGCACTTGCATACCTTGATGCCGGTTCATTAAATTTTGGAAATAAAAGAGTAATGAGATTTGAAATACCTATAGGTGGTGAAGATGTTTCATCAAAGATTTCATTTATAGAGGGTTTCTTAGGCAAAGAAGTAAAAATAAATAATTTCATAAAAACAGGAGAATATTTAGATATAACTTCAATCTCAAAAGGAAAAGGATGGACAGGAGTTATAAAGAGATTTGGTGTTTCAAGACAATATAGAAAAGCTACAGGAAAAGTAAGACATGTAGGAACACTAGGGGCGTGGCACCCACCAAAAGTTTTATTCACAGTACCTCATTCAGGACATAAAGGTTATAACTACAGAACAGAGTTAAACAAAAGAGTATTAAAAATTGGGAATGAAAAAGATATCAACTCAATAAACATAAAAGGAGGTTTTACAAATTACGGTAATATTAAAAATGAGTTTATAGTGATAGATGGAAGTATACCTGGCTCAGCAAAAAGACTTATACGATTAAGAAAAGCAATAAGAAACAAGGTAAAAGTAAAAGAGCCACAAATAGTATATACATCATTGGAATCAAAGCAGTGATTTAAATGGAGGCAAACGTTTACAATATAAATGGAGAAGAATCCGGAAAGATTAAGTTACCAGAGGTTTTCAGTTCAGAGTTTAGAGAAGATTTAATAAAAAGAGCTATACACAGTGAACAAAGTTATGAACTTCAACCACAGGGTCATTATTTAATGGCAGGTATCGATACAACAGCAGTTTATGTAGGGAAATACTCAGGTTACAGAAGAGGAAGACATATGGGTATTGCAATAAGACCAAGACAAAAATTAGGAGCCGGCGCAATGGGAGATGTAAGAAAAATACCTTCAGCTGTAAAAGGTAAAAGAGCTCATCCTCATAAAATAGAAAAAATAATTATAGAAAGGATGAATAACAAAGAGTATGTAAAAGCTATTAAATCTGCAATAGCAGGCTCAACTAAAAACGAGTTACTAGAAAAGAAACATATATTAAAAAATAATGTATTGTCACCTATAATAGTTGAGAATAAAGCAGAAGAGTTTTCAAAAGCAAAAGATGTTATTTCATTAATAGATAAATTAGGTCTTACAAACGATTTGGAAAAATCTCACAAACCTAGATTAAGAAAAGGTTTATCAAGGAGTTCAAATAAAAGACGTTTTAGAAAGTCAGTAATTATAATAGCTAAGAACGCATCTAAAGTTGAAAAAGCAGGAAGAAATATACCTGGAGTAGATGTTTGTTCAATAGATTCGTTAACTGTAAATAAATTAGCACCAGGCGGTTTACCAAGAGTAGCAATCTGGACTAGAGATGCAGTAGAATCAATTGAAGCTGTATTAAAAAAGAAAGAAGAGTGATATTATGGCACTTGAGTATCCAATAGCGACAGAAAAAGCACTTAACATGACTGAAAGAAACAACACAATAATTTATGTTGTTACTCATGACTCTACAAAAACATCAATTAAAAAAGAGTTCGAAGATACATTTAAAGTAAAAGTTCAAAAAGTAAATACGGTTTTAGAACCAAATAATGTTAAGAGAGCATACATAACACTTAAAAAAGAATATCTCGCATCAGAGATAGCAAAGAAACTTAAGTTAGTATAAAGGTGTAAAAATGGGAAAGAGACTTAAACAACAAAGACGTGGAAAAGGCGGAAATGTTTTCAGAAAACCAGCAAATCATTTCAAGGCAGACGTTATGTTTCCTAAAAATACAAATTCAAAAGTTATAGGAGAGGTAGTTGAGTTTATAGACGATCCAGGACATACTGCACCTTTAATGAAAATACTTTATGATAATCATAAAGAAACTGTACTTATAGCTCCAGAAGGAATTAAATTAGGAGATAAAATAGAAGAAGGAATAGGAGCATCAATAAATTTAGGTAATATACTAAAATTAAAGGATATTCCGGAAGGAATGCCTATCTACAATATAGAGTCATATCCTGGTGACGGAGGTAAATTAACAAGAGCAGCTGGAACATTTTCAACTGTAGTTGCACATACTCAAAACACAGTAACTATTTCTATGCCTTCAAAGAAAAATATTGATTTAAGCCCAGATTGCAGAGCGGAAATCGGTGCCGTAGCAGGTGGCGGTGCAAAAACAAAACCAATAATGAAGGCAGGAAAGAACTTTTATATTAAACATGCTGTTAACAGAACATGGCCTACAAACAGAGGAGTTAAATCAAACCCTGTTGATCATCCATTCGGAGGAAAGCAGCATCACAAGGGAGCTTCAAGTATGGTATCAAGAAATGCACCTCCAGGAGCAAAAGTAGGTCACATAGCAGCTAGAAGAGTAGGTAGAAGAAAGAGATGATAATATGGCAAGGCAATATAAATTTAGAGGAAAAACAATTGAGGAGATAACTCCTCTTGATATTACAAAGTTTTCTTCAATGTTAACTTCAAGGCAAAGAAGATCAATAAAGCGTTTAGGCTATGAATACAAAGAGTTAATAGAAAAAGTCAATGAATCAATAAAAACAAAAAGTGATAAAGTAATAAAAACACATATACGCGAAGCGGTTATACTACCTAATTGGGTAGGATTAAAATTTGGAGTTTACAACGGTAAGGAGTTCAAAGAAATGACAATAACCGAACAAATGTTGGGCCATAGATTAGGTGAGTTTTCCTTCAGTACAAAAAGAGTTATACACTCAGCTCCAGGTATCAGAGCTACAAGAGGTAGTAAGTTCTTAGAGGTGAAGTGATGAAATACTCATTCAATATAGAGATAAATAAAGATTCATTAGCATATGCTTATAAAGAAGATATCAACGCGAGTTACAAAGATTTAGGAGCAGTATGTGATGCGGTAAGATACCTAAAAGCAAGCAGTGCGGTTGCATTAACTGAAAAACTTTCAAGAATGGAAATGCCTATACTATTTAGAAGACATAATAAACACATGGGAGCAAGACATGAACTTCACGGAAGAAAAGGAAAGTATCCGGTAAAAGCAGCAAAAGAAGTACGTTTAGTTCTTTTAAATGCAATTGCAAATGCAAATAATAAAGCTCTTCCTGGTGAAGATCTTATAGTTTTACATGCAAGTGCAAATAAAACACAAATAGTTAGAAGACAGCCATCAAAAGGAGGAATTTCATGGGGAAGAGGAATGTACGGAAGAAGTGCTTTAATGCATAGCGATATCGAGTACGCTAAGATAGAGATTGTATTAGGAACTCCAGATGAAAAGGAGCTAACTAAAAACATGAAGTATTTTATACATAAAAAATCAAGGATTTCAAAAAAATTAGAATCTGTAGAAAGAGTCAAAACAATTAAAAAAGAAAAGCCAAAAGATACTAAAGATTCAAAAGAAACAAAAGTTAAATTAAATCCAAAACCAAAATCAGAAGAGCATGAACATAAAACAGAAAATAAACAAAAAGAAAAAGACTCAAAATCAGAAATTAAATCAGAAAAAACAACAGAAATAAAAAAGGAAAATGTTGATAATAACACTTCAAAAAGTAAAGAGTGAATTTTGTGGTAGTAGAAAGAAAATTTATATCCGATCTAATAATAAAAACAAGAATTTCCAGATACATGGAATCTAAACTTGCTAAAGCCGGTTTTTCAAGAGTTGAGATACAGAAAACTCCAATAATAACCAGAATAACTCCTTATGTTATGAATCCAGGGAGAGTAATAGGGCGTGGAGGAGATACGATTGATTCATTAACAGAAACAATGAAGAAAAAATTTAAATTAGAAAATCCACAAATAAGTGTTGCAGAAGTACCTAACGCTAAATTAGAACCAAGATTAGTTGCTAAATCGATAGCTAACTCATTAGAAAGAGGCATAAACCCAAGAAGATTAATCCATACTGCAATAAAAGAAATAATGGAAAATGGAGCTTTAGGTGCAGAGATAATAGCTAAAGGTAAACTAGCAGCAAAGGGTGCTAGAGCAAAGAAGTTAAAAGTGCGTTTAGGATATCTCCCTAAATCTGGAAATTCATCTAAACTTGTTGATGTTGCACAAATTACTTCATATCCTAAATACGGGGCAATAGGTGTAACAGTAAGGATAGTACAACCAGGAACAAAGTTCCCTGACAGAGAAGTAAAGAAAGTAGATATTCCTAAGAACATTGCAGCCGCAGGTTTTAATAAAAAACCAATTGATATGAGAAGATAATTTATCAAATAAATGTTTAAATATCTTTTCCAACAAAATGATAATTATGAAAATAAAAGAACTTAGGGCACTCTCAAATGAGGCTCTAATAGCAAAATTAAACGAGCTAAAGCTTGATAAGGGGATAGAGAAGCGTAAAATAGTCTCTACAGGAGTTTCAAGCAAGCAGGTTAAGTTACGTGAAATGAAAAGGACAATAGCGCAAATACTTACTCTTCTTAAGGAAAGAGGTGCAGCAACTTAATGCCTGATATCTGTCCTAAATGTGGTCTCCCAAAAGAGATCTGCGTATGCGATGTTTTAAACAAAGAAACAAACCGAAAAATTAAGGTTTACACTGAGAAGAAAAAGTTCAAAAAATATATGACAGTAGTTTCAGGTTTGACTGGAGAAGAGTTAGATAAAACAGCAAAAGAACTAAAACGTATGTTAGCTTGCGGAGGAACATCAAAGAACGGAATAATAGAACTCCAAGGAGAACACAAAGAAGCTGTAAAGAAAGCACTTCTTACACTTGGGTATCCAGAAGAAAGCATAGAAGCAGGTTAATTCTATTTATTTTTTAAATTAATTTTATTAATTCTATTATCTGAACTTGGACATATATTTTTCAATATGCATCTATCACAAAGCTTACGCTTAGCTGTGCAAGTGTCTCTTCCAAGCGCAATAAATAAATTAGATATAATCTTCCAATACTCTTCAGGAACATTGTTTTTAAGATCAATTTCAATTTTATCAGCTGTTTTATTTTTAGAAAGACCTAATCTTTGTGATACAATTATACAATGTGTATCTATTGCTATACCATATTTTGCAATATTAAAACCTTCATTAAGTATTACATTAGCAACTTTTCTACCTACTCCTGGAAGTTCAAGAAGTTGATCCATCGTATTAGGAACCTCCCCATTAAATTTTTCTAAAATAATTTTTGAACTTTCCCTAAGATGTTTTGCTTTAGTTTTGTAATAATTAAGTCCTTTCAAATAAGAATAAAGCGTTTTCAAATTCGTATTTGCATAATCATTAAAGCTTTTATATTTAATAAAAAGTTCTTTAGTAACTTTGTTAACTTGATTATCATTACATTGAGGCGAAAGAAGTACCGCAACAAAAAGTTCAGTATTGTTTTTGTGAATTAATTCTGTATGTAATTTATCTGAATAATGTTTCAAAAGAATTTTCACTACATTATCGATATATTTTTTTTGAACCATAAAACTTCCTAAATATTTATTAATTATATATATTTAAATTGATTTATACAAATAATAATGTCTAAATTGTGATTAAATGAAAAAGTTTTATCTTATAGGTATTGACTCAACACCATTATGGATTATAAATAAATTAGTTAAGAAATACTCATTAAGTGGTTTTCAAAAAATAATAAATAAAGGCACTTTACGTGAGTTATCCTCTACTTTTCCTCCAATGACAGGTGCAGCATGGCCTACAATATATACAGGTTTAAATCCTTCAGAGCACGGAGTTCCAGATTTTTTTGAAATGAAAAGTGATTACACTCCAGATCTTGCTTTTTATAATGCAGAAATGAACCCACCTTTTTGGAAAGATATATCTGACAGATTTGGAAAATGTCTTGTAATCACTCCAGCAATGAACACAACTTTACCCTCATTTAAAAATATAGATATAATAACAGGTTTCCCTTTAAAAGCAAAAACAAACAGTAAAAAACTTGAGTACTTAATGCTCAAAGAAAATTTTACAGGTGAGCCTGAAATTGAAAAGGATATGAAGGCAGGAAAAATGTCAGAAGAAGAAGCAGTAAAACATTTCGTAAAAAGCATAAAATCACGTTCCAAAATAGCAAAAACAGCCATAGAAGAAAATAATTACTCTTTTGTTTATGTTTGTTTTACAGAAACAGATAGATTGCAACATTTCGTACTTAATAAAAAAAATATGGAAGAGTATATTTTCCCTATTTATTCTGAAATAGACAAATTTATACAATTTTGTTTAGATCGTTCTGTAAAGGAAAATTCATCAGTAATGATAATATCAGATCATGGTGCACAACCTATAACTAAAAAGTTTCTTATCAATAGTTGGATGATAAAGAATAATTTTGCAATACTTAAAGACTCTGTACTTAAAAATATAATTAATAACTCTGTTAATAAAAACAAAGTTCCAGTTACTTATTATATAAGAGAAAAAGCAATGAAAACTGGTCTTCGTAAAATTTATGATAAACTTCCACATTCGACAAAAAAGATTGTACAAAAATCTATGGGAAAAATCTTTTCTTCTTCTTCATCAGGGGTGTACACACGTCTGCATTTATTTGATTATAATATGTCAAAAACAAAAGCCTTCGCAGGTATTTCAAATATAAATATGGCAACTATTTTCATTAATAACAAAAGATTTGAAAATGGAATAATAAAAGATTCAGATACTCAAAAAATTAAAGACGAATTAAAGAAGAAATTATTATTATTAAAAACTTCTGATAATAAAAAAATAATAAAAAACATTTTTGATGCAAATGATTATTATACCTCAAAGCCATCCTTCATAGCTCCAGATCTTTTTGTTGAAGCTGAACCTGGTTATTCAATAGATATATTCAATTTTTCAAAATCAACATTATTTATGGATCCTGAACCTCCAAAAAGAGGAGATCACACGCAGATGGGAATTCTCGGTTATTACTCTCCAAATAATAAAGTAAATATAGACGGGGTTACAATTTACGGAATCAAAAAATTCATACTTAATTATTATAAAAATAAATAAATATCACTGTTTAAATATTATACTCGAAACTAACTTATTTGATAAGAGTCTGTCTATTATATCCTTATAAGTTTTAAGATTTTCAAGATTATTGAATTGTTTTGAAAACTCATAGGCATTTCTTGATAACTCTCTTCTAAGCGAGTCTCTTTTATAAAGATCATAAAATCTTCTAGCAAAATCTTCTATATCTGCATATTTATAAACAAGACCATTATACTCATTTGTAACTAACCACGTAATTGGATTATAACCTATTAATGTATTATTTTTTTCATTTATTAATAATGGCAATCCACATGCCATAGCTTCTACAAAGGTTCTGCTCATACCTTCCCATTCTGAATTAGAAACAAAAAATCCTGAAGAATTATAATATCTAACAACATCTTTTTCATTTGCATATCCTTCAAATTTTATATTTTTTTCAAGAAACATTTCTTTAACATATTTTTTATATTTTTCTTCATCTGGACCAGTTCCTACAATCGTAAGAAGGTGTCTGCTTTTTAATTCAGGATTCATAGTTGCTACTCTCTCTACTCCTTTTATAAGACCTCCTACTTTTTTCTGTTTTTCATCCAATCTTCCCACATAGATTGCATGTTCTGATTTATTTCCTACTAAAACCCTTTTGAAATTTTCATTAGGAGTTATTGGTAAATAACATAACTGTGTTTTTTCCTTAAAAAAATTCGTTGCTAATTTAAGTTGTAATGCAGATAGAGCAATATAACAAGATAAAAAGTTCTTCATTTTACGCATAAGATACTGTCTTATAATCATTTTTGGTAGTAATTTTTTAACTCTAGCCTTTTTAAAATTTAATAAAACATTACCTCTATCTACATAAATATATTTTGCATCTTTGCTTTTTTTATTTAGTAAATATTTTAAAACAAAAGGAACATCCCTTATCGAGTTCATAAATATTACATCATATTTTTTCTTTATCATATCATGAGTAGTTATACTTTTGATATTACTATCTAATTTAGTAAAATCTGCAAAAAGATCTACTTTGTATTCATTGCTTTCTTTTAAAAATTTATATATATCATATGTAGCATTTGCAGCTCCACCAAAAGTTTTAAATGAGCCAGATTCCATTACTAATATGTTTTTCATTTAACTGCCTCAATAATACCTATTCCCGAAAATTTATCATTATCATATATTGCAAATCTTCCTAATTCAGGAACAGAATTAAATTTATCTACAAATATTTTATTTTCTAGTTTTATTAATGCCTTTGAAGCTCCTAAAGGCTTAATATCAGATCCTTTAGTCTCTTTTCCAGTTTTAATATCTATTATTTTTCCTATTTGTATACTTTTACAGTTAACTCTAGATCCGTTGATAAGTAAAGATACTCTTCCCTTCATATTTCTCAAAAAGAAAATTGTTGCTTGAATTTCCCTCGAAATTTCCTTTGTATTATTCTTACTTAAAATTATTGACCCTCTTATATTTCCAGAAACTGTATTTTCCACAACCAATGCTACATTCTCATCTTTAACTGCTTTTTTAACATTTTTACCTCTAACAATTATCTGTTTTACTGAAAGTTCTTCATTTGAAGGGAGCATTTTAACCTTACTATTGATTAAAAGTGAACCTGATATTACCTTTCCGGTAAGTATTTTTTTATTATCCTCAAGTTCACCCTGAAGTAAAACAACTAACTCTCCAGAAGAAGTTTTTTTCTTTCCCGAAAATTTTATTAACGTTTCAATTAAACTATCTCCTTTATACCACTGCATGTTTTCACTATTTTTAGTAAGCCCTTCTCCAGTATAAGCAGATATTGGTACAAAAGCAATATTTTTTATATCGAAACCAATATTTGTCAAGTACGTACTCAACTCTTCTTTTATTTCATCAAATTTTTCTTTTTTGTATTCTGCGAGATCCATTTTATTTACTGCTACTACTACTCTTTCTATACCTAACATTTTAGCTATAAACAAATGCCTTTTTGTTTGTGTTTTGATTCCTTCATCTTCTTTTGTTGAAACCATAAGTAAAGCAGCATCAGCATAAGAAGCACCACTTATCATATTTTTAGTTAACTCTTCATGTCCTGGAACATCAATAAACTCAAAAGCATTATCATTATACTTTACCTGTGCTCTGGTTGTATCTATGGTCATACCTCCTTCTCTTTCTTCATAAAAACTATCTAATATAAATCCTGGTTCAAAATTAAGACCCAGTTTCTCACTAGTTTTTTTAGCATCTTTAATTCTAGCTTCAGTTACTGATCCAGTAAGTATTGAAAGATTTCCAATAAGTGTAGATTTTCCATGATCCTTGTGTCCTAAAAGTGTAACTCTTCTTATAATCATAGACTCACTATTTTTACATATATCCTAGGGCCCTGAGTTTTTCCATAACATAAGATTTTTCCTTATCCTGTTCTCTTCCTGCCCTTTCCTCAACTTGTGTTACCTCTAATTCTTTTATTATGTCATCTATTGTTTTAGCATTAGATTTTATAGGAACTGTACAATGCGTACATCCTAAACTTCTATATCTATAATTATTTCTTGAGAAATAAAGAGGATTCATAGGTATTTTTTCTTTTTTTGTATAGTTCCAAATATCTATTTCATTCCAGTCTAATAATGGATGTACTCTCACGTGGCCTCCTTTCCCTAATTCCGAAAGATAATTTCCCCACACCTCTGCTGGTTGGTTTTTGTAATTCCATTTAAATTCTTTAGTTCTAGGACTTACATATCTTTCTTTTGCACGTATTCCGTGTTCATCTCTTCTTATTGAAACTATTAAAGCATCAAATCCTCTTTCTTTCATTAATTTCTTAAGAGCAACTGTTTTATTAGCTCCACAACACGCGAATCCAGACATCTCAGGTTTAATCTCGCTTTTTGCTACTATCAGATCTAAATTCCATTTTTTGGCAAGTTCATTTCTAAATTTATATGTTTCTGGAAAGTCTATTCCATTATCTATGTGTATTACAGGAAAAGGAACTTTTCCAAGAAAAGCCTTTCTAGCAAGCATTAACATCGAAGTACTATCTTTTCCCATACTCCAAAGTGCAGCTACATTCTTGAAGTTGTTAGTTGCTTCTCTTATAATGTAAATACTTTTTTCTTCTAGTTCTTTAATATCTTGTATAATCATTTTTTCACCTTTAATCATTATTGAGTATCTGTAAGCCTACCAAATAAATTGTAGCTCCTGATATTTTTTTCCCATCTTTTATAAAAATTGGTATAGTTCCAAGAATTTTTTCTTTAGAATCAAAAATTTCTATATATGATTTAGTAAGATCCTGGTCTTTACTTATTTTCCCCTTTTCAAACTTGACTTTGTAATACTTTGCAGTACTTTTATTCAAAGTTTTTTTCATTTCTTCCCAATTTTCTTTTGTCGGACTTTTCCATAAATTTTCAGATAATTCTTTAAAATTACTCATTAAATCAACCAGTATAACCAAGTGCTTCAAGTTTTTCTATAACTGCACTTTTTGTTTTAGAATTTTTTCCTTCCATGTCTATCATAGTTTCTCTAAGAACAAACGTTACCCAATCAGAAACAGAAGAGAATCCGGTATTTTCTATGCTCTTTTTAATTTTATCAAATAGTGGCTGTGGTATTGTTATTGTAGTATATTTTCTCGATTGCTTTATAGATTTTTTATTTATCATATCATCATTTCAATGTATTTTAATGTATTATAATGTTATAACATTAAGATATATAAATGTATTGTTTAAAGAGTTAATTTTAATAAGAACAAATAAACCACAATCCAATTTATTATTTTATTTAAAACAAAAAGATTAAATTCTTTTAAATTACAATAATAACGGTTATTTAATGAAAATACTTCAAATGGATGTTGATAATATTACCTTTGAACCAGTTAAGCCTGA
The DNA here is from genome assembly GCA_038730205.1 of Candidatus Micrarchaeaceae archaeon. Classification (GTDB taxonomy): domain Archaea; phylum Micrarchaeota; class Micrarchaeia; order Micrarchaeales; family CABMGC01; genus JAJZOD01. Next base: position 474 of record JAVYRW010000017.1, on the reverse strand, counting down.
AGCTAGTTTATACGATGATGTAAAGAAGGAAAGAACATCTATTGATAACACATTAGTAATAATGGTATCTGTAGAAAAAGGAGACACAATAGAAATGGCAGAAAAAGCAATGCAAGATACATTCGAGTATATGAAAAAGTTAGCAAGAGACTCTTTAGTAATATATCCTTTTGCACACTTAAGCGGAGATTTGGCATCACCTAAAGATGCAATGCAAATTTTAGAATATATGTATAAACAGATTCCTAAAGAAATAAAAGCAGTTAAGGCTCCTTTCGGTTGGAATAAAAAATTAATTCTTGACATAAAAGCACATCCTTTAGCAGAACAATCAAGAAGTTACGGTTCTCAAGCTACTCCTAAAACTTATACTAAAGTTAAGCCTGTTAGCAGAAATACTTCAATAGTTAAAAAAAGTTCATGGGCCGGACTTCCAGATCAGGATCATAGAACAATAGGCGAAAAATTAGATCT
>JAVYRW010000016.1:0-12046 GCA_038730205.1 Candidatus Micrarchaeaceae archaeon | reverse complement strand
CATTACATCTAAAACTCTTACTGCATCGATATCATTGAACTCTAAAAAGAATAGAAATAATGGTGCTATTATAAACCCGCTTATTACTTCTAAAGAAAATGGAAGATTAAGAATAAAACTTATAGTTAAATATATAACAAATATGGCTAGAGCGTACATTGTTGATATTGTTCCTTTATAAGCTGATCTTTTTTTAATAACATATGAACTTACTGATATAACAACTATCAACCACATAATCAATTGTATCAAAATATAAATTACACCATAACTTAATGCTAGAAATGCAAAATATATACCTTGTGTTATATAAGGAGATGCTCCTAAGAAATTTATAAAACTTGAAACCAAATTTGGAATAAAGTTATTTAAAGAAGTTATTTGTGAAGTAGGTGTCATCAATTGAAAAGCAGTAGAAGCACCAGATATTGATCTAAAACCGGCTACATTAAATAGTATAGGCGCAAATGGCGTTATTCCAGTTAAACCGGATATTACAGGTATTGCTATTATGGCTATTGTTGTACCTACTAATGCTCGCTTTAATCCTATATAAAGTATACCAAATAAAAATAATGGTATTTCTATAAAATTTCCTATGAATGAAAAAGGAATTACTATTAGAGTATATGCAAATATTATTGCGCGATAATGTTTATAACCGAATATAAGTGCTATTGTTAAGAAAAAGGCATAAAACCACGCGAGTAATGGAGCTTGATACATAAATATTGGAAAAGTTATAAACAATAATGCTATTAATCCGGCAAGTGGATGCAAACGTGACAATAGAAATGTTATAATTAAAAGGGGTATTACCAGTACAATGGGATAAAAAGGGAATGCTATTGCAATACTAAGTAATGCAAAAAACGACATTATTGAATCTGGAAAGTATTTGTTATTTGCAAATTCAAGTATTTTTTCTTTAATGAAGTAATAAGTAATTGGTACATCAATACTTTCTATTTTTTCAGTTTTTTTATTAAGAGATTTTTTATTTTTTTTATTTTGTAAAGTTTTATTGTTTTTAGCGGATATATTTTTAGATAAAGATTTGTTTTCATTTTTGCTATTTCCATCGGATGTAATAACTATTTTGTCCACATTACCAGCATATTTTATTTTGTTTATTTTTGATTTATTTCCTTCAGGCATAATTTTATATTTATCTAATGCTTATATATAGTTGCTTTTATCCCGTTGTAGCTCAATGGCAGAGCGATCGGCTGTAGTCTGTTAACTTCTTGAAGTTTTCAAGGAGGATACCGATAGGTTGGGAGTTCGACTCTCCCCAACGGGAAATATTACTTTTGATTATTTTTACCCAATAGAGTATATTTTACAGAATAAACACATTTATTTTTCTTTAATGTTGAAAACATATCTTTTGCTATTTTTGCGTCAGAGTTTATAATTATTATCTCTACACCCATTCCATAACTATGATGATGAATTTCTGTCTTTATTACATTTTGGAATTTGTGTATTATATCTAAAGTGTGATTTCTTTCTTTTTCTAGATATGTAATTACAAAAATACACTCTATGTTTCCAGATGCAGTGTTTAACTCCTTGTATTCATCCATTATGTTCATTATTGCAGTTCTTAGAAGTTTTGATCTGCTTTTAAAACCTAGTAAATTTTGAGTATCTGTAAGTTTTTCCATTGTTTTTTTATCTATAGAAATGCTCAAAATCTCCATTTTATCAAAAATATTTATTGAATAGATTTAATATTACTTTCTGTTTATTAATATTAATAACTTTTATCAAAATATTTAATAATATTAATGTTAATAAATATTAAATAGTAAAGGGATTTTATGAAAATAAAAAAGAGAACAATCTTCATAACTTTAGGAGTAATACTTTTTGCCATATTAATTTATTTCGGTTATATTTATCTTTTAAATAATACACAAATATTTAGTCCTACTGCCGCTGGATTAAGTATCGGTTCGGCATTATTTTTATCTTTAATTTTAGGATTAGTTCATGGTGCAACTCCAGATGAACATACTTGGCCAATAACATTTAGTTATGCTGTAGGGTCTATGACAACAAAAAATGGCGCTAAAGCAGGATTGCTTTTCTCTGCGGGATTTACATTTCAAAGAGCACTTATGTCAGAATTAGCTTTCTTAGTTTTGGCTCCATTTTTAAGAGTAAACTCAATTAATGGAGTAATATACATGATAGTAGGAAGTGTTATGGCTGTTTCTGGATTTTATATATTGAAAAGAGGATTATATCCACATTTACATACAATTTCCCATGCTTTACATAAATTAATAGACCCTAAAGAAAAAAAATATAAAGAAAATGAAGTACATAAACATTCAAATTTAGATCAAAATGCTTTAGAAAATACCAGACCTATTCCTCTAAAATTAACTGTAATACACGGATTAATAGCGGGATTTGGTTTTGGTGCTTTTGCAATAATATTATATACAGTTATTGCCCCACTTATGCCTAATGCGTATGTAGCTTGGATTCCTGGTGCGTTATTTGGAGTCGGTACTATGATAATGCAAGTAATCTTTGGTGCAGCGATAGGTAAATGGATGAGAATGAGGAAGTACACAGAAAAAGAAATAACATTTATAGGAAGAGAGACCTCTGGAAATATGCTTGCTTATGGTGGTTTGGCGTTTGTATTTGGAGGATTATTTCTTTTATCTTTTCCAACTATAGCAAATTTTAGTATAGGCACAGGGATAGGTATACCAAATCTTGATTCAATAAATATTGGTTTAATATTAGTAATGATTACCGTAATAATAGTTTCAATACCTTCATATTTTTACGCATTAAAAAAAGTTAATAATTTAAGAAAAACTTCAAAGAAATAAAACTCCTTTATTTTCAAGAATTAGATAAATGTCAGTTAATTTCATCTTATTTAAACGTTCTTTTTTTAATAGGCCTAATGCTAATAATAAGTCCTTTGCGTTTTCTTTATTTATTTTTATATTTTTAATATTAGAACCGCGTAAAATAGTAGAATTTAATTTTGTATATGAAAGATTTGCTCCTTTCAGATCAGAACCATTTAGATAAGCTCCTGAAAGATTCGAATAAGATAAATCAGAACCTCTAAGAAAAGAACCCCACAAATATGAATCAGATAAATTAGCATATTTAAAAAAGCTATATGCCATATAAGAGCCAGATAATGCTGCACCTTTAAAGGAGGAGTATTCTGCTTTTGAGTAAGGCATATTAACTCCCGACATGTTAGTACATTCAAAATCACTATAAGTAAAATCAGAGTAACCTAAATTTGAACCTCCTAAATTAGAACTTCTAAAATTGCAATGCTTTGCTATCGAATCAGTTAAGTTTATACCTCCCAAGTTAGAAAAGGAAAAGTTAACTTTTTTAAATAATGTTTTTGAAAAATTTATACCACTTAGATCTGAAAGTGATAAATCATTTTTAATTTTTAATAAATCTGTAGTTAAAGTTGTTTTTCTTTTTAGATAATAATTATTTCTTAAATTATTAATTATATACTCTTTTTGCGATACCATAAAATCAATAATATTTAAGTAGAAAATATTATAAATGTATAAAGTTGAATTTAAGTATGGATAAATTTAGAACATTATTTATAAAGTTCACATCTTCTGATAGTATAAAGCTTGATGGAATTTTATTAGGCAACAATAAAAAAACATGTGTTATATATGTTCATGGAATGAATGGTAATTTTTATAAGAGCAACATACCTTTTGAACTTTCAAAACAAAATAAATTTTCTGTTTTTTCTATTAACACTAGAGGTCATGATTTAATTTCTACAATAAGAACAAAAACAGGTAAAAAAAGTATTCTTGCCGGAACGGGGGCAGAAGTATTTGAAGATTCAATCAAGGATATAAAAGGTTCCATAAATGCAATAAAAAAACTTGGTTTCAAAAATATTTTTTTAGCTGGACACAGTACTGGTTGCCAAAAGATTACTTATTATTTATATAAAACTATTGATAAAAGGATTAAAGGAATAATACTTTTTGCTCCTGCTGATGATTACTCTATTAAAAAACAGGAGTTAGGAAAAAACTTTTATGCATATCAAAAAACAATAAAAAAACTTTTAAAAATTGAGAAATTGCCACTTAAAGAGTATAATTTTTTTACGCCTAAAAGATTAAAATCAGCTTATACTTTGAATGGAAATGAAGCTAAAATTTACAATTATAATGGTAATCTAAAAGAATTTTCATCGATAAAAATACCTATTTTTGTTATTTTTGGTTCTAAGGAACAATATAAGGATAGAGATGTTTCAGAATATATGAACATTCTTAAAATAAAAACAAAATCAAAATATTTTTGTTATAAAATAATAAAGAATGCAAACCACTCTTTTTACAATTATGAAAAAGAACTTACAAAAAATGTTAAAAATTATATTTTAAAAATAGGTAAATAAATGGATTTAAAATTGATAATAGTTGATCCTAAATATCAACTTAATGTAGGGTATATTGCAAGAATTTCAAAAAACTTTGGGATTAAAAAATTATATTTTGTTAAACCTAGAGCAAACTTATCAGGTAAAAAAACTATAATGTATTCAAAACATGCAAGAGATTTAATAGAAAATGCAAAAATTTATGATAAATTAGAAGATGCATTAGATAATTGCGATGTTTTAATAGGTACTACTGGAATCCATAGAACAAATCCTAAATTAGGTGATTTTTACACTCCTGAAAAAGCAGTAGCCTATTTAAATAAAAATTATGATAAGAAAAGTACAGTAGGAATAGTTATAGGAAGAGACGATAAAGGATTAAATGCGCAAGAGCTAGAACTTTGCTATATAAACATCAATATAAATGCGAATCCAGAGTATCCAGTACTGAATATATCACATGCAGTTGCAATAATACTTTATGAGTTCAAGAAATACTCTTTTATAAGAACAAATGTAATTAGAGAAAATGTCAAAAATGATGAAATAAAAATGTTGATATCTTCTTTTGATAATTTAATTAAAAATAAAAAAATAAGAGATAAAAACTCTGTTAAAAAAGTTTTCAGAAAAATCTTGAGAAAATCACAGTTAGATAAACATGATATTCATTCAATGATATCAGCTTTTAAATAACTAAATTAATGAAGTTATAAATAAGTTATTTTGTATTATTAAACTATACGAAGTACTAAAAAATCCAGTAATGTCACCTGTAGGTAGATATCTTATTGTTAGGAGTATTATTAAGGCAAGTATTCCTGCTTTTTTAAATAAATCTTCATTTTTATTTATGTCAGATATAAGTTTTTTAAGAAGAGGTTTTAAATCATTATTAATAGAATATTCATGAGTTCTTCCTTTTATTTTTTTGTTTACTATCTTTGATTCTAACAAGGTATTCAATATATGGGAAACGTTTGTTTGCTCGATTTTAGTCAAATTAACTATTTTATTTACAGAAAGAGGACCTTCAAGTATTGATGATAGAATTTTTACCTTACTTCTACTACTTATTATTTCGAAAATATTATTTTTTTCTTCTTTTTCATAGTCCATATACTAGACCAATATAGATTTTGAAGGACAAGATATTAAAATATATCTTAATATTATATGAATTTAAAACATATGAAATATTTACATATGTTTAAATAACTTTCAGTGAATAAGTATGTGGTGAAAAAATGCCAACATACAAAATAACAGCAAAAAAATTAGGAAAGGAGTGTAGTTTTGAAGCTACATCACCAGAAAGACAAGAAGTAATAAAAAAAGCTGCAGAACATGCAAAGGTTTGTTCAGTATGCTCAGGTATGACTGAAGAACAAGTAGCAGCCGCAGTTGAAGAAATACAACAATAATTGCAATGTTTTGCTTTTTTATTTTTTTTATTTTTGTAAAACTTTTTATCGTTTAAAAAATAGAGACATTAATTTTATTAATAAAACAAATTAATAAATAAATTAAAAATTAGAAAAATAATAATCTAAAAATAAAAATATTAAGAAATAGATAGTTATCTACTTGATTTCTTTCTTTTTATTATCTTGACTTTTGATGGTGTTAATAAAACTCTGGTTTCGTCTATCTGACCTATATCTCCATTAACTTTATCACAATAAGTTTTAAGTTTTGAGATTATGTTATTTCTTGTTGTTGGTCTCTTATTAAGCTCTGATATGTCAAGAAGTATAATATTTCCTTTTGAAATTTCTTCTTGTATTAGTTCTGCATCGCTTTCGCTGTTAGCTGTTACTGGCTTTATGTACATATCAGCAGGCTCGTGAAGAACATCAACATCTTCCATTTCCGCAGAGTTCATATAGTCTTCTATATTTATCCCTTTGGATGAGCTACCCATCGCATTTCCTAGTTTATCAAATATTCCCATGCTATCGCCTTTAGTTTAATATAATGATAATAATTAACTATTAAAGTCTTTCGGAAAGTGATGTAGCTAGAGATATATAGGATTTTCAAAAAAACTTTTGTAAAATTAATTTAAATTATTGTTTGATCCAATATTTTTTTAGCTATTTCTTTTCCAAATAAACGTTCTACTTTTTCTTTGGATTTTTCATTTCTTAGATCAGAAACTGTTTTTATTCCTGAATTAAATAATAGACGTGCTCTTACTCTTCCGACTTGTTCCAATCTTGTTAAATCTAGAAGTTCTTTCTTTATTCCATATTTTACTCTGACTCTTAATTCAATTAATTTTGCAGGACCTTTATGAAGAATTTTTGAAAGTTCTATTCCAGAATAAAGAAGCCAATCTGCATTTGTTGTTTTTGAGTATAAAGAACCGGGGCTTTCTTTATATTTCAGCATTATATCAGTTTCACCCACTTCATTTATCCAATCATTTAACATCAATGCGGTACTGAATGGCCTGTATATGTCGTAAAATTCTCCACTTGAAGGTTCATACTGATCTAACATTCCAGCATATTTGGATAACAAATCTTCTGCCTCTTCTGTTACCTTTGCATATGGTCTCATTTCAGATGTATTACAAATCATAAACAACATTGATATTTCATCAGATATTTCAGACAGTGATGTAATTATCCATCTCGCAGATACAGGATCTATATATAACTCACTAATTCTTTTACCTAATTTTGTTGGAAGGTATTTGGTATTAAATTTTTCTATAAACTCCCATTTTTCTAATTGATCTAAAACATCTCTAACAATTGTTTTTAAACTTGATAGTCCTGCTCCAGTAAAATTGTAAAAAGTCCCACTTAAAAAAGAAAGAATAGAGTCTTCCATGGTTAGAAAATTAGTTGCTATAAAAGAAAGTATGTGTGATCTTAAAGAAGGCATATACCCTAAATTAGAATTTATTGGCTCTAATTCACCTTTTATATAATAATTAAAAAGATCTTTTGCATCTGAATCTGATTTACCTATTATAAGACCCCTGCCGTATTTATCATATTTCGGTCTACCGGCTCTTCCTAAAAGTTGTGTTACTTCGTTTATATTAATACGCGAAGAACCTTCTTGTGAATATCTATAAATATCTCTTATTAAAACTGTATTTGCAGGTAAATTAACACCTATGCCTAAAGTTGTGGTTGAGCATATTACTTTAATATAACCTTCTCTGAATGCGTCTTCGATTATAGATCTTTGTGAATTAAGTAAACCACTATGATGAAATGCTACACCTGATTTAACAACCTTTGATAACTTTTCACACTGAGGTGTTGGTTTACTTAAAACTAAAAGTATTTTTTCTGAAAGTTCTTCTAAATGTTGTTTTTCTTCTTCAGTAAGTATAGTTTTAATTACTTTAGAAAGTTTTTCTGAACCAGCTTCTGCATTTCTTTTTGAAGAATAAAATATTAGTATTTGTTTTTTATTATTTAAAGTATCTTCAACTACTCTGAATTCTGAAATTTTATTATTTCCTTTTAAAAGTTCAATTTCTTCACCATAATGAACTTTATCTTCAACAACAATACCTTTTTGCAATGGAACTGGCCTATATTCACTAAAAACTAATTCAGCCCCTAACCAAAGTGACATTTCTTCTGCATTGCCAATTGTTGCGGATAAATAAATTTTTTGTGCTTCTTTGCACTCTCTTTTTAGCCTGGTTATTAGTATTTCTAAAGTTGGTCCTCTGCCTGACTCACCAAGCATATGCAACTCATCTATAATTATTGTACCTATTCTATCTAGCCAGTTTAATCCGTGTCTTATTAAGCTATCTAATTTTTCTGTTGATATGAATATAATATCAAAATTTTCTAACCACTCATCCATTGAGTCTAGATCGCCCATTGAAACTGCTATTTTCAGGTAAGGATACGCAGCTTTAAACTCATTAAATTTTTCACTGACTAGGGCACGCATTGGAGCTATATAAATTGCTTTTTTTCTATCCCACAATACATTTTTTATCATAGCAATCTCAGCTATGAATGTTTTTCCGCTAGCTGTTGGAGAAGCTATGACCAAATCTGTACCATTTAAAAGGCCTTTTTTAATAGCTTGTTCTTGTGGAGGAGTAAATTCTTTTATGTTTCTAATATATGCAGATTCAATTAATTCTGGAGGTAATTTATCAGAAATGTCTTTTATATACATTTTTATCTATAAAATATAAATATTAAAAAATAAAAATTAAGTAGTATGAACATTTATAAATTACAAAAAATTAGTATGATAGTAAATTAAATAAATTGGTATATTTTAATAATATTAAGGGAATCGAATGGGTATTTTTAAAAGTAATAAAGACAAAATTAATAAAAAATCAACAAAGATTGAAAAAAATAATATAAATTTAAAAGAAGGTTTCAGAATAAATGATAATGACAGAGTAGTAGGTAAGCATTTTTTAGGTAATTTATATAAAATAGATAAAATAGTAGTAAGCAATAGAGAGTTTGTTAAAAAAATTTTAGAAACTGCACTTTCTCAAGGAAATATAGGAGTCACTGAAATAAAAGTTTGGCCGCAGAACACGCCCAATAGTTGTACTACTATTTTAGGAGTACTACAAGAAGGACACGTTGCACTTCATACATGGATAAGTTACGAATATGCAACTATTGACATTTATATAACAGGAAATAATTCAGATCCTGAAAAGGCTTTTTCTTATATAATTAAAAATTTGAGACCAAAACGTCATGAAATTTTTACTGTTGATAGAACACAGATAAAAATAGATTAAAATAAATTTATATATTAAAAGACAGATATATTTTTATACATTAATAACAAATACGTTATAACATGCCCTGGTAGCTCAGTGGTAGAGCGCTTGTCTTGTAAAAAACGTTTAGGAAAAAGTTTTATCAAACAAGAAAACAAGAGGTCGAGGGTCCAATTCCCTCTCAGGGCTCACTTTATATATATGTAATTAAATACATTACAATGACTTTTCAATGCAACAAATTCAAATATTAAATTTATAGATAAAATGATAAAACTATTACTTTTTTAATTTTTTGATGCCTTATTTTCGTTTCTTTTAAATTAAACTTAAAAATTATTTTTAATTTACAAAGGTTATAAATATCTTGACTTTATAATAAAATTATGCCAAATAAAGAACTTAAAAGGTACGGTTTAGAAAGTGTGGCTAAGGTACTTATTGTAATTGGATTTTTACTTGTATTAACTTCATGGGTTATTGGTTTTTATAATTATGGAACTAAAGGTACAGTTATATATATAGTTCCATTAATATTCACATTTGTTTTGTTCATACTTCTTTTATTTATCAGATACAGATATACTTTATTTGAAAAATACCCATATTTTATGAATTTGCCTTCATTGTTCTATCGTATTAAAGATAAAAAAGGTTCTAATGATAATAAAAGTTTAGCTTTTAGTATGATATTTACTGTGCATTCTTTAGTAATTGCTTTTCTGGGGTTATTAAGTATAATTTTAGTAATCAGTATAGGACATAGCGTTAAAGGAAGTAGCAGTTCTTTGAGCTTTTTGTATCTTTATACTGCAGTAATTATAGTATTATTAATTTCAGTATTATACCAGTATCGTAGAATTTACGTAAAATTTTCAAAATAAATTTAGTGGTATTTATATGGAATACAAACCAATAATTATGATAATTAGAGACGGATGGGGATATAGGAAAGAAAAAGAATTTAATGCTACGGAGATAGGTGAAAATCCTTATACAAAAATGCTCATGAAAACTTATCCTAATATTTTACTTGATGCTTCAGGAGAAGCTGTAGGTCTACCAAAAGGTTATCAAGGTAACTCAGAAGTAGGACATATGACTATAGGAGCTGGAAAAATATTTTTTCAATCACTTCCAAGAATAAATAAATCAATAGAAAGTGGTGATTTTTTTAAAAATCCTGTATTTTTAAATGCCATTAAAAATTGTAAAGATAAAAAAAGTACATTTCATATAATAGGATTACTTCAAAAAGAGGGAGTTCATGCACACATGGATCATTGCATTGCACTAATAGAATTATGTAAACGTGAAGGAATTAAAAATGTTTTAATTCATGTTATATCAGATGGGAGAGATTCTTCAGTAGATCAAACTTTAAAAAATATTATTGAACTTGAAAGTATAATGAAGAACAAAGGTATCGGGAAAATAGCAACAATTTCAGGAAGATATTATGCTATGGATCGGGACAAAAAATGGGACAGAACAAAATTAGCTTATGAATGCATTGTTAATGGTAAAACAGAAATAACATTTAAAAATCCTGAAGAAAGTATTAAAGATAGTTATACTAAAGGAAAAACTGATGAGTTTGTAGAACCTAGAAAATTAATAGGATACGAAGGGGTAGAGGATAATGACAGTGTCGTTTTCTTTAATTTTAGAACAGATAGAACAAGACAATTAACAATGTCACTTATAGAAGATAATTTTGAAGGTTGGGAAAGAAAAGCAAAAAACATTTTTTTTGTAGCTATGACCGAATTTTATTCGCCGATGAATAAAAAAGGACACGTAGCTTTCCCTACAGAACCTGTTATAAACCTTCTTGGAGAGGTACTTTCTAAAAACGGAATCAATCAATTAAGAATAAGTGAAACAGAAAAATATGCACATGTAACATTTTTCTTTAATGGACAAATGGAAAAGGCTTTTGAAAAAGAAGAGAGAATTTTAATACCAAGTCCAAAAATATCAACTTATGATCTTAAACCGGAAATGTCAGTTTATGAATTAGGAGATAAAATAGTTGAAGAAATTAAAAAGAAAAAATATGATGTAATAATAACAAATCTTGTAAATGCAGATATGGTAGGACATACGGGAGTTTGGGAATCTATTCTTAAGGCAGTAAAGGCAGTTGATGATAATGTTAAAAAAATAACTAAAGAAACATTAAAACAAAATGGAGTTGTATTGATATTAGGAGACCATGGTTGTATTGAGGAAAAAACACCTGAATTAAAAACAAGCCATACTAAAAATAAAATACCTTTTATTCTTGTAAGTAAAGACCCTAAATTAAAATCTATAAAATTAATTGAGAATAGAGGTTTACAGGATGTTGCACCCACTGTCCTTAAACTTCTTAATATAAAAAAGCCTGAAGAAATGACAGGTATTCCTTTGTTTTAATTTTTAATAAATAATTTAAATTAACATTTTTCAGATTTATTTGAAAATATTGTGAAGTTCTGAGTTTTATATAAAATTTGATTATTTTGAGTAGATATAGCATTTGGAGACGTACCTAAATTATCAAATATAATAATAGAATAATTTTTTGTTTTTATTGGATATCCGTATGGAGAAAAAGCCGAAATTTTATAATATCTAAGATAAACCCAATCATTTGAAATGTAATCACAGTTATGTATGCCAAAGGAAGTTATTGAATTATTGGCTAATAGAAAAGCGTTATTTATACTACCTTTATTTATGCTAAAATTTGATCCATAATTACTTGATATTAATAAAAATAATATAAGCATAGATATAAATGAAAATGAATAAGATATGGATAAGAATATTTTATATTTATATAATCCATTTTTTGTATTTCTTATTTTTGTTATTGATAACGCTAATAA
>JAVYRW010000015.1:0-12349 GCA_038730205.1 Candidatus Micrarchaeaceae archaeon | reverse complement strand
GATGACGCTATGGCATTAATACTTGAAGCAGGAAAGAAAATATCAAAAATACAAAGAGATGCGCTAATATCTCAGTATTCATAATAGAGTTGAGTTTATGCAATTAATAACAAATAAATTTTTAAATGAAAGAATCGCATTAGGTAAAAGAGATGATAATAGGGACCCAATGTCTTACAGAAATATCTCATTTGAATTAAATGAGATACCTAATGCAGAAGGTTCTGCTTTAGTAAAATTAGGCAACACAAAAGTTCTTACCGGTATAAAAATAGATTTATCAGAACCAATGAAAGACACTCCTAATGACGGAAACATAACAACATCAGCAGAACTCTTACCAATGGCAGATGATAGTTATGATGTAGGGCCACCTACTCCTTTTGGAATAGAATTTGCAAGGGTTGTAGATAGAGCAATAAGAGCAGCAGGAGTAATTGATACTGAAAAATTATTCATAGAAGAAGGCAAGGTATGGAGTGTATTTGTAGATATGTACGTATTAAATAATGACGGTAATCTTTTCGATGCCGGTTTATTATCTTCAATGGCAGCATTATTAACGTGTAAACTTCCTAAATATGAAGATCAAAAAGTTATAAGAGAAGCAATGGGAAAATTACCTACTAAAAATATTACAACATCATGTACGTTTGTAAAGTTCTCAAAAAAACTATTACTAGATCCTACTGCAAATGAAGAAGCTTTAGCTGATTCAAGAGTTACGATAGGAAACGATGAAAATGTAATTCGTTCAATGCAAAAAGGAATGAGCGGCTCATTTATAGTAAAAGATTTAGACCAATTAATAGATATGACATTTGATAAATCTAAAATACTTAGAGAAATATTAAAAAAGAACACAGGTGTTTAAATGGCTAATAAAAGTATAAGATATGGAGTAAATCTGAGAAAAAGAGAAGAAGCTGTAATAAAACAGAAAAATGCAAAGTATAAATGTGACGTTTGCGGAAAAGAAGCTGTAAAAAGAACAAGCGTAGCAATATGGCACTGCAGTTATTGTAACGCTACATTTGCTGGAGGAGCATATACTATGAAGACCTCAAGTGGAGAAACTGCAAATAGATTATTGAATAGAAGTTAGATGTTAATATGGTAAAAATAACCTTCTCACCAGTAAATGAATTGGTAATACATGAAACAATACAGATAGAAAAAGATGATTTGTTACGTGAAAGAGTAACACCAGCAGGAACAATGCCTTTATATTGGTGCAATGGTGTTTTATTTAGTTTTTCTTCACTACCAATGACAGATGAAATAGTATCTGATTATCTAAAAGGAAAGATACATTGGTTAGAGATACATTACGCAATAGAAGATGAATATACTCCAATACTTTCATTAAATGAAGAAGAATATAAAGCAACAATGAATATAAGAGTTATAGATACATCAAAATCTACTCTTCATAAAGAGCTTACTAAATGGTTAAAAACAAAAAAGTGATTAAATGGCATATGTGTGCATGCATTGTGGAAAAGAATTAAAGACACTAGAAAAGAATACAATAAGGTGTTCTTATTGTGGATATCGTGTCCTTGTTAAAAAAAGATCTTCTCTTACAAAAGAAGTATCTACGGATTAATTGTTTTTTTAATTTTAAATAAAAAAGCAGGGAATTACTTTCCTGCTACTATATTTTCAGAAACTTTCTTTACTCTTTTATAAGCCACACTTCCCGTTCTTAATTCATTTCTAGGATCTGTGCTTCTAAGTAATTTTTCTGGTTCTGTTATTAATAAATGAGAAACACAACTCTCATCAAAATTAAGCATTAACCCTTTAACTTGACCAATTATTTTACCTTCTGTAGAAATTATCTTTTTTCCATAAAGTTCTGAAAGTTTTATCATATTAAAACCTAAATTCTATTTATCTTTTGTGATGCAAAAATTCTTATTATATACGCATTTAATGTGTTAATGAACTTCTCTTTATTTTCATTAAATTCTTGAAGATCTTCTTTTTCAAACATATCTTTATTCTCAGAAACTAACTTTTCAAGATACTTATCTGTTAAAGAATAAAATTTTTTACCACAAGAGTTACATCTAAATATTGGAACTACTGGTATATTTTTTATATTCCATGGATCTAGAAATTCTAGTTCCCTATAAAGTTTTCCAGAACAAAAAGTACATTTTTTATCAAGAAATGTTTTTTCAAGATCTTTTTCTTCTATAAAAAATTCATTTTTATACTCATTAAATAGAATATCTGGGATATTAGAATTTTTCAAATAACTTTGTGAAAATACGCCTTCATTTTTTAATATTTCAGTAACTAAAACTCCATCGTTTATTCTTTCATAAATTTTTACTATATTCTTTTTTTCTCCGTAATTTTCAGTTATATATCTAGATTCTGATTTTTTATAAATTTTAATCATTAGACTCATTTATTATATATTTTTTAATATCCTCTTTAGTTACTTTATCCCTACCTTTTGCCTTTGCATTATTTACTGCAAACTTTGATATTTCGTTTGCTTTTTTTTCTAAAATTAGTGCTAACTCATCTGCACCATCTTCTGTAATACTAGCACCAAAATAATTTTTAACAAGTTTCTTAATCGAACTTTTAGGTATTTTTGCCATAACATCAGTACTCAAGATCTTCATCACACATCAGAAGCGTTAAGTTCATCATCTTATAATATTGTCACAGTATATTATTTAATATTACTCTTAAACAAAAGTTAATTATTAAATCACACTCCCAAAAGAAGTACTTAGCATTACTCCATTATGCGGATAATTCCTAACTACAAAACCAGAGAAATAAAAATTAGTTCTGTATTCTCAAAACTACTACTTATTGATACATCTCCTTCAGATGCGGTTTGTATATAATAATATTGGGCGTCGTTTGTTCCAAAGCTTGATATTTCTGTACTTGAACTTGCAGGTTGATTATATTTATATGATCTATTTATTGTTTGCTTAATTTAATAAAATTTTGAATAGTAATAACTACTTTAATTTAGAAAGCTTTAAATAAACAAAAAATCAAAATATATTTGGTGTAAAAATGTTAGATGTAACTGATAAAACATTCGAACAAGAAGTTTATAAATCAAAAATACCTGTAGTTGTAGACTTTTGGGCTCCGTGGTGTGGTCCATGCAGAATATTTTCTCCAATAATAGAGGAAACAGAAAAAGAATTTTCAGGTAAGATAAAATTTGCAAAATTGAACACCGATGAAAATCAAGAAACAGCAGGAAAATTTAATATAATGAGTATACCTACTGTATTAATTTTTAAAGAAGGTCAAGTTCAAGCGACATCTGTGGGAACATTGCCAAAGGAATCTTTTAAAAAATGGCTACAAAAGAATATTTAATTGATAAAAATGAATCTGTCTTTACCAAGAGGAACTTCTGATTTAAAACCAGAAGAATCTATAAAATTAAAGGAACTTCTATGTACTGCTGAAAATATATTCAAACTTTATGGATTTTTTCCATTAGAAACTCCGTCTATTGAGTTAGTAGAAACATTACTTGCGAAGGCATATGGTGATGAAAATGCCAAAGAAATTTATTTTATAGATGGAAAAAAAGAAGGTTTAAGGTATGACTTAACAGTACCACTGGCAAGATATGTTGCAAGTAATAAAGACATAGTTCTACCTTTTAAAAGATACAATATAGGAAAAGTATGGCGCATGGATGAGCCACAAAAAATGCGCGAAAGAGAATTTTTTCAAGCAGATATAGATATAATAGGTAACACAGAAATAACCGCAGAAGCTGAGCTTATATCTGCAACTTCTGAAATAATAAAAACTTTTGGAATAACTAATTTTGAAATTCTTATAAACAGCAGAGTTATTTTATCAAATATATTATCAAATTTTGGAATAGATGAAAGTTTGCATATACAAATAATGCGTATAATTGATAAATTAGATAAGATAAGTTTTACCGAAGCAAAAACACAAATAGTTGCAAAAGGAATTTCAGATAATAAAACGGAGGAATTATTGGAGTTAATACTTTCTGATAAAAACAATGAAGATTGGATATCTTTATTCAAAACTCAAATCAAAAACACAAAAGCAGATGCAGATCTGATTTCAAATTTAATAAATTTACTTAAATTATATGAAGTAACAAATGTAAGAATAACACCCTCTCTTTCAAGGGGCATGGATTATTATACAGGTTTAGTTTGGGAGTTTGTAGTTTATGAAAATAAAAAAAGACTACCAACAATAGCTTCGGGTGGAAGATATGATAATTTAATCGGATTATACTTAAAAAAAGATATTCCTGCTGTTGGATCTTCTATAGGCATAACACGTATCCTAGAATTAATTAAAGCTTCGCCAAACAAAACTTATGCTGAAGTTTTTGTTTCTTGTATTGGAAAAGAAAATTTAGATTATACAATTTCAATAGTTTCAGAATTAAGAAAAAACAGAATAAAAACTGACATGTCTTTATTATATAAAGGAATATCAAAACAATTAGATTATGCGAATTCTTTAAAAATCCCATTTGTTATAATTATAGGGGAAAAAGAGAAAAAACAAAAAAAAGCAACGATAAAAAACATGGTTACTGGAATAGAACAACTTGAAGATATTAATTCAATAATAAATATATTAAAAAATAAAATAATTTAAGTGATAAAATGCCAAAAACAGAAGTTGAAGAATTAACTGAAAACACAGTGAGAAAAGGAGGTATATTAACTAAGCTTTATTTTGATATGCAAAGCCCTACCGATACTGATTTACAAGCTTTGCTTACCGATCTCATAAATAATAAATTACTTAAATCGGCAGGAGTAGTTTATTGTTTCGGCAGCATAGAAGAAACTATAAAAATAAAAGATGTCTATTCATCTGCAGCTACGGTCACTACACTATTTAGTGATATAGGTGCTTTAATTAATGCCGTTTTTAATTTTGCACCGGCAGGAATAGAAATAATAAAACCTGAAAACGAATTGGTTATAAAAACTTCACAGTTACAATCAGTAATGCTATCTTTATCTGAAATATCTGTTGATTATTCCAAATATATTTTAGAAAGAGTCCTTAAAAAAGATGAGTATGATAAAGTACTTAGTGATTTAAAAGCGAGGGAAGAGTTAGGAAAACGATTAATAGATAACTCTAAAAAAGAAAATAAAGAATAAAGATTAGTTGCGCCAGTCATCTAGTCTGGTAGGATACGAGCTTCCCATTATTTAGGAATAAGCTCGACGCTCGGGTTCAAATCCCGACTGGCGCAGTTATTAATTAAAATTTATTAGTTTTTTACTAATTTTATTTTTCTACCTATAGATTCAGCCACATTTTTTAAATCAATCATAAGTAATTCAAATTCTTCTAAAGTCAGTTGCTGTTCTTTATCACTCAAAGCATTTTCAGGATCGTTATGTACCTCTATCTCTAACATATCCGCACCAGCAACAACAGCTGCAAGTGCCATAGGTTTAACAAATTCTCGTTTTCCAGCAGAATGACTTGGATCTACTGCAATAGGTAATCTAGATAATTTTTTAACAAGGGAAATAGAACCTATATCCATTGAAAATCTAGTTGCGTTTTCTATACTTCTAGTTCCTCTATAACACAAAATTACATTTTCATTTCCATTTGCTAAAATATATTCAGAAGACATTAGAAACTCATCAACTGTTGTTCCCAAACCATTTTTTAATAATATGGGTTGTTTTTGTATACCTAATTTTTTAAGCATATCAAAGTTTTGTGAATTTCTAGCGCCAATTTGTATTATATCCACAAATTCTTCATATTTATTTAAAATTGATATATCAGTGAGTTCAGTAACAACGGGTATATTTAATTGTTTTTTTATTTTTTTTAATAACTCAAGACCTTCTAAACCTAATCCTTGAAAAGAGTAAGGAGAAGTTCTAGGTTTAAAAGCACCTCCTCTTAAAACTGTAGCACCATTCTTTATTACGCTTTTTGCAGTTTCAGTTATCTGTTCTTCATTTTCAACTGAACAAGGTCCTGCAGCTATAATAATCTCTTTATCTCCTATATTTAAATTACCAACCTTTACTATTTGTTTTTTTTGATTATAATCCCACGAGTATTTATATATCATAAAATCACTAAATTTTATATAATAAGTCCTCAAACTCTTTATGCTTCTCAAAAAATTTTTTAACATACTCGCAATCTGGCTTTATTAAAAGTTTTCTACTTTTTGCAATACCTAATGCATACCTAGTTAATTTTTCTGCAATGCCTTGTCCACGTAAAATATCAGGTACAAACGTATGGTAAATAATCATTACAGATTCTTCATAATTTATATTATATAGAACTTCTGCTTCCCCCTCTTCGTTTTCAATATAAATTTTTCCTACACCCTCTTTTTCTGTATTTTTAATATCAATTTTAATAAAAACACCAATTATTAAATATCTTTAGTAATAAAATATTTATGTTTTAATGGATGTATCAAAAATATTATATGATTCATTTAATGATATCATTTCAAATCCAAAAATATTACTTCCTTACTTAATATCAAGTATTTTAATTTCTTTAATAGTATTTTCTTTTTTTTATATATCTATAATTTATACTAATAACCCCCTTAATTCATACATTAAATATTCTAATAACCTATCAAAGTATAATACTTCTCAGTATAATTATTCAGAAAATTTTTCTAATATTCCGGCTCTTTCGGCTCTTTCATATATTAATTCAGGATCTAATATTTATAATTTATTTTTATATTTAATAATAATATTAATCATTATATCTGTATTTTCATTTATAATCTCCACATTTATAGCAGGTACTATAACGGCACTTGTAGAACAAATAAAGAAAAATAAAAAATTAAAAATATTAGAAGCATTTAGAAAATCATCTTCAAAATTTCTTTCACTTATATGTGCAGGAATAATAATTGGTATAATAGGTATAATATGTATCGGAATACCACTTATACTAGGCATATTTTCTATTCTAGGTATAATTTCATTTGGAATTTTATTAGGAATATTTTTTATTATATTTGCCATAATAATTGCTATTTTCTTTACAATATCTTTCTTTTTAGTAAATACTTTAATTATAATAGAAGGATTAGGTCCAATAGAAGCAATCAAAAAAAGTTTTAAAATTGGTCTATACAAAAAATTAGAAATATTCATTTTACTTTTATTAATTTTTGTAATTTTATTTATTTTTGATATAATAATTTCTATTTTTTCATATATTCCTATACTTAATATACTTATAATATTCATTCTTGAAATTTTTATTTCAACTTGGTTTCTTATGGTACCTGTATATTTTTATTATCAGTTAATAAAAGAAATTCCAAAAAATAAAAAAATTCAAAACAAAAAATCCAAATAATGTAAAAAATTTAAAAATAACAAAAACAATACCCAGAGATATAATTCAAAACTTTCAAAATCAACTTCAAAAAACAAAACAAAACTATCAAAAAATAAATAATTTTATATACGTTTTCTTAAAATAGCATTTTTAATCATTGTTTTTGGACTATCCATATCTCCATACTCACTCAGAAAACTAGACATACCTATATTATTTAATACTCTCATAGTCAAAGACAAACTCTTCTCACTTGCATTAGAATAAAAATTATTTAATAATTTATGTACCTTTGTATCAAATACAAATTTTTTCTTATAAAGTTTTTCATATTCCTTCAATGAAGTTTTATTCTGTAAGTGTTTTTGTATTATTTCGGCTGCAATTATTGCTGCATTACCACCAAAAACTATACCTCCTCCGGTAGATGGTTTAACTTGTCCGGCAGAATCTCCTACTAATATGACATTATTTTTTTCATCTACTATCTTTTTTCTAAGTTTCATAGGTATTATGCTTGCATGTTCATTCAAAAGTGTTGTATTTTTTAATTTATTATCTATATTATTATTAGAAATAAATTTTTGAAAAGCAGCTCTACTATTATATTTTCCTGGATTAATTCCTATCCCTACTTCTAATATCGATTTTGAATTTGGACACAACCAACCAAACAATCCTGCTGATATTTCTTTATCAAAAAATAAATCCACACTTTGCGTATCATCTAAAATAGTTTCATATTCAGCTTTATAAGTTAATACATAAGATTCAACATTTCCCATGTTAAAATGTTTCGCAACTGTAGATACGGCTCCATCAGCACCAACTAAAATTCCTTCTTTTGATAGTAACTCTATTTCATTCTCAGAAATACGTTTGCCTAATAAAAGTTCAGTTCCAGCTTCTTTTGCTTCACTGATTAATATATTACTAAATTTTTCTCTATCGACTACGAAAGCAATGGGTTTTTTTGCTTTAATATTCATAACGCTTTTTCCTGCGTGTAATCTAGCTCCATATAATATATTTGTTACAGCACTCTCATATTCTGTTTTTATTGATTTTAAACCATTTATTGATATTATTCCAGAAGCAGTTACCGGTGTTCCTGGTTTCCTTTTCTGATCAAAAACAGTTGTTTCTATACCTCTTCTAGAAAGTTCCCTAGCAAGTATTAATCCAGCAGTTCCTGCACCAATTATAAAAACGTGTTTTTTCATAAACCAAAACCAAAACAAATCTTTAATAACCTTTTCTTTAAATAACTAATCTATAATTAGTTTTATAACTTTAATAAGTTATTGGAACAATTAGGAAATTTAATTGTGGATACATGATAGCTGCACTCATAATAGGTTTTTTATCAATATTAATACCTGGTTTTTTTCTTGCATTGGCTTTACTTAGAAAAACCAAATTAAGTATTTTTGAGATAACTGTAATTGGATTTATATTTGGTCTAATATTTCCACCAGCATTCGTATGGGGTGAATCCTATCTAATTCCTTTCATACATGCGTTCTCATTTTCAGCTGCACTTTACAATGCAAACGTAATACTTTTAACAATAATTGGAGTTATACTGTGTTTTTGGCAAGGTGCATTAACTAAGGATGATTTATCATTAAAATTTCTATCTAATTTAAAAAATAAAAAAATTCATGTATCTAGAAGTTCAGAAACAAAAGACAGAATAAAAGAACTAAGGCAAGAACTTTCTTCATTAAATATAGATTTAACAGTAGTAAGAATGCATGAAAGAGAAGAAAGAGATTTAGAAAGCAGACAACATGAAGAAATATCTATGCTAAGGGAAAAGGGCTCTGGTTCTGAAGAAATTGAAATAGTAAAAGAATCACACAAGGAACAATTAAAAAGATTATTAAAAGAACATGAAGTAGAGGAATCACGTTTACTTTCAGATACAGATTCAAAAATATCCCAATCACATTCTCCATTAATGAATTTTCTTAATAGTAATATGTTATTGTGGATAATTCTTTTATTGATAATGCTTGCTACATTTGGTACAAGAATAGCTAACATCGGAGTAGCACCAAAGTTTTTTGAGTTCGATCCTTATTTTGACATGGTAAGTACTCAGTACATACTTACATATGGATATCAACCATTATATGAACACGCAGCTTGGCCAACATTAGTTAATGGCACTGTACATAGAATACAACCAATAGTTCCTTATTTAGAAGCATATTGGTATCAATTAGCTACAAGCAATACTCAACATCTAAGCACAACACTACTAAGTGATGTAAGTAGTTTTTATCCACCTATAACTGCAGCATTGCTTGTTTTTGTTATTTTTATGTTTATTTATCATGAGTTTGGAAAAATACCTGGTATTTTTGCAGCGTTACTTACATTTTTAATGCCTACCTTAATATCAACTTTCATAGCAGGAGAACAATTATTAGAGCCATGGGGAATTTTCACATTATTTTTCTTTTTTGTAGCATACTTATTAGCAGTAAAGAATCCTAAACAAAAACGTTTTGCAATTTTAGCAGGTATAGCATTCGCATCAACATTTTTAGGAGCACACTACTATACAGTAGATGCAGGAATACTAGCATTTTATATAGTTGCTCAAGGAGTAGTTGATGTTTTCAAGAAAAACATAAACATAGACTTTTACAAAATGAATGCATTAGTTATTTTAGTAATAGCTTTATTCTACATAATTTATGCACCTTACGGAGCTTCTCTTACTAACAGAATACCTTCACTTTTAGGAATACCTACGATAGTTGCTTTCCCATTATTTGCATTAATTATAGTTGCATTATTTGATTATATCCCTAAAATTGCAAAAGAAAGAAAATTCATTAAAAATTTATCAATGATGACTTATTTACTTTGGTTCATATTGATATTAATTATTGTAACTTTAGTAATAATATTTACTCCTTTAGGGAAACCAGTTATTGATTATATACAACTTAGTCAAAAGTTTACGACACCATCTTCGCCATTATTTATGACTGTACAAGAGTATGCACCAACTGGAATCGGTTTCAATTTTGGTAATAATGGTTTCGGACCAATAGGAGCATCTGTCCTCGGAGGACCGGTATTTTTAATTTTTATATTAGTAATTTTTGTAATAATAGAAATTTATTTACTTTTATTTAAAGATTCAAAATCAGCAATGCTTACTCTGACCATAGTTGTAGTGCTTGCTGTAGCAGGAATGAGCGAAGTTAAGTACTTACCCCATTTTGGTGTAGCTTACATACTCGCAATAAGTACAATATTAGGAGCATTTTATTTGTATTTATCTGAAAACAAAAACTCAGAAAACAGAAAAACATTTATTTATATTATAGAAACATTGTTTTTGATATTTGCATTAGCATCTATTCTGGCTTCTATAAGTCTTATAATTGGGACAGTAATAAGTATAGCATTAGGAGTTATAATATCTTATTTAATTCAAAAATATTACAAAAAAGATTCTTTGAAGTATATATTATACTTTATATTGATAGTCACATTAATAGCAGAATCAAACTCTATATTTCAAATAATTTCTGCATTGGGCAGTAACTGCACACAAATATTCAATTCAAATAATGTAATGGGTGCTAATTTATTCTGTAATACCTTAACACCAGACTGGTTATCGGCTATGTCATGGGCAGCTACAAATGTAGGCCCTACCGGTCCTAGAATATTATCATGGTGGGACTACGGTGACTGGATAAATTGGTTTGGAAATAGCAACGCTGTAATAAGAGGAGATAATTCTGTGGCATCATTTGATTATAAAGTTGCTGCAAATTATGTACTCAGTCCAAATGATTCATACGGCCCATCAAAACTGGCTCAATTAATGCAATCTACACAAACAGGTTATGTTATATTTGATGACCAGTTAATTCCAAAATGGGGTGCACTTGATTTCTTAGGTTGTGTTTTTGTGAATGAAACAAGTCAAGCTTATGCAGTAGCCCAAGGCAAACCTTATGGATTAAACTTCTTAACTGGAACATCACAATGTGAAATATCTCACGATCCTATTGAAGTTAATATACCTACTACTCCAAATGTAAATGATTATTGTAATTTTAAAAATAGTTCCATACAGGCAGTTCAAGTTTTATTAACTGTCGGTCAAAGTATTCCACAAGCAGTTAATGAAAGTTATTGTGTACCTACGACAGGTTCTTCAAACGGAATATTAAGACTTTATACAATAAATGGAACACCAACTAACATAGTTATAGATTTGAATAACTCTGATGTTACAAATGGTTATGTTAATTATGGTTCATCAGGAACATTCTTAAGTGCCATGGCAATATACCTACCCAATGGTCCTAATGATACAGTTACAGATGCACCTTCTTTATTCTACAGTTCAAATTATTATAGGGCATTTTTCTTAGGTCATTTGCCTGGTTATACTTTGGTTTATCCTGTTAATGGTTTTGAAGGAATAAACATAATAAACTCTACAAATGATGTCTTAATATACAAACTAAATAATTACACTGGAGGTTCTCCTGAACAAATACCAAAACCTAGTTATGTAGATAACAATTTCTCAGTTCCTGGTTAATTATTTTTATTATTTTCAATAGAAGAAAATGAGAGATTCAAAACTCTTAAATACATTTTAATATCTTTTCAGCCAATTCATCATTACTGATTAAATGAAGTTAATGATTCTTCAACCTTATCTAAATATAAAAGGCGGAGCAGAGCGTGTAATACTTGAAATAGCGAAACATTATAATGCACCAATACTTACTTTAGAATATAATAAAAATGACACTTATAAAGAGTTTGAAGATTTAGACATAAGAGTGGTTGGGAAAAAAATACCTTTTTCTAATATGCTTCCATATAGAGCATCACAAGGTTTAAGATACGGTTATAACTTTTACAATTTAAAAATAAAAGAAGATTATGATGTATTAAATCCACATATATCCCCTAGTGAATGGATACG
>JAVYRW010000014.1:0-12868 GCA_038730205.1 Candidatus Micrarchaeaceae archaeon | reverse complement strand
TAAATTAAAATTAGAATAATTTTTAGAGTATAATTTATCTTTTTTTAGAATTAATAAATTCTTAGAATTTAGAGAATTTATATACATAGTTATTGTGTTAGGTTTTAATTCTTGATTTTTTAATAACTCTGATTTTTTAATAGATTTTGAAATTTTAACTAAATAAAGAAGTTTTTCTTCTGAGGTTGTTAATTTTTTATATTTTATATTTGTATTTATTATTGTTATTTTATTGTTTATTTCTATAAGATTACCGTATTTATCGATAGGTATTTTAAAAACATCAAATTCTCTTTTTTTCTTGGTGGGTATGCGTATATCGCATATGGAGATAGGCATATATTTTATAGATATTTCATTAATTGATTCAATTTTTTTACCAAAAAAACCAAAAATTTTGCGAGATGATTTATTAGCAAAGTTTCTTGCCGTTTCTTCATTTATTTTTGGTGAAAATATTTTAGAATTAATAGTGTCACTTGTATTTTTTTGTAATCTAATTTTGGATTCTGGATTAATTTG
Organism: Candidatus Micrarchaeaceae archaeon; assembly: GCA_038730205.1. Lineage (GTDB taxonomy): Archaea > Micrarchaeota > Micrarchaeia > Micrarchaeales > CABMGC01 > JAJZOD01. The sequence continues at coordinate 12,346 of JAVYRW010000014.1, read as the reverse complement.
ATCTGTAATTGATTTAGTATTTATTTTTTGTTTTTTTAATTCATTTATTAATGAGTTTATTTCAATTTTATTATCTATTTGATTTTCGTTTATCTGGGGAGTGGAGCCCATATGGAATGATGTTCTTGGTTTTACTTTAAATTTTTCTTTGAATAATATGCCGAATGGCATAAATTCTCCTGTTGATAAATTAACAATTTCATCTAGATAAGATCTATTACTAAAAAGCTGACTTATTGCGTTAAGATCATTTTCTATTGTTAATTTACCTATAAAACCATAAGAACATTGAGATAAGACGTTTTTACTGATATTACTAGGTCTTTGTGTAGCTATAAGCAAACCTATACCTCTTTTTCTACCTCTTACGCTAAGCTCCTCTATAATGTTAATATTTTGATGCACTACTTGTGGAGCAAATTTATCGGCTTCTTCAATCATTACAAGAAATGGTTTTCTTAGTTCTTCTTCAATTTTATAAAGTGTATTGAGAGCTTTATATACGTAATCTTGCTTTTTTACAACATCTGAAACATCTAAAACAATAGGTATTGAATTAAGTATTGATTTTCTGAAAAGATCTTGTAAATCTATCTCTATAGGTAAATCTGCATTTTCTCCACCTACAATTAAAACATATGGAATTGATGATTTTAATGAAGAATATTCTCCTTCTGTATCTATTACACAAAAAGGTAATCTTTTTGTACCTATTCCCTCTGCTACAATTCCCATTAGAAATGACTTCCCAGAACCACTTTGGCCTATTATACAACCCCTACCGGTCATTATTGATTGTAAAGGTATAGTTACATTTTCTGAAATAGTTAAATCCATAATTTTTTATTCAATAAATAAGTATATTAAACCGAGTTTTTTAAATTTAAATTTTAAATCAATATAAAATTAAAAATAATAAGTATAAATATGTGAAAAAATAAAATTATACTAGATTTAAATGGACCGACATTATGGTACTTCTACAATAAAACATTTAACTCTGAATGAGAGATTAACTTCAAAAAAAACTGATGAAGATATAGTTTTATCTTATTTAAGATGTAGTTCAAATAGTTTAAATAGAATAATAAAATCAAATGGAAAAGAAAGAGTTATAAATGCAATTTTAGAAGATGCAACAAAAAATTACGTAAGTACTTTTGATGATTTATGCAAGATAAAAAGGCTGAAGGAAGATAAAAAACAACAAATATCTAGGACAGAGATAGCTACTGCTTTAGTACTTATCAATAATGGAGTTTCTTTCTCTTGGGAAAATTTTAGACTTTTTGGAGTAGGACAAAAACAAAAAATTATATCTATATTTCCGGATTTTATTACAGATTTAAGAATAAATAAAAAAAGAGTTGTCGTAGAGTATCATTCGTTAGAGTTAGATATGCATAAATCTTTGGTACCTGAGAAAAAGGAGGAGAATGTAGTTAAAAAAATTATAAAGTGGGGAGATTGTATATTTAATAAAGAGTATTATATGATTTTTTGTAGCGATTTTAAAATAGAAAAATTAATTAATATTTGTCAAGGAAATTTAAATAATTTTACAGATATATACATATCAGGTAAAAATTTCCCAAATATTTTTCTAAAAAATGAAAAAGATTTAAAAATAGATATTGAACCAGAAAAATTAAAATATGATAAAGAGGAACTAATCAAAAAATTAGAAGTATTAAACTGTAAACCTTTAGTTTCTAGGAAAGAAAAGTTGCACAGATATTATAGTTTATTTGATTCGAGTCTTAAAAAAATAAAAGAAAATAATCATTATGATTCTATTACAAAAAATAATTTCTTTGAATTGCTAAGAAATGATATAAAAGAAAGTATAGTTCTTCTTTTATCAGAAAATAAACAGTAGATAGGAAAAGTATTAAGTTATTTTTCATATTAAATATAATTATATAATAAAGGTTAGTTTATGTCAGAAATATCTAAAATAATCGCAAGAAAAATAATAGATTCTAGAGGGAATCCTACTGTAGAAGTTGAAATTTATTATGAAGGAAAATTATTAGGCATGGCAGCTGCTCCAAGTGGTGCCAGTAAAGGAAAATTTGAAGTAAAAGATTATCCGAATAATAACATAGATGAGGGAATTATAAAATTTAATGATGTTGTTTCAAAAAAACTTGTTGGTATGAACTTAGGAGATCAAAAAAACTTTGACAAAAAACTACATGAAATAGATATGTCAGAGAATTTTAGTAACATAGGCGGAAACGTAGCTATTGCTGCTTCTTTATCATATGCTAAAGCATCTGCAAAATTAGAAAATCTTTGGCTTTTTGAGTATGTAGGTAAAAACAATCAAGTATTCAAATTACCTAAACCACTCGGAAATATAATTGGTGGAGGAAAACATGCAATAAATGGGACAGTAATGCAAGAATTTTTAGCAGTGTCTTCTGGAAAAAATTATGAAAGTTCAGCTTTCGCAAATGTAATGGTACATAAAAAAGTCGGTGAAATACTAAAATCTAAATTTCCAGAGTTATCATTAGGGTTAGGAGATGAAAAAGCGTGGGTTGCTCCGTTAAAAGATATAGAAGCCTTCCAAATACTTTCAGATGCAATAAAAAGTATTTCTGAAAAGACCGGAGTAGAAATTGGATTGGCTGTTGATTTAGCTGCTTCTGAGTTTTATGATAATGGAAAATACCAGTATAAAGATAAATCTTTAAGTACAGATGAACAAATTGAGTATATATCGCAGTTAGTAAAACAGTTTAATATTAAAATTATTGAAGACCCTCTTGATGAAGAAGATTTTGAAGGTTTTGGAAAATTAACTAAAAAAATAGGAAATGAAACATTAATAGTTGGAGATGATCTTTTTGTAACAAATAAAGAAAGATTACAAAAGGGAATTTCTCTTAGCTCAGGAAATGCGATACTTATAAAACCAAATCAAATAGGAACATTATCTGACATGATAGATACAGTTATTCTTGCAAAGAAAAATAATTATGAAAGCGTAATATCACACAGAAGTGGAGAAACAGAAGATACGAGCATTGCACATTTAGCAGTAGGTTTAGGTATAAGTTACATTAAAACAGGTACAGTAGGAGGGGAAAGAACAGCAAAACACAATGAATTAATAAGAATAGAACAAAAAATAAAAAAATAATATTTTTATTCAGTTAATTTTTTTGTATGGTTAATTAAAGTTTTGACAAGTTCTTCTATTTTCTTTTTTGTATTTTCATCAGTTAGAACTCCATTTTCATCTATTTTTTCATGAATCATAGGAACTATTACTTCGGGCTTGTTGACCGGATGCATATTTAAGAAAACAAAAATTTGCCTTAAGTGATATTGTGCTCTTGCGCCACCTATATAGCCTCCTGAACCAGACATAATACCAACTATTTTATTATCGAATGAGTTATCACCGTAAGGTCTTGATGCCCAATCAATAGCATTTTTAAGTACACCAGGAATAGAATAGTTGTACTCTGGAGTTGAAATTAGTATAGCATTAGATTGCTTTATTTTTTGTTTGAAATTTTTTACCGATTCAGGAACTTGTGATTCTAAATCTTGATTAAAAATAGGTATTTCTGATATGTCTGCAATTTCTATTTCTGCGTCTTTTAATGGTATTGATTTTGCATAGTGCATTAATGCCATGTTAAAAGAACCTTTTCTTAAACTTCCGACTATACCTAATATTTTTATTTTTTTGTCCATATAAATCATATAATATATATGATAACATATATTTAATACTTACGTTTAATATGATTAAAAATAATATTTATTTACTTTGAAGCGATTTTTGCAAATTCTTTTTTAATATAGTTTTAACAATATCATACTCTACTCCTCGCATTGAATAGTATTTTTCTGCGGTATTGAAAACGAAGTTAGGTTCTAAGGTGCCTTTTATTTTTAATTTCTTTTTTAATTCAAGAAGAATTTTTTTGGAACCTCCTGAAAAAATAATTGTTGATTTTAAAGCAGGAAGTTCTTCAAGTACTATCGTTACGCCGTCTAACCAATAAATATCTTTCTTTATTTCTATATAATCATAATCTTTTTTAGGCATCATTGTAAGTACCATCTTTGTCGCTTTTAGGAAATCATCTACGTTTAATGCGCTATGATCTTTTTGATTTCCATCAAAGTTACTTTCATCTATTTCTATTGTAGATACACCATCTTTAAAGTTTACAGTTAACCATGAATTTCCTTTAAACTTATCTATGTTTTTATTTTGAAATTTTTCAGATTGATCTAACTTGAAACGAAGCTGTTTTTCTAAAGAGTTACCTAAAAATTTAGCTTTAGATTCTTTTAATTTTTTAATGGCTTCGGTTTTTTCAACATTTTTAATTCTAATATAGGAAAGGGTCATTTTATCAACGCGATTTAGATATTCTTAATATTAAATAAGTTAATGGGAAACAAAATATCCATACAAAGAACCTTGCTTCTAATCCAAATATTAATGTATTCCAAAAATATGGAAGCATAGATATAAAAAATATTATTGCAACAATAACATTAGCAGTAACTAATTGTATATAATGATTTAATCTAGATATTGCTTTTTGCTTTATTACTATAAATGTTAATACTGCAAGAATAAGCATTATTGCCCCCATGTCGAATGCAAATAAAGATGAAACTGTATTTAATAATAACATTGAAATAGAAGATTTCATTATATTAAATAAGTAAGGTTCTAAAGTTACAAAAAATAAAAGTAGTAAATTTAGAAATACTATTGATCTAGTACTAAACTTAATTCTAGATATTATTGCAGTATACCTAAACCATACAAATACTAGTATAAAGAAACCGAAACCATAACTAAAAAGATTACTTATTAATTGAGAAGTGTTAGTAATTGCATTTGAAGCTAGAAGAACTGCACCTATCGATAAAGCAAGACCAAAGATAAGGTCAGTTAATGATTCTATTCTTTCATCTATTTTATGATAATAGGCACTTTCTTTTTTCATCGATTATCGCCGCTTCCTGAAATAACACCACGTTCTTTTCTACTTTTTAATTTTTTGATATTTTCTTCTGCAGCTTCATTAAGATCTATACCAAACTCATTTGATAGTTGTGATAAATACCAAAGTACATCGCCTATCTCACCTTTTAAATCGTTTATATCTGGTGCTTTTTTATCTCTTGCTATCTTTTTAATTTTATTTAAAAGTTCTCCAACTTCGCCAGCAAGACCCAATGCAGGATAATAAAATCTTCCTTCCAAAACATCAGGGTATATTGCAGTTGTTTTTGTATTTTTTTGATACTCGATAAAGTCCATTATATCACACTTTAAATTAAACATTAATTTCTAAATGTCTTTTGTATATGCTTTGGCACGTAAATCGTATGCTTTCATTATATCATAAAGAAATATATTACCAAGATATCTGCCATCTTTTTCTACAGGTAATGTTAAAACATTAATTTTTGCCATAAGATTCAATGCTTTAGCTATATTATCAGAAGGATCCAAAGATTTACTATTACGATCGATCCATAAATTAGAGTTAGGCATGCCATTTTTAGCTAGTTCAGATGCAGTTATACTCCCTAAATATATGCCTTTTTCAACTATAGGTAGATAACTAACGTTTAATGATTGCATTAAACTTATTACTTTTTTCTGAGATGTTTTCCTATTAACTGAAATATCTCTTAAAGGTATTGTCCCTACTTCCATAGATAACATTATAGGCTTTTTATATTCATTTAAGTGAATAGGAGAAAACTCTCTGGATAAAACTTGTGAACGGTATATAGTACCGTTTCTAGAAGTTAAGTATGAAAATGATACAGCCAACATTGCAGCTGGAAGTAGTTGTAAACTACCTGTCATTTCTATAACCATAAGAAGCACAGATATTGGTACCTTTCCTGCTGCTCCAAAGAAAGCCAACATTCCTATTATAACTAAAGGAGCTACTGAAGGAAATAATACAGGAAGAAGAGAATGAAGTATTAATGCGTAAACAAAACCCAATGAAGCCCCTATAAAAATTCCTGGAGCAAACACACCTCCGCTGCCCCCTGAACCTACTGTGAATGAAGTTGCTATTATTTTTGCTATTGGAAGCATTACTAGTATAAGAATTAAAGGAAGTCCAAATGTTGGTATAGCTAGTGCATTATTATTTATTAAAAGTTGTATCCAACCATAACCAACAGCCATTACTTCAGGAAAAAGCAAGGCTATGATACCAGCTACACCCGCACCTATAATAGGTTTGTAAAAGTTACTTATTTTTAATTTTTTGAAGCCATCATGTATTTTATAGAAAAACCAAATATAAAAAACAGCTAAAAAACCAGCTATTAAACCGAGTATTGCATAAAATGGTAATCTTAATGGATTAAATGTGTTAGTTATAAAACCAAAAATTGGTGTGAAACCAACAATAGATCCGAAAATAGAGTAGCCTATTGCGCTAGCGACTATTGCAGGAAATATTGCACTTGTTTCAAAATCTCTTTTGTAAGGTACTTCTATTGCAAATATTGCACCGCCTATTGGTGCTTTAAAGATAGTTCCTACTCCTGAACCTATACCTACAACAACTGCTGTCCTTCTATCAGCATCACTTAATCTAAAAAAATCAACCAAATAGGAACCTATACCTGCTGCTATCTGAGCTGTTGGACCTTCTCTGCCTGCGCTACCGCCACTACCTATAGTTATTGCTGAGGCTATTGTTTTTACTAGCGGAACGTGTGGTTTTATTTTTCCATCTTTGTTATGAAATGAACTAATTGCCGCATCTGTTCCATGACCTTCTGCTTCTGGTGCAAATTTATAAACTATAAAACCAGAAATTGCTCCACCTATAATTAGAACTAAAGGTATTAATAAATAATTAGCTACAGAAAATGTATAATTTGTTTGTGTTGCAGTTTCCCCAATGGGTAATGGAATATTCATACCTAAAACATTACCTAAAAAAAATGATTCTACTAATTTTATTGCAAAATAGAAAATAGTAGCTCCAATTCCTGCAGCAATACCTATTAATATTCCTAAAATAAGCCACTTCTCAAAATACTCCATGTCTCTTAGCTTATTCATAAACAATTTATAAATTATTAATACTTATAAATTTTACTACAATTTAATTAATTTAAAGTATTTTTATTTTTCTATTGTAATATTTTAAAAATAAGTTTATTAAATCGTTCTTTGTAGATTCGTTAAGATGTTGTAGTTGTTCTTTTCTACTGAACATTTGTTCTTTTTCCTTTTCTTTTTCATTAAGTATTTTTGATTTTGATACTTTTGATACTAATTCATTTTCCATTGTATTTATTTCTCCTGATAAAAATTTCTTAGTTTGTATTAGTTTTTCAAGTGATTTTAATTGGTTTTTAAACTCTTTTGTTTTTAAAAATGGAACGGTAGATAAAATACTTTCTTTTCCTTTTACCTGTATTTTATCTGAATTAAGTAGTGTGACCAGATCATCAAGTAGTTTTTCAAAATCAGTATAATCTATATCATTATTAAAATTTTCTTCAGGATTTTCTATGAAATCAGTTATACTTCTTTTTCCCATATAAGAGTAATCCATTTTTCTTGCTGCTCTTTCTAAAGGCATTAGATTACTAGATACTTTTACCTTTGTTTCATGTATTTCATTTGATAATTTAGTTAACTCATCTTTTTTCTGACCAAGTAAAATTTTAAGTTTTTCGCTAGTACTCAAATCGTTTTTTAGAGAAAGCGCATTTAATTCTAAATCAATAGATGAAATATTTTCATCCATTAGTTTAGTTTCTTCAACAATACCATAAAGATTTTCTATTTTATTTCTTATTTCTTCATATTTTTTATATTCTGGTTGTATTTCTTCTATTGCTAATTTTAATTTATCTTTTGATTTTTCCATATTTGCAAATATTTTTTTGAACTTACCTAATTCATTTGAATAAGATAAAACTACAACTTTAAACATACTGTTAATACGTAACATTTCGCCCAAAATTTCTTCAATTTTTGAAAGTTCAGCTTTACATTTTCCATACTGAGTATCGAAACTACCTTCATATTCCTTTTCAAGTATTCTAACTAATGTTTTAGTATAAGAATTTTTTTGTGTTTTTATTGAATTTATATTAGGGGCCCACATATCTTCAACTATAGGTTCGCCTTCATACTTTTCAAGAACCTTACACTCATCTATGAACTCTTTTTTTGAGTTGTTAAATGAAGAAACAAATTCATTACAATTAAGATAAAACTCTTTAAGTGATGTATCAAGTAATGATTTAAGAACTTTATTTAGATCATCTAATGTATATTCCTCTTCTGGAAGAGAAGGAGGAGTTTTCTTAAAAAACCACATAAATATATTTAGAAATATAAAAATAATAATCTATTGTAAAAATAAGGTTAAATAAAATAAATAAAATTATAAATCAAATATAAATATAATAAAAAAAATGAAAATAAACCTAATAAAATAGGGAAAATTTAATACTTAATTATTACTTTTTACCATGTTTGTTGTGTTTTCTCCTTTTCATGTATAAGTACAACAATATCAATATTATGATTATTATCAATAATATTATCCACCATGGAAATGCTGTTGGAGTTGATGCAACTGCTTGTTTAACAGTAGTTGTTGTATTCTTTGTGGTGTTTGTTGATACTGTTTTGTTTGTCCCTGAACTTTTTATTGTATTTGATGCAGTTACAGAGTTATTTGTAGTAGTATTAGTAGGTTTTGCGTTTATATTTTGATTTGTTGTGGTTGTGGGTTTTACAGTAGTTGTTGGAACTGGTATTGTTTGTACAGGTGGTGTCGTAATTGTAGTAGGTGGTAGACCTCCGGTATTAATAGGCCCCGTTGTAGTGGGTGAAGTTACTGTAAATGAAATGGGATTACTATATGCTACTGCATTAGCACTATCTATTACATTGACACCGTATGTATATGTACCTGAAGTTGAAGTACTCGGAGCAATTGTATTTGATGTTGCTCCTGAAATTAATGTATTAGTACTGCCACTTATTGAGTACCATTGATATGAATATGGAGATGTTCCTCCTGAAACTGTTGCAGTAAGTTTTTCTGTGGAACCTCGTATAACTGATGTTGCTGAACTTGATACAGATAAGCTTAAAGCAGGATTTACTTGTATAGTTATACTATTTGAGATTTTTGGATAAGATAATGGAGAAACCATTTCCCCAGTAACCGAATATGTTATCGGACCAACTGAGTTCGGAGTGAAAGAGTTATATATAGGCATTAACTTTTCTTCAACAGAACCTAACTTAATTTTAGATGTTTGAGAGGTAGAGTTTGTTAAAAATAAATCAAACACATCATTTCCGTTGCTCTGTGAATTTATATCGTTAATTCCTATATTTATACTTTGACCAAGATCTATTGTCATTGCATTTGATGATAGCACTATTCCATTGAAAGGTATAGCATTAAACGGCACATTAGCTGAGGTTGCAATTTGATTGCTAGGTGAACTTGAATCCGTAACAACTACTTGTGCAAGATAATTTCCGGTTTTTGGTATTTGAAAATTAAATGTATTTGTTTGTGAAATAAATGAATAATCTAGATCCATTAATGAGTTATACACATTAAATGTATATGAATATGGAGATGTTCCTCCTGAAACTGATGCTGTAAAACCAACTGAAGAACCATTAAATACTAATGTAGGAGTTACTAAAAGATTAGCTGTGAATGGTACTGGAGTAATTGGACCAAAAATTAAATTAGGCATTTGCACGTTTGTTCTTGTTCTTAGCCAATATATGCTTTGTGGTAAAGATAGTATGTTACCGGCCGGATTAAGGCCTACTGAAAATGCAAATATGTTTGAAGTTCCTGATAATTGTGAGTTTGTATTTTGACCTATACTTGCATAATTTATAAGACCATTGAATGAGTTTTGTGAGTTTATTTGTATACCATAAACTTTGTTGCTATTTGTATCTTGAACTCCAGTAGATACACTGTTTTCGTCAGCGTCTAGAGTTATAGTGCCACTTTGACCAGGTGAACTTACTAATTCTGATAAACCATAAGTTAAAACGCTTGTTTGTGAAACACCAGCACCGACTTCGTAGTTCCAGGTATATAGAGGTAATGGAAAAGTTGTAGAAGATTCTGTTTCTATACCAACAAATGTTCCTGCCATTTGATTATTAAATATATTTCCATACCATTCTATTGTATTACCAACATTCATTGATTGTGGTGCAGTTTCATAAATACCACAACCGCATCCACCTATATCATTACTTACGTATATTACAGTATTTGATGGGTTGTTTACTACAACAGTATTAGTACTAGGTTCAGAAGTATCTATTACAGAACTCCATCCTTTTGGAAGAGTATTCCCTGTAAAACCTCCAAATGATTGATAATAATTAAAAATTTGATTTCCGTTATCATATTCACCGTAACTTGGAGAGAGTATAGGAGACTCCCCTACTGTTTGAGAGTTAAAAAAGTTAGTTGATGTTGATCCAAATCCCATATATAATGTATTAGATGTACCAGCTGAAGATAAAAAGTTTGGATTTGAGATTTTTAACCAGTATAATACATTGTTATTTGAAGATATTGTCGATGGATTTAATACATTTCCTTCTAACCATGAAGGAATAATAGTTCCATTCGAATAGAAAAATTCTATGTTTTGTAGATTAGGATTTTCATAAGTTGTATATGAATTAGCTTGTAAGTTTATCATTATTTGAGCGTTTGCAGTAACAGGACCATTAGCTTTTAAGGTTATTGGAACGTATGCTATAACATTTGAAGGTACTGTAACTGATATAGATGGTGTTGATGTACCACCAACATAACCGACATTTACAAAAAATACAAATATCATTAAGATACTTGACAAAATAGATACTGAAAATATATTCGATTTCATTTGACAACCTTTAAATATTATTGAGTAAAACCTTATACCTCCTATAAATATAAAAACAATTTCATATATAAACTTTTCGTTGATATAGGCTTTGCTGAAAAAGTCTAAATTTGTTGATAAAGTCTGTTTTTTTGTTGATAAAGTAAGACTAAATCAACAAACCCCTTTTTAAAGGTTTGAAAGTATAATTTTTATTTTTATTTTCTACAAATACAAAAATATTTTTTTATGTTATTTATATCGGCAATTTATACTTAATTTTAAATCATGCTTTTTCTTTTGAAAGTAAATTTGGCAAGGATATATAATAAGGGAACTCTGCAATGCCTAATTCAGTTACAATTGATGATATGAAATTAGGAGGGGTTCTATCAAATGCAGGATTCAGAACTGGAACATTTTCAGGAACTATTCTTACCGAATTAAATAATGTTTCTACCTCTGATGATTTTCTTTGCTCTATTTTTACATCTGAGACCTTGCTTATAGAGTCTATGGTCGAAGTAGGAGCAGCGACATTCATCTTTATATCTATCCCTTCTTTGCTCAAACTCTTCGCCATTAAAGCCAATCCAAATGTGCCTATTTTGTTATATACTGTTCCACTCTCTTTTCCAGTGTTTCCTAATATCCTATCTGCACCGGCCCATATAGCAGTCGCTTTTTCTTCACGCATTAAATGCCCTGCCATATTATCAGTAATTACCTGTACAGGTATTCCATCTTTATGTAACTCCCACGCAGTGAGCCTTGCACCTTGATATAATGGCGCAGTATATGTAACTAAAACCTTAAACCTTATTCCTTCTGCAAATGCGACTCTCATTGGTGCCGTAGATGTTCCAATGCCGTCACATGCAAGTGTACCTGCATTACAAATAGTTACAAGGACATCTCCATCTTTTATTAAATGTTTTCCATTTTCACCTATTTTTAATGTTGCAGTGATATTTTCTTCTTGAAGTTTTTTTGCATATTCTATTGCAAGTTCTTTGACCTTTGAAGGAGTATTCCCATTATTTATTGCATGCTTTATTTCTTCTTGAACTTTTCTTACTCCCCAGCTTAAATTTACTGCAGTTGGCCTAGCTTCGGCAAGCATCTTTCCATATGAAGTTATATTTTTAAGTATATCATCATTTGAGTTTTGGGAGTTATTAGCTATCATTGCAATGCCATAAGCTCCAGCTTCGCCAAGTATCGGAGCACCGCGTATCTCAAGTGTTTTTATTGCTAAAATTAGCCTTTCAAGATTGTTTGTGGATTGGTATATCTCTTTCCAAGGAATCTTTGAGTTATCTAACCATACTATTTTATTTGATTCATCGTTCCATTTAATAGGCGATATACTTGAAAGTATACTCATTTTTACACTTTTTTATTAGATAATTTTATTAGATACTATATT
>JAVYRW010000013.1:0-13321 GCA_038730205.1 Candidatus Micrarchaeaceae archaeon | reverse complement strand
TATTTTTGGATAGGGGTTTTTAAATGTCATAAAAATAACCTCAAATGATTTAAATTTAAAATATATAAATATTTAGAAAAAATTATTATAATTAAGTATAATATAATAACTTAAGTTTTTGAAGATTTTAATTAATTAAAAATCTTAACTCGTATTATTGGTTTTTCTTTTATCTGTTCTAACATATAATAAACTAAAATACTTAAAAGTATTGTTATAACACCTCCGGCTAGTGCTTCTGCTGGAAAACCTATAAAAAATATTAGCAACAAAAATGAAGCCAGGATAGGGACATAAGGACATAGTGGAGTTAAAAATAATCCAAATTTTTTCATGTGCATACTTTTTAACAAAAGTTTATGTTTTCCAGATTTTTCTAAAGTTCTTATTTTTATTATTGCAACACTGTTTATTAAATAACTAAAAATAGTTCCAAAATTACTTATTGCTGCTATTATGTAAATATTTCCGGCAAAGATAAAACTAATACCTAATAACATAGTTGTTATAAGTGAATTTTTTTCTGGATTTTTAGAATTTTTATCTTTCTTCAAGATACTGGGAAGTAGTCCATCTTCAGACATTTGAAATATAAGCATTTCACAACCTACAAGCATAGCTAATGTTGCACTAGCGGTAGCAACCATTGCTGCTATATCAATTAAAACGGTCAGTACTTCCGGCGCGTGAACTGCATTTAGAGCTATAGATAGTGGATCTCCTGAAAATGCATACGCAGATTTAGGAGCTAACATGAGCATTGCAACAGTCACACCTATATAAAGAAATGCGCTTATTAAAACTGAAAGAAGTATTGCCTTAGCTACTGTTTTGCCTCCACCCTTTACAAATGGAGTTATGCTAGCTATAGATTGAAAACCAGCATAAGCAAACATTGAAAGCACACTTGCCGCAAAAATTCCACCTAAATTACTAGTTGAAAAAATATCTAAAATATTAAAATTTGAAGCTTTGCCCGCATAAATCCCAAATACTACAAAAATAATAAGTACTAATACTTTAAATGTTACTAGAATAGTATCTGTTTTTGCTGCTTTTCTTACTCCCTTATTAGTTATATAACCTAAAATTAATATTAATATTATTGAAAATAGAGGGGAAAAAATCGGGTTTAAATTTAAAAATGATGTTAAATATGAACCAAATCCAACTGAAATTGCAGCTATCGCTGCAACAAATGAAAGCAAACGAAGTATTCCAGTTATAAAACCTAATTCACTTCCAAAAGTATTGTATGTAAAAGAATATGAAGCGCCTTTCTCATTAGGCATTCTAGATGATAACTCTCCAACTTCAAATGCAACTAATATTGCAACTAATCCTGTTAATAAAAATGCTAAAATTGCACCCGTTCCTGAAAGATTTATTGCGACCCCACTTAAAACAAAAATTCCTGCGCCTATTATTGCGCCAAGACCTATTGCTGTCGCACCTACCAAACCAATTTTTTCCATTAATTTCAAAAATACTTAACAATAGATATATTTAAAATGTATGTAAAAAAATTTAAAAATTAGTAAATAATTAAAATTAAATTTTAGATGAAAGATATTACGCCTAAAAGTTTTAGTAAAGCAATAGCGCCTACTCCAGGTAGACCGAATAATGCAGTTGAACCTATTATAGGTAAGGTAAGAGGAATCCCAAAATTAAATACAAAATCTAAAAGAATTAAAGCAATTAATCCTAAAATTGTATTAACTATTAAACCTATTATAAACTTAATCATTGACCTTCCTAAAATAAGAATTATATAAATAAGTATAACTGCCAAAATTGCAATTAGTATATAACCTCCCAATGCAGATAAAGGAGGTATTACTGTAGATAATGCGCTTACTAAAGAAAAGATAACAAATACTACATTTAGCATGCATATTTATACCTTTAAAAGTATAAATTAATTGTGGTGTGCGGGTGACTCACGGCCTATATGGCTGAGGAAGCTCTCTCCGTGCAGAGTATGTATTGGCTTAAGGCTTAATTCGGAACAGAAACGATACTCTTATTCAACATGAGCTATGACGATACGAGCGTTGAAATAGAGATGAAACGTGCCGATGCACATACAATGAGCATGCAAGGCAATAATATGCCGCTTAGTCTAATGTCACCTAAAACAGAAGAGGGGCTACGGCACACCACAAATAAAAATAGAATAAATAATAAACTTAATCTTCATTTTGATTTGTTGTGTTTTAATTTCTCAATAATTAATTATATATTTTTGAATTTTGAAATTCTTCTTTGTTTACTATTCTATTTGATAATTTAAACATTTTTTTGTGTTACTGAATTTTTTGATTGTACTTTTTTAAAGTGCAATTATTCAAAAATAAATCAAATACTTTTTAGATTAATCTTTATTTAAATTTATAAACAAAATAATATTTTTTCTAGAATATTTAAATTGATCTGATTATTAATTTTTTATAATTAATTAATTTAAAGATTTTCATCCATTATTGCTTTTATTTGTTCTTTTGTTGGCATTGATTGTTTAACTAAAGGACCGTTTTTTAATGCTAATTCTAAATCTTCGTAAGTTGGTCTATTTGTTTTGTAAAACAAACCTATCGGTATTTTTTCATAATTAGTATAAACATCTTCAAATGCTTTTTCTACAGCCTTGCTATGATTTGATGGATCATGTCCTTCTGATTCTAATTTATAAATTCTTGGACGGAACCAATCAAATGTATTATCATGATTAAATGTTACACACGGGCTAAATACATCTATAATTGCAAAACCCTTATGTTCAATTCCTCCTTTTATCAATTGTGATAGATGAGTTGGATCTCCAGAAAAACCTCTTGCAACGTATGTTGCCCCGGCACTTATTGCAAATGCGATTGGATTTATTGGCATTTCTATAACTCCAAAAGGAGTTGATTTTGTCTTATGCCCCAATAATGCAGTTGGAGATGTTTGACCAGTAGTAAGCCCATATGTTTCATTATCCATTATTATATAAGTCATATCTATATTTCTTCTTGAAGTGTGTAATAAATGTCCTCCTCCGATACCATAACCATCACCGTCACCTCCTGTTCCTATTACAGTTAATTCTGAGTTTGCTAATTTTATGCCGCTAGCTACAGGTAATAATCTCCCATGAAGACTATGTACACCGTAAGTACTAAAGGAATGAGGCATTGCAGAACTACAACCTATGCCAGAGATTATTGCAACATTTCTTTTTTCAATATTCAATTCAGTTAATGCTTTACTTATTGAAGCAAAAACTCCAAAATCTCCACAACCTGGACACCATATTGGTTTGTTTTTTGAAGTGTAAATTTGTTTTTGTTGTGGTTTAACATCCGCATTATTATTTACTATTTCTGCCATAATATCACAATTTTGTATATATTTTTTTTGCTTTTTCGGCTATTTCTTCTCCAGTTATTGCTTCGCCGTCATATTTTAGTATTTTTTCTTTTATTTCAATTCCCGTGTTTAACATTATTACCTGTGCAAGTTGTGCAGTGTAATTACACTCTACATCTATAAGTTTTTTATTTTTTAACATTGAAAGTGTTTTCTCTTTATCAAGAGGCAATATATAATTAAAGGATATTAATCCAAAATTTAAATTTTCATTTTTAAGTATTTGTATTGCTTCTCTTACAGCTTCTGTTGTTGAACCGAAAGTTACAAAAAAATATGTAGCGTCTGGATTTTCAATTTTAGGAACAAAATATGGTTCCTCTTTTAACATAGTGTTCATTTTTTGCATACGTTTTTCATGCATTTTTACACGTATATCTACATATTCGTCTAAACCCGAAAATGCATCACTAACTAAATCACCATACTCATTATGCTCATCTGAAGGTGCTATAAATTCATTTCCAGGAGTACCGGGTATTGATCTTGTTGATATACCATCATCTGAGTATTCATATCTTTTAAAACGACCATTTGAAGTACTTGAAGTTGTTAATTTACCTCTATTTATAGTTACAGAATCTATATCAAATCCTTCAACTGTTTCTACATGTTCTGAAATAAATAAATCCATAAGTATTATTACCGGACATTGATATTTATCTGCTAAATTAAATGCTTGCGAAGTTATAGTAAAACATTCTTGTATATCTCTAGGTGCCACAACTATTCTAGGATACTCACCTTGCGATGCGTGCATAACAAATAATAAATCGGCTTGTTCTGTCTTGGTAGGTAAACCTGTACTAGGACCTGTTCTTTGTGATTCTACTACAACTAAAGGAGTTTCTATCATACCTGCAAAACCTAATGCTTCTACCATTAATGAAAAACCTCCTCCACTTGTTCCACACATCGAACGTACACCAGCATACGAAGCGCCTATAGCCATATTAATTGCGGCTATTTCATCTTCAGTTTGTTTGAATAAAACGCCTTTATTATCATGAGCCGCAAACCAATGGAGTATTCCACTAGCAGGAGTCATAGGATATGCTGCATAAAATTTACAACCAGAGGTATATGCACTTATTGATAATGCAGTATTTCCATCCATAGAGTAACGTTCTTTTCCATCACTTTTTAATGCATAAAACATATTCACTCCTTCAAAATTAAAACCTTTTGAAGCTGAATCTATATTATTTTGTACTACTTTTTCACCTTTCTTTCCGAACATAGCTTTAATTACTAACTCAAAAGCAGACATAGATATTCCTAATAATTTTATAACTGCACCTATGGCAACTGTATTCCTCATTATTGGATCCCCACTTGTAGATACTGCAATATCTAAAAGAGGTATACCTAACAATTTAAAAGAAGAGTTTTTTAATGAATCTACATTTACTTTTGTATTATCGTAGATAACAAATGCATCCGGAGTTAAATGAGATTTTTGATTATTTATTGCGTCTTGATTTAAAGCTACAAGAATATTTATTTTATCACCGTGACCCTGTAACTTTTCATCACCTATTCTAATTTGATACCAGACATGGCCACCCCTTATTATAGACTGATAACCTCTATACCCGAAAGCGTTAAGTCCATTTCTTCCTGCAATTTTAATTAAAAGGGCACCGCTTGAATCTACCCCATCACCGTTTGCACCCGCAATTCTAACAGTAACGTTCGTCATATTAACACTCAAAATTATAATTTACTGGTAACACCAGATAGATAAGCTATGCATATAGATTTATAGCTTTAACATATAGTTATGCAACTGTCGTAAAAGACTTTAAACTATAATACTTATCGTAAATATATAAAATATTAAAAATATTGAGTGATAATATGGACGATGATGAATTAATTAAAAAGATATTGAAAAATGAAGTTCCTTTACATAAAATAGAAGAGTATGTAGACCCTGAAAAAGCAGTTAGTATTAGAAGAAAAGTTATAGAAAAATATGCAAATGTTTCATTATTTAATATTTCTAAA
This sequence comes from Candidatus Micrarchaeaceae archaeon, assembly GCA_038730205.1. Taxonomy (GTDB): domain Archaea; phylum Micrarchaeota; class Micrarchaeia; order Micrarchaeales; family CABMGC01; genus JAJZOD01. The sequence continues at coordinate 7,897 of JAVYRW010000013.1, read as the reverse complement.
TCTAATGTAGAGTATGATAAAATATTAAATAAAAATATTGAAAATGTTATAGGAAGTATATCTATGCCCTTAGGGGTTGCAGGACCAATAAAAATTAACGGAGAGTTTGCAAGCGGTAACTTTTATTTACCTATAGCAACTACAGAAGGTGCTTTGGTAGCAAGTATATCTAGGGGGATTAAGGCAATTAATGCTGCTGGAGGTGCTAATACACACATATATAGAGATGGCATGGCTAGATCACCAGTATTTGAATTTAATAATGCTAAAAAAGCTAGAGAATTTATAGAATGGGTAAATAAAAATGAGGAAAAGATTTCAGAATATGGCGATAAAACAACCTCACACGGAAAAATAAAAAATTTAAATTGTTTTATACTAGGTAACAACGTATGGGTAAGAATACTTATGGATACGGGAGATGCAATGGGCATGAACATGTTAACCATAGCTTCTGAAGCTATAGCTAATTATATCGAGGAAAACTTTGAAGGTGCAAAATTAGTATCTATAAGTGGAAATATGTGCTCAGATAAAAAAGAATCATATGTTAATGAATTGTTAGGAAGAGGAAAAGGAATTGTAGCTGATTGCCTAATTAAAAAGGATATTTTAAAAAAAATATTTGAAGTTGATGCAGAAAAAGTTAATATGTTAAATATTAAAAAAAATCTTTTAGGAAGTTCGATGGCGGGGAGTAGTAAGCATAATGCGCATTTTGCTAATGTTATTGCAGGTATTTTTGCTGCAACAGGACAAGATCTTGCACAAATAGTTGAAAGTAGTAGTGGCTATACATGGACTGAAAATAGAAATGGAGATTTATATATTTCAGTTACATTACCTTCACTTGAAGTTGCTACTGTGGGAGGAGGCACATCTATGATACAACAAAAAGAGGTTCTTTCGATAATGAACATTGATTTTATTAATAAAAATATTGGAGAAAACTCCAAAAAATTAGCTGAGATGATAAGTGGTGGAGTTTTATCAGGAGAATTAAATCTTCTTTGTGCATTAGCTAAAAAGGAATTAGGTTCTGCACATAAAAAATTAGGAAGAGATAAAAAAATTTAAGTTAATTGGAAAATAGAAATATTTAAGTTAATTTTGTCCTTAATAGATATAGGTTAAAATATGTATGATCTTGACAATGCAATGGATGTATTAGATACGTTGGAAAAGAAAACAAACAAAAAAATTGAATTTAAAGATAGTATAAATAAAAGGCCAATAGGCATTGTAGAAGGATATTTTTCTAAAATAAATGTAGTTGCAATAAAATTAAATGAAGAATTAAATATAGGAGATTTAATAGAGATAGGAAATGAAGATGAAGCAGTAAGACAAAGAGTTATTAGCATGCAGATAAATAAAAATGAAGTATATTCCGCTTCATCTGGAGATTCGGTAGGAATAAAATTAAGATATAAAGTAAACGAAGGTGAAGTTGTTTTTAAGTTATGAAATAAACAGGGGCAGTTTTTAGCTGCCCCCTATTTCTGGGTGTGTTGAATTTTTATTCAACTATTTATTATTAATTGTATAAATTTATATATCTATCTACTTTAGGTAAATAAATTTAGTAAAGTATATATATTTTATTAAAGTATAAATATTGGAAAGCGCGTATGTCTAACGCCTAATAAATAAGACTGGTATTAGATAACCAAAATATCTGACTATTTCTGGGTGAAAAAATGAATGGAAGAAAAATTAGTTGGGATAAAATTATGAAATCTCTTGAGGAAAGCATAAGTAAAAACGTAGTTTCTGACTGCAAAGATTTGTCTATAGATATAAAAATTTATAGTAAATTGTGGCTTGCAGTTTACAGCCTTTTGAAAATGTTTTCTGAACCCAAGTATTCACAGGTAAGGGATATTGTAAAGATTAATGGAGTTATTGCAAAACTTATTAATCAATGTACAATATCTGAAGGAAGTGAATACGCAGAAAAAGAATTTGAAATGAAATGTAAAATAACTCAATTGGGAATAAAAAGTATAGAGATAAACATAATCAATGGAGAGGCAAACGGGCCTCTCCACCCAGCTAAATTCTTCCATTTATTTTTATATAATATAAAAAATATAATTATCTATTACAAAATTTTAATTTTTAGATATTTAAAAATAAATTTAATAAATAATTTAAAAAATATAAAATTGTATTTAAAAGTTAAGTATTTATATCTAAATTAATAGAATATATAGTTATGAACAATAAAGTACAAAACCCAACCAAAATAATTAATTTTAAAATGTTTAAAGAAGCTTTAGAGTTAAAAAGGTCAGGAGAGATAATTAACATAGAAGAGGCAAAGTCAGTTCTTAGAAAAATACCTAATGGAATAAAAATTTATAAGAAATCGATTCAAGATGAAAATAAAGAATTAAAGAGTATAAATAAAAAATTAGAAGAAGAAAATAAAAAACTAAAAAATATTAATAAAAAATTAAGAGAAATTTCGCTTACAGATGAACTTACAGGTTTAGGTAATAGAAAAGCTTATGAGGAGGATACTCAAAGAATATTTTCTTGGTATCTTAGAAAACTAGAAGAGTGTAAGAAAAATGTAACTAATATGCCAATAAACATAGGTTTAGTAGTAATTGATGGCAATGGACTTAAAAAAATAAATGATACATTAAATCATAAATTTGGAGATCAGGCAATTTGTAGAATAGCTACTGCGATAAAAGTAACAAAAAGAATGGAAGATTATGCATATAGAAAAGGAAATGGCGCTGATGAATTTGTAGTTATATTGATTTCTAATAAAAATTCATCACAAAAATTTATAAATAGATTAAAGAATGAACTTAAAATTGTAAATTTTGAACAAAATGTTAATATTGGTTTAGATAATCGTTTTAATGTAACATTTTCAGCTGGAGCTGCAAATTTGAATGAAGTTATAAATAATAAATTAGTTGGCTATACACCTAAAAAATTAGAGAGTATGTTATTTAATTTAGCAGAAAAAAGAATGTATTCCGAAAAAAGAGAAGTAAAGAGATAAGAAGAATTTAAAATATTTCTCCTACTATTCGTGTAACTCCACCTTTCATACTTAATGTTTCTACATCATATTTTTCTTTTAAAAAATTAGCTACATACATGGAAGAATTTCCATGATAACATACAAAAACATGATTTTTGTATAAGTTAGCTTCTTCTTTATTCATTGAAGTTATTTGAGAGGGAGATAGTTGTTTTAATGAATTTTTTTCTAAATTTAATAATTCTTCTATATACTCCTTTGGTTCTGAACCTATCCAGATCAATGCCGTTTTATTTTTATTTATAAAATTTATTGATTCTTCAAAATCTAATTCTTTTACTTCCATAATTTCAACCATTATTATTTTTTAAATGTAGCTCAAAACATATAATATCTTCAAAAAATATATGAACTTTTTCTTGATTTTTTATAATTAATCCTACTTCTTTAATATAAGAAATCAACTTATTTATATCTGCTAATGAACTTGAAACTATAAAAATAACTCCGTCTTCAGATAAATACTCTAAAGAAGTTTTAAGAAATTTTTGAGTAATCTCTATTCCAGACCAACCTCCAAAAAAAGCTTCATTTAATATTTTACTATTTTCTTCCATAGGTAAATATGGAGGATTAAAAGTTATAATATCATACTTAACTTTATGAACATTATTAAATAAATCACTCTGTATAACTTCTGTTTTAATATTTTTTAATAAATCAACATTATTTTCTAAATTTTTCTTTGCTAAAGAAACTGCTTCAGGATTTATATCAGATAAGGTGAGTTTAGTTATTTTTTTACTTCTTGTAGATGTTATGCTTATTATACCGGTTCCTGTCCCTATGTCAAGTAATGAAATGTTTGATTTTTTTGAAGATTTAAGATATGATAAAAGCATATCTATAATAAGGTAGGTATCTTCAGCCGGAGCGTATACCTCATTTTTTGTATCAATAATTACTTCTTGTTCCATATAAATAACCTTATTATTTATATTTGATTTGATAAATTATATAAGAGTACTATGACAGATATACCAAAATGGATGATAGCACAAGAAATATTAATAAAAGCAAAAAATGAGTTAATTCTTGAAGCTATAGACACACTTCATAAAGAAGTAAAAGAAAATCGTCTACAAATAAATGGTAATGTTATAAAACTTCCAGATAAATCATCAGAAATAGAAATGGATATGTTAATAATAAATAATTTATTAGAGCAAGAACAACAAATAGTTAAAAATTATGGTAAATTTATAAAAGAAAAAGAAGATTCTGAAAAAGACCCATTAATTGTAGAGCGTATTAATGAATTAAAAAAATTTTTGATGTCAGTTACCCAAATAAAAATACTTATGAACTTTGCAAAAACAATAGATGAATGGGTACTTGATTTTGCAAATAGTATGAACATAAATAATGTTCCAAAAATAATATCTGAAACAGCTAAAAGAAATGTAGAAAGAATAGAGTTACTTAGTTTTATAATAGATAATAAGAAATTTTATGCCAATGAAGCTCTAAATGAAGAAGAAATTAAAAATATAAAAGAAGCATATGAATTATGTAAGTGATTTTTTGATTAGATTAGGTTATCATGTATCTATAGCAGGAGGTATATCAAAATCATTTGATTACTCTTATGAAATAGGAAGTACATCCATGCAAATTTTTTTAAGTAGTCCAAGAATGTGGGCTTTAGAAAAAGCGTCATTGGATGAAAAGAGAAAATTTTTAGAAAAAACTAATAAATTTGATATAAATCCAATTTTTGTCCATATGCCATACTTACCTAATATAGCTTCCCCAAAACAAGATATATATGAAAAATCTATAAAAATTATGACAGAAATAATTGATGAATGTAATACATTAAGTATACCCTATGTAGTTGCACATCTTGGAAGCGATCTAGGTACAGGAAAAGAAAAAGGAATAGAAAGAGTGGTATCTGCAATAAATAAAATAAAGAAAAAAAATAATGGTGTTTCAATACTTTTAGAAAATCAGGCCGGGCAAAAAAATAGTGTAGGATCAGATCTTAATGATTTAAAAAAAATATTTGACAGCATAAATACTGAAGAAAAAGGATTTTGTATTGATACTTGTCACTTATTTGCAGCAGGTTATGATATTAGAAAAAAAGAAATTTTGAATGAAATAAAAAATATATTAAAATTTGAGAATATAAAATTAATTCATTTAAATGATGCAATTTATGATTTAGGTTCTAAAAGAGATAGACATGAATTTATTGGGAAAGGAACAATTGGCGTAGAGGGATTTAAAAAATTCTTTTCATATGAAGGGCTTAATAAAATGAATTTTATTCTTGAAACTCCAAGATTAAATAAAGATGAAGAATTAAAAGAGTTAAGTTTAGTTAGAGATCTTATTTCTAATTAAAAACTAAGTTTTATGTGATTTAAATGAGTATGGTTAGTGAAACTTGTAGAATTTTGTATATATTAAAACAAAGGAAAGTATCAATTAACGGTGATTTTTATTTTGTTTGGAAAAAACTTTTCTTTAAAAAGTATCTTAAATTAACAGATAGAATAAATCCGCATATAGCCATAACTGGTCAAAGTGGTTCTGGAAAATCAAATGCAGCTAATGCTATAATAAATGAATTATCTAAACATGGATTCAATTTTATTATAATAGATCCAAAAAATGATTATATAAATATAGCAAATAAAACATCTGCAAAGATTTATAATGCACGTTATGATGGAATTAATATTTTTGAAAGAGGAAATGTATCAATAAATGATAAAACAGCTGAGTTATCGGATTTGTTTCAAAGACATTTGAAATTAGGCCATGTCCAAAGAAATTATTTATATAGATGTATTAAGTACACTTATGAAATATCAGAAATAAAAAATATTGAAGCTACCTTTTCATCTCTTTTATTTACAATAAATGTATTTAAAAAAAATGCTGAGATTAAAGGTAAAAAGACAGAAGTGAACATGTTAGAATATTTAAAAAGTAGATTAATAGTTTTGGAGAATTTAGATAGAAAAAATAAATTAAAATTATCTGAATTAATGAATTCAAAAAGTATAGTAACTTTAGCTGAATTAAATACTGCAGATTCACAAGTAATATTTATGGAAGGATTGTTAAGACAAATTTATTCTTATGCAATTTCTTTAGAAAATGAAAAACTTAAAACTTATGTTTTAGTTGATGAGGCAGGAAAATTGGGCGATAATCCAATACTTGGCAGACTTGTTTCAGAAGGAAGAAAATATGGTATAGGAATAATAGCAATAACACAAAGTGCAAAATCTTTAGATAAGGATGTTCGTTCTAACGCTTCGCTTTTCTTTTGTTTTTATACTAGGGAACCAGAAGAACTTAATTATGTATCAAATTATATTTCGGGAGGTAGCGATGGCGAAAGATTATTAAAAATAAAATCTGCATTTAGAAAATTAAGGATTGGTGAAGCTGTAGCAGTAGATTATAGTACAGTAGACCCTATTATAGTTAAATTTAAAAAGATAGATAAAGAGGTAGAACCTTTAGAATATTTAATTGAAGAATTTTTGAGAATACCTAAAAAAGATGATGAGATATTTTGTTATTTTAAACAAAAAGGTTTTGGGTTATTTGAAATTAAAAAAAGTTTAGAAAATTTTGAAAGTATAGGAAAAATAAAAAGTTTTAATATGGAGTTAGATTCAGAATATCGTGGAGTTTGGTATTCAGAATGCACTAAAAATACTCCAGAACATGATATAACAATTCATATAATTAAAAAACATTTAGAAAAATTAGAATTTAAACCTTTAATATATAATAAGGCGTATGGACCGGATTTGAGTTTAGAAACAAGTAATAAAAAAATTGCGATAGAATACGAAACTGGTTTAAAAAATTTAAATGAATCGATTAAGATGTTTGAAGAAAGATTAAAACTTTTTGATGATGTAATTGTTATTTGCAATGAAAAAAAGTTATTAGTTTATAATCAAATTAAAAATAAAAATATTCACGTATTTGGTGTAAATTCTTTTTTAAAATCCGATAATTTTATAAAAAACATTTAAGTAAGAGTATTTTTATAGTTAATCATAAAAATTAATATATTGATTTAATGCTTAATGAATTTGAGGTAATAGGTCTTACTTTGTTTGCAGCTGCAATAGCAGCTACATCACAATATTTGATGAAAAAATCAATACATAAATTTAATATTAGTATTAAAGGTATATTTTCGCTATTAAAAAATAAATTTCTTTTAGTTAGTATTTTTGTCTATTTAATTAGTTTAGTTTTTTATTTAATAGCCTTATCTTCTGGAGAGTTATCTTTTGTATATCCAACATTTGCAAGTACATTTATATTTGTTTTCATTATAGCTAAATTAAAATTAAATGAAACCATGACGCTTCATAGAAGTATTGGATTAATATTAATAGTATTAGGTATTTTTATAGTAGCTATGACATATTAGTGATTATTTGAACTGGAAAAATATTTTTATAATCATGCTCGTTTTCAGTACTATATTAGGAGCCACTGGACAATTACTCTTTAAAATAGGGTTAAACAACGCTGGTTTTAATTTAATTATGTTTATATTATTAGGAGTAGTAAGTTATGGTTTTTCAACTGTAATTTATTTGTATGTTTTAGGAAGAGCACATTTAAGTTGGACCTATGGGTTAGGAGGTTTAAGTTACATTTTTGCAAGTTTATTTGCAATGATTTTTATAAATGAGCCAATAACACTATTAAGATGGATAGGAATATTATTGATAGCTTCAGGTACTGTTTTTATAGGAATTAGCTAAAATAATTAACTTTACTATTTTTTTTGTTTTTTGTTTTTTTCTTGATTTTGTATATCTTTTAATATTTTTTCGT
>JAVYRW010000012.1:0-13496 GCA_038730205.1 Candidatus Micrarchaeaceae archaeon | reverse complement strand
ATTTAATTGATGTGGCAGGTGAATTAAGGTGAATTATAATGGCTAATAAAAATACTCGAGAAAGTAAGGCAATAACAACCGCAGAAGCATTGGAAATATTAGAAAAAAGAAAAAAAGATGGAGATATGGGTTACGAACAGCAAGTTTCTTACGATCATATTAAAAAGTTTTCAAAATTAGAAAATTCAAAAGCAACAAAGCTAATTAAACAATTAAAAGAATTTGGCATTTCAGATAAAACATCAATACAAATAGTCGATGTATTTCCAATAGATGAATTACAATTAAAGCAAATACTATCAAATGAAAAAACAATGCCTGATGAAGAAACAATTAAAAAAATATTTATTTTAATAGAAGAACATAAAGGTAAAGCATAATGTACAAAGGCGAAAAATTATGCAAGAATTTGAACAGAAAAGAGAAGATTTGGAAGAATACGGCGTTGTACTTGATTACCTACCTACTGGAAAATCTTTTTCTGTTAGATCAGAGCCTATAATACAAATAATAGGCGAAACAAAATTTACTTTGTTGGAAGCTGTTCCAAAAATACAAAATATTAAAATTAATGAAAGAATTTATATAGGTAAAGGTGAAAGAGATAAAGTTTCATTAATAAAATCACGTTTAACTTATCAAAGTTTAACAGAAGTTGCAAAAAATGAGCTTCCTAATGCTATAATTTCAATAATAAAAAATAACGAAAAAAAGTTTGTAGGATTTTTCAATACTGCGTCTCCAATAAACATCAGAATGCACTCTTTAGAGTTACTTCCTGGAATAGGAAAGAAACATCTAACCTCTCTATTAAACGCAAGAGAAGATAAACCTTTTGAAAGTTTTGAAGATATGATAGAAAGAGTTCAATTACTACATGATCCAATAAAACTTCTTACAGAAAGAATACTTGTCGAGTTAAAAGGGGAGACACGTTTTTACATATTAACGAGGCCTCCTGCACAACCTCTTAGATAATGTTAGCTAATTTTCAAAAAAATAACTTGAAATTTAAAAGTATAAAATAAGATTTAATTTTTAATATTCAAAACTTCTCAATATGCATTTGTGGCACAATTACTTTTCTTTTTATTGATTTAGAAACAGGAAACTCTACTACGTAAGCATCTCCTCTTTTTTCTATAATAACCCCTACTCTTCCTTTGTATCTTGGATGCGGTATGTTTTTGAAGTTACTTTTTTGGGATATAACTACCTTACTTCCGATATCTAATCTTTTTATTAATTTACTTATACCTAATGTAGAAGGTTTATTGTGTCTTGACAAATTTCTTGTTCTTCCTATAAATAATCCATGCGATCTCTGTGACATATTACTCACTAATGATTTATGATACTCAATACTGATTTATAGAAAAACATATAAATACCTTTCATATCTATTTATAAATCGTGGTTCAATGCCAAGTAAATCAAACACAGGGAAACATAATAAGAAATCAATACTTCATCCTGATTTCAAAATAGAAAATATAGTAGCAAGTGCAGATTTGGGTGTAGAATTGGATTTATATGCAATAGCAAAATCATCTCCAGATGTAGATTATGAACCTGAACAGTTTCCTGGAGCAATATGTAAAATACACTCCCCTAAAACAGCTTTATTGCTTTTTAAAAATGGCAAAATAATTTGTACCGGTTCGAAGACAGAAGCTGATATTAAAAAGTCAATTGATCAAGTTATAAAAATAGTACAAAATCATCTTTTAGAAAGAAAAGAATAAGCTATTATTTAAATTTTCTGATTATAATTAAATAAAGAATATATAACGCCATTGCTAATACTGCTATTGTTATCATTATTGTGTTAATACTGCTTCCATTTAAAGCATAGAAACCAAAAGATACTAGTAAAATATCCCATATCAAAGAGCCCAATATAGAATACAAATAAAAATCTTTTTTATTCATTGCAGAAAATCCCGCAGGAAAACTTATTAATCCTCTTAAAACAGGAACCATTCTCATAGTAAATACCGCTACAATCCCATTTTTGTTAAACCAGTTATCAAATTTTTCTAAGGTTTCCTTTTTAATTCTAAAAAAACTTAAGTGCTTGTAAAATACGTCTTTGCTTATAAAATAAGCAATAAAATAATCTATGCTTATCCCTATTATTCCAGCAATAGTTGCAATTATTAATATTAAATAAAAATTAAGTACTCCTTGAGCAGCAAAAACTCCGGCAAGAGGCAAAAGAACCTCGCTAGGTATCGGCAATGAAGCAGACTCGAGAATCATAAGTATTAATATTGCTAAATAACCATACTTTCCTACTATACTACTTATAGCTGCACCACTAAATATGCTTAATATATTTGACATTAAATTCCAATTACTTTAAATAGCTATTATAATATAAACTTTTACGTTGAGCAATATGAATATAAAAGCAAATAAAAAATTAGGTCAAAATTTTTTAACTAATAAAAATGTTGCATTTGCAGAAGCGGCTCATGGAGAAGACAAAATAGTTTTAGAAATAGGTCCAGGAAAGGGAATACTTACAGAAGAATTATGCAATGTAGCTAAACAAGTAATAGCAGTAGAAAAAGATGATCGTTTATATAATTACTTAAACTCATCTTTGCAGAGAAATAATTTAACTATAATAAATAAAGACTTTTTTGATTGCACCGATGAAGAATTAAACTTAAATAAATTAGATATTCTTATAGCAAATATACCCTACAATTTATCTAGCAAGGTAATTTCATGGTTATATTTACATAAATTAGAAGCTGTATTATGTTTGCAAAAAGAGTTTGTAGAGCATATGCTTGCAGTTAAAGGAAGTAAATCTTATTCAAAACTAAGTGTTATGTCTTTTCTTTCATTTAAAATAATTCCCATAATGAAAGTTTCAAAAAAGAGTTTTTTTCCTAAACCTAAAATAGATTCGCAAGTAATTTATATAAAACCTAAAACAAACAATATATCTAAAGAAGATGAGAAAATAATATCATTAATAATGCAACATAAAAAAAAGTTATTAAAGAATGCAATTTTAGATTCAAAAGAAAGTTTAAATATAAAAATAGATGATTTAAATAAATTATTTTTAGATAATCCTTCTTATAATGAAAGAGTTTTCAAACTTTCTCCAGAAAAAATTCTTAAAATAACTAAAGAACTTGCAATACTAATTCAAAAATGAAATTCCGGATTTTCTTCGTCAATAATTACTCCATTCTTAATCTGTTTTAAAAATCTTTCTTCAGCTTCCTTTGATCCGTCCTTCCCTAAAAGCATCTTATAGTGAATTGGTGCAATACTTTTTGCCTTTATTTTTTTTGCTGCTTTTATCATTTCATCAGTCGTCATAGTATAAGTTCCGCCCATTGGCAAAAGAGCTAAATCTACTCTTAATCCATTCATCTCAGGAATCTCATCTGTATCTCCAGCGTGGTAAACTCTTTTACCTCCTAAATCGACAACATATCCTACCCACTTATTTTCCTTAGGATGCATATTTAATCTTTCATTTACTGTATTATAAGCAGGTATAGTTTCTATTTTTATTCCTGAATCTTCGTATCCTTTATTTGGTTCTACTCCAATTACATTTTTATGTGGTATTTTAGATACACTATCTAAAGGAGCAAATATTTTTGTTGTTGTTTTTGAAATTAATTTTATATCATCTGGACTCAGATGGTCAAAGTGCGGATGAGTTATAAAAATCATATCCGCTTTTTTAAAAGGTTTTTTTAATTTATATGGATCAACATAAATATTTTTTTTATCATATTCAAACAAAAAACTTGCATGTCCTAACCATCTTACAAAATCCATCTCCACCATTTAATCCACTTTAATTATTTAATATATATTTTATATAAAACTATTTAAATATTTATATAGAAATTTCCAAAATTTTTTAAAGGAAAAGATATAATAATCTAAAATTCTAATTGTTCACTTCATTCTTAATCGTTATTGATTTTTAATTAATAAAAATTAACTTTTATTAAATTATATTATTTATATAAAATTACTTAAATTTCTACAAATTTTAAATGTTACTTTTTAAATATGGGCCCGCGGAGAATCGAACTCCGGTCTTTACCGTGTGAAGGTAACGTCTTACCATTGGACTACGGGCCCGGTATAAAATCGTCAATTATAGTTATAATACATAATCTTTATATATCATAAAAAAGATAAAGTCATATGATATATATGAAAAATCATTCTAATATAACTCCTAAGATAGAAGAAAATAAAAACGAAAAAAAACATCAAGAAATGTTAGAAGTATCTATGCGTGATATATTTAAAAATGGCAACGTACTAACTTTGGAACTCCAAGAGAAAGGTATACTTCCAAAAAATAATTCCTCCTTAATTGATAATATTCGTAGAATTGATTCTTATTCTTACAAAAATAGTAGAAAACTAAATACTAAAATGGAAGAAACCTTATTAAAAGCAGCAATAAGAGATATGCACGAATCTAATGAAGATTCTTATAACAGATATGGAATTTCATTTAAGAAACAAAACGGATTATGGATACAGGATTCTGTTGAAGTAATTGGCACTTTAAATGCAAATTACGGCACAATAATTATGGGTATAGTTACTTTAGAAAATGTTACTCTACCATCATATATTTCAGAATTTGGTAACGCTTTTGATATAAACCATAAATTACATAGAATAAAATTAAGTGGAAAAATATTTTGAGTTTAAACATTAAAATATTCTTTAAATTTTTCAGTAGTCATTATTTTTTTACTTGTTTTAAATTTTTTACAAGTAATAAATTCATTTTCCGTTAATTCTTTTATATGATCATAAGTTGAACTGCCAAAAATCTTTACCAAAGAACTTTGCAAAATTCCCTCATTCTTATTAACATAAGCTAAAATTCTAAGTGCACCTTTTGTTATATCTGGACCACCAGCTAAACTGCTAACTTTTGATGCGTATGGTTCCTTAAGACTAAACATGTACTTATCTCCTATTTTTACAATCTCTAAAGAAGTATCAATTGTTTTGTATTTTTCAATTAAATCAGTCATTATTTTTTCTATATTTGTTTTTGTTGCTATTCCTGTTTGTTTCGATAATTCATCTATGCTTATGGCTTTAGACGCCATAAAAAGAGCGGCTTCTACTAATTTATTATAATCAATATCGGATTCCATAAACTCAACCTTCTGCTAATTTTATTATTATCTCTCCAAAGAATTCTTCTTGTACTAAATATACTTTTTCTTTATGCGCTAAAAATAATAAAGGTATAAACAATTTTGTAACTATATTATCATTTTTTACTTGTAGTTCTTTAGATAGATACGAAAAAGTTGTCATATTTTGGTTATCTACATTATTTTTAATTTGTTCATTTAATTTTTCTATTTCTTTTTCCATATCTTCTTCTTCAAATTTTAAATCAAACTGAACACCTTTAAGTAATCTTGCACTAGATTGTTTTTCCTTTATTTTCATTGCTTCCTCAAGCGCATGTATTAACTCCACTAATGCAATTTTTCTTTTTATTGGAGGTCTTAATCTTAATGATAACTCTTCTATTGTAACTGGTTCTCTAATAAAAACATTATCCTCTGGGGTATCTTCAAACTCTTGTCTATCAAATAAATTTAACATCTCACTTTTTAATCTTAAAAGAATTGCAGCTGCAAGTATTATATTTGCAGGTACTCGTAAGTCCATTACTTTTAATTTTTTAATTGCGCCTACATACTTATCAACAATATCTACAATATCAATATTCCATGGATCTATTTCATTGTTTCTTACTAAATCTATTAAAATATCTTTCCAAGTTGCATCGTTTACTAACCTGGAAAGATCTAAAGTATTAGATTCTTTTTCTATACCTAATATCTCCAGTTCCTGCGTCGCCATGTTAAATATTAAATCAAACACAAATAAATATCTTTTCAAGTTTTGATATAAATAAAAATACCAAGTAGCTTTTAATATCTTTAATCTTTAATAATAACGGTGTAAAAATGCAAGGCTTCAAAAACGAGTTTACTTACAGAAATTTTCTTGATTTAGGAAAAGAAGCAGAGTTTGATTCTTTATTCGATAATGCTGTTGAAAAAGTTAAAAAAGAATACTTCGGGAAAAAATATCCTATAATTATAAATGGTGAAGAGATATACCTACAAAATGAATTAATTGAAAAATCACCAATAAATGGTTTGGTATTAGGTATATTTCAAAAAGGTTCAAAAAGTGAAATAAAGGCAGCAATTGAATCTGCTAATAAAACATTTGAAGAATGGAGTCAAGTGGATTATAAAAAAAGAGCATCAATATTTAGAAAAGCAGCTAAAAATATTTCAGATAAAAAATTTGAGTTTGCAGCCGTTTTGAGCTTTGAAAATGGAAAAACAAGATACGAATCAATGGGAGAAGTTGACGAAGCGATAGATTTTATAAATTATTATTGCAACGAGTTAGAAAGAAATAAAGGTTTTATAAGAAAAAGTATTATTTCAGGAACTCAATCAAAAGTTGAATCTGGTTTTCAAGGAGCTCCAGGTAAAGAAGAAAAAGTAAAAATATTGATGAAACCATATGGGGTTTTTGGAGTAATAGCACCATTTAACTTTCCAGTTTCAATATCTACTGGAATGAGTACCGGTGCAATGATAACTGGCAATACTATAGTATTCAAACCTTCTTCTACTGATAATATGACAATGCTTACTGGTTATCTTTTGTATAAAGCATTTTCAAATGCAGGTCTGCCTTCAGGTGTTTTTAATTATGTAACCGGTCCAGGATCAGAATTAGGTTCTGAATTATCTACAAATAAACTAGTAAAAGGCATCGCGTTTACAGGATCAAGAACAGTAGGTATTTCTATGATTAACTCAAGTTATTCTTTGGGCAACCAAATGATATTTGTAGTAGAAATGGGTGGCAAAAATCCGGTTATAGTATCTAAATATGCAAATATAGATGTAGCTGTATCTGGAATATCTAGTGCCGCTTTTGGTTATTCTGGTCAAAAATGTAGCGCAGCTTCAAGAGTTTACGTTCATAATGATGTAAAAGACGAGTTTATTAAAAAACTCTTAGAAAAAGTCTCTTTATTTAAAATAGGAGATCCAATTAAAAAAGAAAATTTTATAGGTCCATTAATAAGCAATTCATCTTTAATTCGTTATAAAGAATCTGTAGAAGAAGTCAAAAAATCTGGAAAGTTATACATAGGTGGAAATGTTCTTGATTTAGGCATGAGCGGTTGTTTTGTAGAACCAGTAGTTGCGGAAGTACCGAAAGATAATCAACTGTTTAAAAATGAGTTATTTTTGCCTTTTCTTTTAATAACATCCTTTACAGAAATTGAAGAAGCAATTAAAGATTCGAATAATACTCCTTATGGTCTTACAGCAGGTTTTTATAGTGAAAGGAGAGCAGAAGTAAAGTATTTTCTAAAAAATATAGAAGCAGGGGTAATATATGTAAATAGAGAAATAAGTGCTACGACCGGTGCAATAGTTGGTTTTCATACTTTTGTAGGTTGGAAAGGTAGTGGATTAACTGGAAAAGGAACAGGTAGTAAATTTTATTTAGAACAATTTATGCGTGAACAAAGTCAAGCCATAGTGGAGTAATTTTATGTGTTTTACAAAATTACTTTATAAAATTACAAAGTTCAAAACAAAAAAATTAAAGATAGGTAAAAAAACATTAAATGTTCTTTTAGCCGATTCGTTTTCAAAACAGTTGTTAGGACTTATGTATAGAAAAAGTCTGGCTAAAAACGAAGGAATGCTTTTTATTTTTAAAAAATCTTCTAAATATGGAATTTGGATGTTAAACATGAAATTTAATATAGACATAATATGGTTGGATAATAATCTTAAAATTATTGATTCATTGCAAAACGTAAAACCTTGTACTTCATTATTAAAATGTAAAACTTATTATCCAAAATCTCCTTCTAAATATGTTTTAGAAGTAAACTCTGGATTTATATCCCAAAATAAAATAAAAAATTCTGTTAAAGTAAAATTTATATAATTTTTTAATTATACTTTATATGGTTTAATGGAAATATCTTACACTCCAAGAAAAAAAGTAATTATTCACCAAATATATCATTTTAAAACACCTGAAGATTTAATAAAATTCAGTACAAGTGGTGACGGTTCAAGAACTCTTTATTGGGTAAATGGTATACTCTTTATTATGTATACTTTTAGTTCAGATAAAGCAAAAGATCAGGAACTTGAAGGTATATTTAACATTAATTATTTTGATTATGCTCATTTAGAAAAATACAAAGAAATAATTGAGTTTGAAGATAATTTTTTTAAATTAGTTAAAACACGTGTAGTAAATTACGAACATGTACCATTTTTTAGAGATTTAATAAAATGGATAAAAGATAATGAATCAAAAAAACTTTGGGATTAGTACATATAAAAACCTTTAAAAATCTTTAGTACTTATTCATATAATGTGATAAGTGTGCCTATTAAAAAATCTACTAGAAAGAAAAATTTATTTAAAGAATTAGAATTTGGAAAAAAGGGCAAAACATTAGAAATATTTTTATTAACAGAAATACTTATAATTTTAATAGTTGGATTAATAGGTTACTTCAGATTTCCAGTATATATACCTACTCACTATTTTAATGGGATTCCAAATTCTTATGGTCAAAGTATTTTCTTTCCATTAACTGCAGTAATCTTATCAATAGCACCTATAATAGTATTTTTAATTTCTAAATTTAGATATAAATTTTTAAACAAATATCCTTATTTTATTAATTTGCCTGTTTTTTATTACTATGAAATATGTAAATTAAAAAGGGAAAAACGTAGTTATTGGGTAAATAAATATTTTGAACTTGTTTTAGGTATTGGTTCATCTTTAGGCGGTCTAATGCTTATAACTATCTTCGATATATATGAAGGTACTGTTAATTACTATTTTCCCCCAAACATATCTATTTTGATGATTATTTGGATTTTAGGCACAATAGCATTATTGTATATATACCTTAAAGATTTGTATAAACAAATATTGCCTAAAAATTCTAAGACTGTTATTAGAACTAAAAAACAATCTACTAATTGATTTTGAGGTATTTAATGCCTATTTTAGAAGAATTTAAAAATTTTATAACGAAAGGAAACGTCATTGATCTTGCTGTTGCCGTTGTTGTAGGTACTGCATTTAATGCAGTTATAACTGCTTTTGTAACAGATATAATAACTCCTTTAATAGGCGTAGCTGGACATGTAGATTTTTCTGGAATAACATACACAATAAATAACAGCACATTTCTTTTAGGCACATTTCTTAATGCCATAATTAGTTTTTTTACAATAGTAATAGTGATTTTTTTACTTTTAGTTAAGCCTGCAACAAAAATTAAGGAAAGACAATTAAAAAATAAACCAGTAACTCCTCCGGATACAAAAGCTTGTCCAGAATGTTTATCACAAATACCAATAAAAGCTAAAAGGTGTGCTTTTTGTACATCTAAACTTTCATAATTTATTTTATAAATTTTTTAAAATCTTTTTTAATTTTTTCAACTTTAGGAGTAATTACATAACTACAATAAGGTTGTCCTTTATTTTTTGAATAATACTTCATATGATACTCTTCAGCAGGATAAAACTCATTAATTTTTTTAACTTCAGTTACAATTTTTCTATCAAATAATCTCTGTTTTTTTGTTATAAAAACCTCAATTTCTTGTTTTTGATTATCATCATAATAAAATATAACTGACCTATACTGTGTTCCTACATCTGCACCTTGTTTATCCATAGATGTTGGATCATGCATCTCAAAAAATACCTCTAATAGAATATTCAAGGGCATTAATATATCATCATACTCCACCATTAAAACTTCCACATGTCCCGTGGTGTCAGTGCACACTTCCTCATAACTAGGATTAGGTTTATTACCTCCAGAATAACCAGGAACAGTATTAATTATTCCTTTTAACATGTTAAAAATAGCTTCAGTACACCAAAAGCAACCCCCTCCAAAAACTATTTTTTTGATTGTCAAGATATCAACTTTTATCAGGTACAAAAATCATAGATATAGAATTTACACAATGCCGTGTGTTTTTTTTGGTAAAATTCTCTCCTAAAAACACATGACCTAAATGTGCTCCACAATTTGCGCATTCTATTTCAGTCCTTTCTCCATCGGGATCTAACAATCTTTTTACTGCACCTTTTATCTCTTCATCAAAACTTGGCCATCCGCATCCAGAATCAAATTTATTTTCTGATTTATACAAAGGAGCATTACATCTTTTACAAAAGTAAGTACCTTTTCTTTTTTCATTTTCATATTCTCCTGTAAAAGGCATTTCAGTGCCTTTCCTTATTATAACATCTTCTTCTTCTTTGGTTAATTTCCTATAATTTATATTTTTATCCTTGGATTTGTCCATTTTATCAATATTTTAATTTTTAATACTTAATATTTGCCAGCATTCCTATAAAAACCCATTACTTAATTATTTTAGTAAAAAATAATTTGAAAGGGTTATATAAATAACTTTATTTACAAATATTTATAGGTAATTATATGGCAACACAAAATCAAGCAGGAATGGAGGAAATAGAAAAATTATTGAAGGATTACCAACTTCTTCAAGAACAGATGAGAAGTATAGCTATGCAAATTGAGCAAATGCAAACACAAAAAATAGAGTTAGAGCGTGCAAAAGAAGAAATTGAAAAATCTTCAGGTAAAATATTTCTTACTATTGGAAATGTTATAGTAGAAAGTTCTAAAGACAAAGCAAAAACAGATGTCATAGATAAACAATCTATGGTAGAAATACGTTTGCAATCAATGAACAAACAATATACAGAAATGAAAAATAAAGATAAGCAACTTAATGAAAAGTTAACTCAGATATATAAGGCCGATCAGGGACAACAGTGAAAAGGCTAAAAGACATAGGAGAATTAGCTGAATTTATAATAACTAGAAAAGATAAAAAAACATTAATTACATTCCATAGTATTGGTGATAGAGATTGCATAGGTTCTTCTATACCATTGAGCAAGGTTTTTGAAAATGTTAAGATAAGTACTCCCGATTACATAACTAAAAATTCATTAAAACTGCTTGAAAATTTAAGTTTAAATAATAAAATAGATAATAATTATTCTAAAAATGTAGAATTTATTATTATACTAGATTCGAATCGATTTGAACTGCTTGGGAATTTTAAAGAATTTATTAAATCTACAAAATGCGAAGTTTTATTTGTAGATCATCATGAATTATCTTCAGAAAAAAATTATTATTCAAATCAATTTATTTTTAATGATGAAAATTATAATTCTGCATCTGGAATAATTTATGAAGTACTTAAAAAATTAAAAATAAAATTAGATATTAAAGATTTAATATTACTTATAAACGGTATAGTTTCAGACAGCGCTAATTTTCAAAACTCATCTCCATTAACATTTCTTCAAATATATGAAATTCTTAATTTATCTGGTTTTAGTTATTCTCAAACAATTTCTTCATATCAGATATCAAATCTTATTTCAAGAAAAAATATTCTTAATGATTTACTTAAATCAAAAATAATACAGAAAGGTAATTACTTAATAGTTAGTGGAATTGCATTACATCATGCTAATCTTGTTGCAGAAGCTGCACTAAATGTTGGTGCAGATTTATCAGTATTTTATTCAATACATGAGAATGAAGTTTCTATATCGGCTAGATTACGATCACCATTAGATAAAGAATTAAATATAAATTTAGGCAAGTTAATGGAACCTATAGGTCAAATACTTGAAGGTACCGGAGGAGGTCATCCCTGTGCAGCTGGAGCATACGGTAGGAAGAGAGAAGCAATAAAGCTAGCTTTCAATAAAATAATAACAGAAACATCACAAATTTTTATTTCAAAAAGTAATAAATAACTTTATAATTGAAATATACTTAAATAAAAATAAACAAGTATTTTTATTTGTTTTTAATCATATATTAGGCATATTATGGGTCCGTAACTCAGCTTGGCCAGAGTGGAAGGCTTTTAACCTTTAAGTCGTGGGTTCAAATCCCACCGGGCCCGTAATTAAGATTTAATTATGTGTAATTAATTAAAATATTATTTTATTTTACCTAAATTGGTATCTTTAAATCCCGATGGGTATTTTAGTCCAAAACCAAAAAATCTGTCTAATCCTATATGTGCAAATATTCCCAATCCTATAAAAACAAAAACGTAATTATGAAAAATAAAACCAAAAATCATAATAATGCTAGGTATTGGATAACTGTGAAATGCATTATAAAATATTGCTCCTGCTTTAGAATTTATAAGATATCCTAAAGCAGAAAAATCTGTTGCTATAACTATTATTAGTAATATAATCCAGTTTCCATTCAAAATATAATAAACAAAAAGAGATATAAAAAATAGGCATATCCCTTCAACCCTCAACAAATTTATTGGATTATCAAACAACAAACTTTTTTTATTATTTTTATTCATACAAATCAAAATAAACATTTATCTAAATTAATTTTATACTATATTATTTTTTATTACTATTTTAATTTTTATTATTAAATTTTTTATATTAATTATGTATTTTTCTCAATTAACTACTGATCCTTTTTTATCATCTGAAATATTTTCTTTATAAGTTTCTTATATATCCTGAGTATTTTCTTTATCTATTTTATCTTGATTTATTCTTTCAAATGTTTCGTCATAATTATTATCATCTAACCATGTTTCGTCATTTTTTCTTTTCTCATTTTCTAAATAATTTTTATTTCCTTTATCAATAATTAATTTTACTTTAGAACTTTTTCGTTCTTCAAATATTTCATATAATAAATAAATTATTATGATGCTAATTATTACAGTTAAAATAACTAATATATTACCAAATTCAGACCTTAAATTATTATTTGATTTGGTATTATTTGTAATATTATTTTGTTGAGTTACAATTGTGGTAGGGATAGTTTTAATTGTTGTTATTACTGTTGTTGAATTTTTAACAGTTGTATTTTGAAATATACCTATTATTGGATCTTTTGGTATCACCACAGTTATAACACATTTTGTTGAATTTATTGTATAATTTGTTAACTGACTCCAAGTATTATTTTTAAATATAAATGGATTTATACTATTTTTACTTACTCCACATTGATAAGATATATTTGTTTTAACAATTAATGAGTTTGAATTACTATATACTGATAAATTAAATATAGATAATAACTTATTATAACCCTTAGGATTTGTATAATTTATATTAGGAACACTTAAATTAATTTTTGCCTTTGTACTATTATTCGATGAGAGTATTACATCTATTGTTTTATACTGATTTCCAGTTTGATAAATATTTATTGGAGAAGATCCATTCAAATTAAATGTAGAATTAAATATTTTTGTATTAGTTACTGAAAAGTTTTTACCATATTTTTGTATAACAGTAAAATTGCTAAAT
>JAVYRW010000011.1:0-15044 GCA_038730205.1 Candidatus Micrarchaeaceae archaeon | reverse complement strand
AGCAATAAAAAAAAATTTCGCTATATAAGTCACACGGCAGATGTATCATTTTTTGGTTATGGTAAAACATATGAAGAATGTTTTAAAAATTCAGCCGAAGCAATGTTTAATCTTATTTTTAATTCTGAAGTATTAAAAAACAAAAAAACAAAATTTTATAAAATAAAAATAATCGATTCTGCAAAAACAATAGATGATCTTTTATGGTTTTTTTTACAAGATATAGTCTCAAAAATATACTCCGATAATATTTCCATTTTAAAAATTAAAAAAATAATTATAGAAAATAGATTAGGATCATATAGAATAAATGCAATTCTTTTATATACAAAAAATTTTGATCAAAATAATTTTCTTATGGATGTGAAAGCAGTAACTCCACATAATTTATTTATAACTAAATATAAAAATGGACTAAGGTCTCGTGTAATCTTAGATATCTAAAGTTTTAAATATCAAAAAAAACACATTATAAATATTAAAAAATACATATTATGGTGAAATTATGGTTTTAAATAGGTTGGCATTAGCAGATGAAAAAAATTTAACTGAAAAAATATTTAGTGAATTAAAAGAAGCACCTACAAAAAATACATTACATAAAATAATAAAAGAAAATAAAGAATCAATTTCTATTATGTTTTCAAATGATAAATTATTTAAAACAATTATAGATGCTAGTTCTGGCAGAACAATTGGTCACGAAATTGTTTATTTAAGTTTGCAAAAATCAATTGAAGCTATAGAAAAACCCGAAATCTGGTCATTAAAAGATAAAAACGGTTGGAGCATTGGTCATGAAGCTGTTCGTTCTCATGTAGAAGTTGGTAAAAGAATTTTAGAAGGTCAAAATATTAATTCTTTGTTTGGAATAAATGATAAAAATGAATTAAGTATAGGAAAAGTATTTTATTCAACTTATAAATCTTTTTTATCTTCAGAAGAAATAATTAAAATGGAAAACTGGATTAAAACTTCAAAAAATAAAAATGTTTTAATCGAAGAAATAAAGATAAATGATGTAAAACCTATAATTAATTCTGGAGAATTAAAAACCGAATTTCAATCATTTAAAAAAGAAGTTGTAAATATAAATCCATCAATAGCTGAAAATAAAACTGAATTTATTATTCAAGAAGAAGACGAAGTACTAAAAGATCTTAATATGATATTAAAAAATAAAGGTGTAAACGAAGTAAGATCACTTTTAACAGAAGATAAATTTATTGCAAGTTATCTTATATCAAATAATATCGGTTTAGAAATAATAATATCACCAAATGGTCGCAAAATTGGTCATTATTTAGCTGCTTTAGATAACTCTAACGCAATCAGATTAATATCAAATCCTAAAACCGCAAGAATAGTAGTTAATAATTCATTGTGGTCTGTTTGTCACGAAGCAGTTTTTTATCATAAAAATGCGGCTCATTACGCAATGGAGTCTGGTGATGATCTTTGGGGAATATCTGATATAAATGGTAAATCAGTAGGTCATGTAGCAGTTAAAAATCACAAAGATATAGCAATGTTAACATTAGCAAATATAAACTCTAAAAAATTACTTTTAGTAGAAGATGATAGTATGAGAACTGTAGCCCATTCAGGTATTTATTGGTCAGAATTTTCAATAGGAATTCTAAAAGATCCGGATCTTTATACTTTAAAAGATAACACTAATAAATCATTATTGCTTGAAGCTGTAAAATTACATAGAAGCACTGCAATAAAAGTTCAAGAATCTATAAACAAGTACCTTCCTAATATAGATACTTCAGAAAGATCAGAGTTATTAAAATTACTAAAAGCACAACTCAGTAATTATAAATAAAATTTTATTAAATATTTAAATATTCATATTTTTTATAAATTAAGAATTAAAATTTAAAATTTATGTTTTGCGATATATATTGTCTTATATTATAAATCTTATTTCTATCCTGGAATTATTTATAAATAAATGCCTAAATCTTCTAAATTCCAACTCTATCCTTCTCATAAATATATTCTTATTATCTTCTAAAAATACTTGACGTACTAAATCAGATCTATATATAGTACTAAACTGTTATCTAAAATAATACTTACCTATTGAAATTTAACCTTACTAACTTAGCCAGGAGAGGGAATTGAACCCCCCTTCTCCGCTCTGCAGGCGGACGCATAGCCAATCTGCCATCCTGGCCTTATTTTTTTATATGATAATCTTAACAGTGATTTATCTTTATTTTTAGATAGATATTTAAAATATAAATATGTAGATATTTAAATGGTGTGTAAATGAAACAAGCATTCGAAGTATTACCAAAAGAATTTGTATCAGAAACATCTTATTTTAAAAATAACGAGGAGTTAACTTCAGCAATCCCTAAAATCAATAAAGATATTGCAGTAATTGTTATGAAAGATAAGGAATATTATGGAATTGTAGATGATAGATCCATATACAGGTCAAATCAAAAAATAAATAAAAAAACAAAAATAGGCTCTTTTGCAGTTAAACTTCCTACATTAGAAGATCAAACAAGCATAGATAAAGCAATATATTTGTTTTATATATCTCAAGCAAAAGCACTTCCATATATTTCAAACAAAAAAGTTTTAGGTTTAGTTAAAAGGGAAACAATATTAAAAGCTATTCTATCTCTTCATTTAACATCTAAACTGCGTGTAAGAGATATAATGTCATCTCCAGTTATTGCAGTAACTCCCTCTTCAAGTGTATTAAATGCAAAAGCATTCATGCAAAAAAATAAAATTAATAGATTAGTAGTAACCTCAAACGGAAAGACCGACGGGATTTTAACTTATAGAGATATACTTAATAATACAATGAGGTCTCCAGATAAACCTGCTAAAGGTTCAAAAGAGGATTCAATAAAAAAAATGTCTGTCGAATCAATTTATTCACAAAATCCATTTACTATAAATTACAATGAAAGAGTAGACGATGCTTTAAGAATAATGTTAGAAAATAACATATCATCCATTTTAGTCAACAGAAGTAATAAGACTGTGGGCGTATTAACAACAAAAGACATTCTGGAAGCTCTTGTAAAAAATTCAGGTTTAATAAAAGACAACATAATTATTTTTGGATTAGATTATTATACCAAAGAATACGAATCAGAAATAAGAGAAGAAATAGAAAAAATGTATGATAAACTTGAAAAGTTTCATAAAATAAATATAGTTCAAATATCATTAAATGTAAAGAGGCATAAAAGTAAAAATTATGAATTACATATGCGTGTCTGGCTAGGTAAAAGAGGTATAATTTCACACGGTTTAACTGGTTTTTCTTTAGAAGAAACCCTTTCTGAACTAATTAAAAATATATACGATACTATAAAAAAGAAAAAAGAAATAATATATATGAAAAAAGAATCTTTAGGAAGATATAATGATGAAGATTAAAAAAAAATTAAAACTTCAATCAAGTTTTGAGCTATTAGTTACTTTATCAATAGGCTTAGCTATATTACTTCCAATAGTCATAATAGCATTTATTCAATTAGCTAATGCAAATGTTTCGATAAGCTCAATTCAATCACAACAAGCAGCTTCTAAGTTAGCCGGTGTGGCTACTACAATATCATCTGAGGGTCCTCCGGCAAAACAATTAGTACAAATTCAAGTTCCTCCTGATGTTGAAAATATTTATGTAGGTAACGAACAAAATACTATTGGTCATATAATTATATTTGTAGTAAGGGCATCTAATGGTCCTAGTTATATAACTGAGTACACTCCTACAAATATAAGTGGTAATCTTGGAGGAATAATAAATCCAGGTACATATTTAATAAACCTAACTGATGAATCTATATGCCCTTCAAATCCCTCATTAAGTTGTGTTTATATGACACCCGTAGTTTGAAAATTTGATAATATGACTTTAAAGATTCAGATAGCATTGGAATTTATGATTCTTTTTTCATTTTTAATGGTAATATTCCTTTTTATTTTTGTATTAATTGCAACACAAAGAGCTTCAATATCTAATCAACAAACATATGCACAACTTCAAACAATAGCACAAAATATAGCACAACAAATTAATTTTGCACAGATTTCCGGTAGTGGATACACTTATAACACTAGCCTTTATAGTACAGTTGGAGTTCCTATATATAATATTTCAATAACTAAAAGTGGAATAATCATTGTTGATTCAAAAATAAATACACAAGTTATAAGCGGAATTGCTTATTCAAACTCAAATAATATTTACACCCCAACTTATTTATCAAATAATACATTGTTTATACAAAATTATTTAGGTGAAATTTGTATAGATTCTCCTTGTTATCAAATAAATAATATACCTTCTCAAATATCTACATTTTCATATACTTCAGAATCTAATGGTAAATTAGGTTATATTGTAAATGTACAAGCAAAAAATACATCTGGACAAGTATCTAATAATGCATTAATAGGTTTTTCAACAACTCTTGGAAATTTCTCAAAATATTCTTTTTCTAAAAATTTAACAAATATTTATGGATCTGCAAATGTTTTTATTTCCAGAACAGAAGATAGTGGTATAGCTTTAGTCAAAGCAACTGGTTTTGAAGGAGGAAATGGTCTAATTGAAAATTTATCTCAGTGGTTTCCGCTTAATTTAGATTCTGGAAATTCTATTTATGATTTAAGTGGCAATAATATTACAGCTTCTTTAACAAATACGTCCTGGGCATTTCCTAATTATGTCGCAACGTTCGGTGGGAATAGTTATTTAAAATTACCTTCAATCACTCTTCCTTCTTCATTTTCAATAGGACTTTGGGTTTACCCTTTTCAAAATAATCAAGAAACATTATTCGGTCAGAACAGTTCATCGTCTGGAAGTTTTTCAGTAAGTTTAACAAACAATACACATCAAAATTCATTTATGCTAAATATACAAGGTTATGGCAATGTACTTTTTGGTTCTTATATTCCAAATCAATGGTCATTTATTGGAATAACATATGACGGATCAACAAAAAACATATCTACCTATCAAAATGGAGTTCTTTTAACTTCTAATATATTATCAACTCCACTTTTAACAACATCACCATTTTATTTAGGTTACTCAAATCCACTTTCTATTTTAAATCCATATACTGGTTCCTTATCTAATTTTCAGGTATACGCCAATACTTTTAATCCTCAACAAATGTTTCAATTAACTACATTGGGAATTGAAACTCCGCCAATAGTTTCTGGAAATTCAATTATTTGGATGCCTATGGATGGAGATCTAAATAATTATGCCGGAAGCAATTATAATATTTTTACTTCCGGTAGTGTAGCATTTTCACAACCTAACTTATACACAAAATCAAATATTAATCAAAGTGAAATTCTATATGGATCTTTTAATGGGATAAACTCTGCAATAAATTTAACCAATCCTTCTTTGGGTTTGCTAAATTCTGGTGTTTATAAACCTCTATCAGTAAGTTTATGGTTTAATTTAACCTCAGCACAAAGTATACAAGAATTATTATCTACTTATTCTTCTTCATCTTTTTGTGGTTTTAATATATACTTACAAAATAGTAACACAATAACATTTTCAAATAACTGTGGTTTTTCATATTCTTTTTTCCAACCTTTATTTCCTAATAAATGGTATAATCTAGTAATTGTCTACAATTCCTCCGATTTATTAAATACTTTATTTTATTTAAATGGCGTACTAATTCAAACAGCAGATATACCTTTATCAAGTACCACCGGATGGAGAAAATTATTATTAGGCAATTATCCTGGTAATTATTTAAACGGTGATCTTTCAAATATAGAAATTTACAATACTACCTTATCAAGTTCTTTAGTATCAGAAATTTATAGAAATGGAATGTCGTTAATTCCAATTTACAATAATCTAACTGCATGGTTTCCACTTGATGGCTCTCCTTCCGATTACAGTTTTAATGGGACTACAATTGCATCAAATGTATTATATAAAAATTTAATTTTCAAGCCAGCATCTGATTCTTATTCATTAAATGGTTATGGCCTATTATTTAATGGCAATGGTGCCGCAGTAGGAACTCAGAATACAATTATAAACGCTAATCAATTTACCATAAATGATTGGATTTATGCTTATCCAAATTCACATATTGTTTCAACTATTTCTAACTTTTTATCACCTACTGACTCATTCGGTTTAACTCTTAACAAGCAAACTACTTCAATAAATTTTGAGTTAAATCTTTCCATAATAGCTAACGGAGAAATAACTTCTGATTTGGGCGGTCAAATACCTCCTTACGTTTGGACTCAAGTAACAGGTGTTTATAATGATAAAAATTTAACCACCTATATAAACGGGCAAGAAGCATCTGTTTTAAAAAATGTAAACATACAAACTTCTAATACTATAACATCATTCAATATAGGTGGACAAAATGTTAATAATTATGGTTCTGCATATATTGGTGTAATTTCTGATCAATCACTTTATAAAACTCCGTTAAATGCTACACAAATTTATTTATTATATAGATTAGGCATGCCTAAAAGTTCAATACAAAATATTCCATTGAGTTGATATTTATGAAAGCACAATTTTGGTCTTTTGACGCTGTTTTTGGAATAATTCTTTTTATATTTGGATTAATAATATTGACATATGCGTGGATAACTATAAGTAATAACTACTCATCTGTATCTTCGAATAATGCCGGATCAATGCAGTCTGAGCTAACAAAACTTAATTATATAATATTTTATTCCGGAACTCCAAGTAATTGGGATTCAATAATAAATGTTTCTAATACATTAACATGGTCAGGAATTTCAGTTGGTTTAGGTACATTATCAAATAATAAAGACTTGTCAGAAAATAAATTAATGTCATTCTTGGCAATGTCAAATACAAATTATTCATTGACAAAAGAAGCATTAGGTATATCCTATGATTATTATATTAACATATCTTCAAAAAATTTTAATTTAGAGATAGGTAAAAATCCTATACCTCTTAGTCCTACATCAATAAATGTAGTTTCAGAACCTGTAATTGTAAATGGTTACCCTGCAAAACTCACACTTGAAGTATGGACAAATACTACATTTGGAATAATATAATATTTACTTAAATAAGATATTAATAAATATTTAGTTAAAAAGTATTTAAGAAAAAATAAAAATTAATTTTTCTAAGCCGCAGCACCTATGTTACTAAATAATCCTCCCAATACTATTGATACAACAAAGAATATTACTAATCCTATACATATAAAAATTGGCAAGTACTTAAGACCTTTTATTGCAGATCCGTTAGCTATTCCAGATACAATAAATGCACTTATTCCGCTTATAAGTATTATTGCTATTAAAGAAAAAAGATTATACTCTGCAGGTTGTATTGTTGGTGGATGTGGTTTAAGGAACGAAACGCTACTAACTTCTGTAATTGAACTTAAGCCATTGGGGTTTTGCTGCAATATGCCACTCCATATAGTATCGGTTATTCCAATCATTTTATTTGTAAGCGCATAAAGTACAGGTGCACCTATAACCGAAGCAAAAATTATGAATATAGTATACATTAAAAGTTGACTTCCTATTTCTTTTTGTATAATTTGTTGGTTTCTAAGATCTTTTGATATCTGATTAAGTATATCTGCCATTCCTCCTCCATACCTTAATGCCTCTGTCATCATTCTGGTTGTTCTTTTTAATTGTACGGATCTATATCTATTAGATAAATTTAAAAGAGCATTTCCCATAGTTTCTCCAAAGTATAATTGTTTTGCCATTAAAATTACATCATCTTTAAAGTACTTGAAATCTGGTCTAGCTGCTGATATTAATGCCTTATCGAGAGAAATTCCACTTCTCATATTTGCAGAAGCTATTTGCAGATAATCTGGCAAAATTTCTTCAACGAAAGTTTTTCTTTTATCAATTATATACTCTATCACTGCATATAAACTAAATTCAAATCCTCCGGCGCCAATTATTCCTATTATTGCAGATATTCCCGGATTAAATTTTTCAATAACTAATGAAAAAAATGACAAGAAAATAAGTATCCCAAAACCTCCTAAAATTGCAATTTCAAAGAATTTATTTACTGTTATTTTTAATCCAGCGAGATCTATCTCATCAGATACAAACCTTACAAGGTTTCTTGATACAAGTCTTTCAAAATTCATTGCCATTTTTAATTCATCTACATACTAAATGAAGGTCTAGAACTCTTAATTAAATTCAAAAATATTAATTGTATTCCAACTATAAATACTAAAGTTAATATTAATGTAGTAGTGTCTATTGTTATTAAACTTATAAAAGTTGTCATTATAGCAGCTACAGCTATTCCCATACTTGGAAATATTACTCCAAAAATCATATAAAACATAGCAAGAGCATTAAGTCTTTGACCATATCTTCTTAACTCTATTACTCGTTCTTGCATAATATCGTCTATTACTCCTTGTAATGAAGTTGTAATATCAGCACCTACTCTTATACTTATACCTGCTTGAAGCATTACTCTCTTAAACGTTTTAGAGTAACTTTTTTCACTTACTTCTTCTATTGCTTGCTCAACAGGCATACCTAACTGTGCAAGTGAAACTATTTTTCCAAACTCATGACTTGCCCAACCGTATCCTGTACTTACCGAGGTCATAGCATTAAATAATGGCATTCCAGATCTCATACTTATTACTATGTCTCTTGTCGCAAACAATATATCCTTATCAATTTCTTTTCCTATTTTTTTACCTCTAGCTAATGGATAATTTATAAAATTATTAAAAAATACATTATACATTGCTATTAAACTCACTAAACTTATTATGACAGAACCTATTGGACTTACATTTAATTTAATCATAATTGCAAAAATTAATATTGCAACTACAACAGAAATAATTATAGAAAATAAAATCATTCTTTTTATAAAGTCATAAGGCGTTCCTTTAAAATTTATATCTGTTAAAGAAGAATCAAGACCTTTTTTATTTATTAAAATTCTAGTTATGTACATACTTTGTTTTTTATTTTGATTTTTTGTATTTTGGTTATTATTTTTATCTTTTTCTTCCTCATTTTGTTTTGTAACATTACTATTTTGATTTGTATTAGTTGTTGAATTATTATTAGAAACAGTTTTTTCATTATCTAAGGGTTTTTGGTTTTTTTTGTTATCATATATTGGTTTTGATTTTATTTTAAAAAATCCCAATTTTTTACTTTTAGTAAAACCTATTGGTTTATTCTGGTCCTGTTGAGCATTTCCATCTATACTAGTCGTTGTTTCAGCCATTATAATCTACTAATTATCTAACATTACTATTTTATAGTATTATCTAATTTTTTGATTACTTCTTCAAGACGTTCATTTCTAATTTGTGAATCTCCACTAACTTCAAGACCTTTTTTATTCATGCTTTTAACATATCCATCTAATCCATTAATTTCTTCTTTAATTACATCTAGTTGCTCTTTATCAAAAACATTCTGATCTAATCCTAAATTTATTTTTTCTAGTTCATTTATTTGGTCTTCAGTTGATAAATAAACTAAAACTAATTTATTTTTCCTAACTGATGGAATACTCATATCCTTTATGTCTGTTATTACATCTTTACTTATATTTAAAACTGTGGTTCCGAGTTCTTTTTCAGCATCTTTAATAAGATTTTCTATAGCTGATGGTTCTTGAGAATGTTTTAAAGTTTCATTACCACGAATTTTTTGATCTTGTTGTGTACGTGTGTTATTTAATAAATTTAATGCTTTATCATAATCATAATTACTTATAGAACTTTCTTTGGTTAAAGCAGCTGTTAAATTTAATACACTACTATTTTCATTTTGTTTTAATTCAAGTATTTTATTTATTGCATCTTGGTATGTAATTTCATTCATAAAAATCATCTAAAAAGATTATCAGAATAAGTAACATTTTCATGAACTAAATCTAAAACTTTTGATGGATTTTTGTAATAGTTGGCAACAATATATCCAGATGTACTAATATCAAATATTTTATTATTTATCATCCATGTTATTACTTTTCCCTTTTCAATAATGTCTTGGTTTATTTCCTGTGTTGAATAACCGCCATATAAAGATATAGTTTGACTTAATCTTGTTATATCTCCTACTCTTAAGAACATATCATTTCTTATGTCCCATCTTGATAAGACATTTACATCTCCTGAGTTTGTTATTTCTCCAAACTCAAGCATTCTTCTTATACCTAATCTTCTATGTCTGAAAAGTGAAACAACAGCTCCAATAGAGTTTAACATTATTTTAGGTATGTCTATTGGTGGATTAGTCATTCTAATAATTGTATCCTGGGAGTTATCTGCGTGAAGTGTTCCATAGACGGCATGACCGGTGTGTATAGCTTCGAAAAGAGTTTCTGCGTCATTTTTAACTCTAATTTCTCCTATAAGCATAATATCTGGTCTTTGTCTTAATGCATTAATCATTAAATCATAAAGTTTAATCTCTCCTTTTCCTTCAGGATTAGCTTGTCTGGTTTGCATAGGTACCCACTGTAGAAAATCAGGTAAACTAAGTTCTCTAGTATCTTCTACAGATATTACTCTTCTATTAGGTGGCATGAACATGCTCATAGCATTAAGAAAACTTGTTTTTCCACTAGCTGTACCTCCTGATATTAGAATACTAATTTCGTTCTGTATACTTAGCCAAATTAATCCGGCTAACTCTGGAGAAAGTGCTTTATTTGCTACAAGAGCAGGCATACTCCATGGATTCTTAGCAAATTTTCTTATTGTTATAGTATTTCCTTTCACTGATATTGGATATAATGTTGCATTTACTCTTGAACCATCTGGTAACTCAGCATCCATTATTGGTATTAAATTACTTATTTCTCTTCCTACCTTTCTGCCTATTTGTTCTGATATTTCATAAATCTCTTCCTCACTTTGAAGTTTTAAATTACTTTTACACCATCCATGATCTTTGTGAAAAATCCATATTGGTTCACTAGCAGTATTCACTGCTATTTCCTCAAGATTTTCATCTGCTATAAAAACTTCTAAATCTCCCAAACCTAAAAACATATTTATTATATATGAAATAAGTGTATTTTTCATTTCTTGACTTATTCCAGGTAAATATTTATCTAAAATTATACTTGCCGATTTTTCATAAAGATCATTAAGCTCCTTAATATATTTTTCGTCTTGTAATCGTTGCTGATCTACTGGAACTGCAGCGAGAAGTTCAGGTCTTATTGATGTTAATAAAATTTTAGTAGCTTCGCCTATTCCTTTATAACTTACTGTATATGTAGGTACAAAATCTCCCTTCTTTGTTATATCTATATTAATTTCCAAACCGTGTGCATTAAATTTGTATTGTGTTAATTTTATATCTTCATTTACCATAAACTCTAACTCATAATTATACTACATTTTCATTTTCAGAAGTATTTCCTATATTTGAAAATCTATCATCAACATTTTTAATTTTGTTACTTATTTCATTTGTTTTTTTCTCGTTTTCTATTATTTCATTATATCTTTCAGATGAATTTTTAACTTTTGTTTTTGAATTAGTTTTTTTAAGTTCTGATTGAAGGTCAGAAATCTCTTTTTTAATATTATCTACGTCATCAAATATTTTTTTTATTTCAATATTATATTTTTTAATTTCGTCTAATTTTAGTTCATATTCTTTTATGGTATCTAATCCTTTATTTACATCTGTTTCTATTTTTTGATACTGCTTATTACTTAAATTAAATATCTTTTCAATTTCTTCTTTAGATTTAGATGATTTATCCAATATTGCAACTCTATCTTTTTTAATTTTCATATTTATCTCAGCTTGATTTTTTTTATACTGTTCAAGTTTTTCATTGTAACTAGAAATCTGTGAATAAATTGTTTTTTCAAGATTATTAATTTGTTCATCTTTTTCTTTTAAATCCTTTTCCATATTAGAAAGTTGTTCTTTCACGTTATACATTTTTTTGTTAAATTCATTTATCAAATCTTTTATCGAACTTCTCATGTATGTGGATTTACTTCTTAAGTCATCAATTATCTCCCTTGCGTTTTTTGATACAATATCAACATTTTGAAACGATAAATACTCTTTACTAAAATCGAAATCTCTATTTTTTAATCCTTCTATACTGTTATTCATCTGATCTAAATATGTTTTAATGTCAATAAAGTTCTTTTTTGCTTCTGCGTTATAAGCAACTAACTCATTAGTTGCATTTTTAATTATAGGATCATTTTCTTTCAAAAACTTTTCAGTGTTTTCAAAATAATTTTTAAAGATTTTTATCTTATTACTTAAAATATCCATATTCCTTTTCTGTAAATTTAAATTTTCACTTATCACATTTGATTTTATTTCACTGATATTTTGAATATTTTCATTACTTAAATTATTTACTTCAGTTGATCCTTTAATAGAAGATTTATTATTTAAAACAACTTTATCAGAAGTAGGTATTATATACATTTTTCCCATTTTGTAAACTAAACGCACGAGTTTGGCTTTTTCAAGTGCCTTTGACCATTCTAATAATGTTGTTTCATTAACATTCAGAATATTTGATAATTTGGGAGCATCAATCTCGCCATTTTCATTAACATACTTAAGCAAAGAGTCTATTCCGGTTACTACATTTGCGACCATATTGTATCACATAATGAATAATAAATAAATACTTATATAAGTTTCCTTTATATTAGCTTTGTTCAAAGACTCTTACTTTATGGACAATTTTCAGACTTTTGGACAGACTTATGTCGTATACAGAAATCAATCGGCTACCACTCTCAGACTGGGGTTTATTCTAAAGCGGAGTTGTAGCTCCTCTCATAATTATCGGTTAAAAAGATGAACAATATAAAGGAGAACAAAGAAGATTTAGCATCAAAAGTGATGCTTTGTATTTTTATTATCAAACAAAAAGGGTTTTAGACAGATTTAGAGTTTTTAAACAAGGCTCTTTATATTAACTTCATTGTTCGACTAAAAATAACAAATAATTTAAAATAATTATTTTATTTTAACGTAAACTCTTCCTAATTTATGTGTTATTTTTATCTTATTTAACTTTTCAAGTGCTTTAGCTAACTCCATTATCGTTTCAACATTTATGCCTATATCTTCTGAAAGTTTATTTATATTAGTTTCGCCTTTAATTGAAAGATAACTAATTATCTGATCAACTCCAGTAACTACCTCGTTTACCATAAATATATTTGAAACTACAACATTTAATAATTCTTAGGATTTAAGATTTATAAAAATGATACAATGTTATTTTCAGAAGTTGCAGAGTACTATCTTAAATTAGAAAATGTTTCATCAAGACTTACTATGATTGATATACTTTCAGAACTTTTTTCAAAATCTTCAAAAGACGAAATAAAACAATTAATTTATTTGACTCAGGGCGTTCTTTCTCCTGCATTTGAAGGAAAAGAAATTGGAATTGCAGAAAAACTTGCAATTTCTTCATTAACTTTAGCAACAGGCATTTCACAAGAGCAAATAACCAAGATTTTTAATTCAAAAGGTGATTTAGGTACAGCTACCGAAGAAATAAAAATAAATACAAAATTAAAAAAACTTCATAATAAAAAATTTACAGTTAATGAAGTATTTGAGTTATTAACTAAAATTGCAGATTCTTCAGGTACTGGTAGTCAAGATATTAAAATTAAACTTTTAGCTGGACTTATATCAGATTCATCTCCTCTTGAGTCCAAATATATTATACGATTTTCACTAGGTACTTTGCGTTTAGGTCTAGGAGACGCAACTATACTGGAAGCATTATCTAAATCTCAAACAGGGAACAGGGATTCAAAACAAACTTTAGAAAGTGCATATAATCTATGCAGTGATTTAGGAAAAGTAGGTTTTAAATTATTTGAAGAAGGACTAACTGGTGTTAATAAAATACAAGTATCTTTATTTAATCCAATACGTCCAGAGCTTGCAGAACGTGCAAAAAATTTTGAAGAAATTATGGAAAGAATGGAAAATGTTTGTGCAGTAGATGGTAAATATGACGGTTTAAGAGCACAATTGCATATAGATAAAAAGAAAAAAAGAGTAGAAATATTTTCAAGAAACTTAGAAAAAATGACAAAAATGTTTCCTGATCTAATTAAAAATGCATTTGAAGAAATGTCCGTAGAAACTGCAATAATTGAAGGAGAAGCTATATCTTATAATGAAGTTACTAATGAATTCAGACCTTTTCAAGAAACAATTCAAAGAAAAAGGAAACACGGAGTCGAGGAAAAAAGTTTGGAAATGCCTCTTCACTTGTTTGTATTTGATATAATGTATTTAAATGGAGTATCATTAATGGAAAAATCTTATGCAGAAAGAAGAGAAGTACTTGAAAAAATATTAAACAAAAAAATTTTCATACTTCCTTCAACAAAAATAATAGCAAAAACAAAAAAAGAGTTAGAGTTATTTTTCAATAAACAAATATCAGAGGGCCTAGAGGGTATTGTAGCTAAAGATCTTTCTTCTACATATGTAGCAGGTGCAAGAAAATACAGCTGGATAAAAATGAAAAGAAGTTACAAAAGTGAACTTTCTGATACAGTTGATTTAGTTATAATTGGTTACTACTTAGGGAAAGGTTCGAGAACAGAGTTTGGTTTAGGGGGACTTCTTGCTGCAGTTTATAACGATAAAAAAGATATATTTGAAAGTATAACTAAAATAGGGACTGGTTTCACCGAACAACAAATGTCATATTTTAAAGAACTTCTAGACAAAATCAAAGTAAAGAAAAAACCAGTCAGAGTTGAATCTGAAATTGAACCTGATTTTTGGGTTGAACCTAAATACGTTGTAGAGGTACGTGCAGACGAGATAACTCGTTCTCCGACTCACACTTGTGGAAAGGAATCTTATTCTCAAGAAGATATAGGCTATGCACTAAGATTTCCAAGAATTGTAAGTGAAGGTACACGTGATAAAAAACCTGAAGACGCAACTACAACTAAAGAAATACTTGAAATGTTTTTAAATCAAAAGAAAAAATCAAT
>JAVYRW010000010.1:0-15231 GCA_038730205.1 Candidatus Micrarchaeaceae archaeon | reverse complement strand
TTGCTTATAGATATTGCTTCATTAGTAAGTTCAATTGCTATTGCATTTATTCTTTTTGATGTAGGCTTAAGGATAAATATAGAGGAATTAGAATTATTTAAGGCTACCAGATTCTTCTTACCATTATCTATAGCTACAGGAATAGTTTTAGGTATAATAATAGGCCTTTTAACTGGATGGAATCCAATACTTTCTTTCATTATTGGATTTTCATTGGCCGGACCTAGCTCCGCTATATTTCCGACATTAAGTAGAATAGCTAGAATAAACCCCAGATTAAATAATATACTTGTTTTTGAAAGTGTAGCTTCAGATTCTGTACAACTTATAATACCTTTAATACTTATAAGCCTCTTGCAAACTAATGCTTTTTCTGTTACTGGAATAGCAACAAGTGTATTTTACTTTTTTGTTCTTTCTAGTATTTTAGGAGTTATATCTGCATTCATATGGACTTTTCTTTTGCATACATTTCATGAGTATAGCAAAGAATATTCATGGATGCTCACTATTACATTAGTTATTGCGAACTATGGTATTGCAACGGCTTTAGGACTTAATGGAGCAGTAACCGTATTTGTCTTTGCAATAATTTTTTCCAATTTACCTAAATTGTTTAAAAGTTTTGATAAATATTTTTACAATGTTAAACCTGAATTTGATCACATAGTGGGTTATCAAAAAGAAATTACTTTTTTTATAAGTACATTCTTTTTTGTATATGTTGGGTCCATATTTAGCTTTAATACAGGATCTATTTCATTACTTTATATATTTTTAATAAGTGTTATTTTAAGTATTGCCATAATTTTAATGAGAAGAACATCGTTACCTGTTCTTGGAGAGTTCTTTACAAATAAAGATAAAAAAAGTAGTGAACGAATATTATCTACTTTTGACGTAGCTAGAGGTTTATCTCCAATAATTATTGGACTTTTATTAATTAATACTAATTTACCAATACCCATAGATATTTCTGCAGTTTTAGGACTTATATTTATAACGGTATTTTTAACAAATGTAATAGAATCAATTGGAATTTTCTTTTATGCTGGAGCTGCAAATAAAGAAAAAGCGCTAGAAAATACTGAAGAAAAAATTTAATTTTTATTTTCTTTTTTATATAAATAAATAGAGAGTATTAAAAGTATTAATACTATTATATGAATTGAAGTACAGTACTCACAAATATTACCGACAGAATATTCAGCATAAAGAAAATAGGCAACAAATGCAATTCCAACCACATTAACAAATATTTTTGCAAATGAATCCTTTATTAAAAAAATTGTAAATAACTCAATTAAAAAGAATAAAACACCAAAATCAGAAACAGGTATTCCTAGAATAAAACCGTACGGACTATTTATAACATTATTACAATTAATAATGCCAGAAGTAGAACAATATAAAGGAACGCCTAAAAAATGATAAATAGATAAATAAATAGAGATTATTAAACCTATAATTGATAGAATTATCATTATATTTTTAATAATTTTTAAATTAGAATTTTTAATCATGTTAATCGTTCTATTTGTTTTACATAAATTTGTGAACATACACTACTTGGAGTATTATTATCTGCTTCACATATTTTAGTAGTTATAAGATTTGCTGAACCTATAATGGCCTGTGCCTGAAGTGTAGATGCATTTTGTAGATTTGAAGCTACAGTTGACCAATTATAATTATCTAAAACAGATAAAGGATCATATGTAGCACCAATAAGAACGCTTTTATTTGCAAAAAGAACAAAAGGGATACTTCCACCACCGTCATAATCAGCCATTAAATTATATTGAGTTGTATTTGGAGTTTGTAAAGTTTTATAACCATTTCCAGAAGGTTGATTTGTTGTTTGTTCTACGCTTACAAATGAAATATAATTACTATCATATGTTGAGTTATAAAATGTAAATGTAGGAGTAGATGGAGAGTAATCCGTTGCGGATGAAGTCATAAAATGAAGATTTGAAAATGTTCCAAAACGAGATAATGCTATTATCATCGCCCATCTTTCTGCTGCACAGAAAGGACAATACTCAGCCCCCATGTAAAGTATTTCTGGTTTATTATTCAATTTTAATTCTGATTTATTTTTAATATTTGAAACTACATTTTGATATGAAGCTATACCTATCCCTATATTATTACTTAATGAATTTGAAATGTTAAGTTTAGCTAAAAAACTTTGTAAAACTAAAACATTATCGTAACTTACTTGTTTAGAGGAAACAATAGAATTTTTACTTAAAAATAATAAGAGTACAAATATTAAAGCTACAAGTATAATCAAACCAATCCAAATAAATTTATTTACCATAATATTACCAAATATTGAAATAAATTACAACTTAATATATTTATTACTTTTGAATATTTTTGGTTTAAGTTAAATTTTCTTTTATTTTTTCTATTATTAATTTTATATAAAATTTTTTGTCAGCTGAATCGTATAGTTTTATACTTGCAGCAGACGAATGTCCTCCTCCCGAATCTACTTCATCATTATTTGATTTTAAATCTTCAATTATTTTTAATATTTTAACTTTTTCTGATAAATCTTTAGGTATTCTTATTGATATATAAACACCGAAATGTAATAAAAGTATTGAGTTTTTTGAGTTTAATAATAATTCATCAAGTAATTTTGAGGAAAATCTTCCGGGTAATGGATATTTACTTTCTTTATTTTTTATCGAAGAAAAATCACATACATAAATTGTAGTTTCGTTTGCTTTATATTTTTTAATTGTATTTTTAGCTTTTTCTATTGCTTCTTCTAATTTCATCTTAGCAGTATTTACAAAAGATAAGTACTTTTCCTTGTCACTAATTATTTGGTGTAATTCGATAGGTGTTATATTTTTGGGATTATAACTACCCAATATAGAAGGATCGCTTGTTGCCATATCTAAAAATAACGCAAGATCATTGCCTGGTTTTTTAAGATTGGCATATTTACTATAATCTCCTATAAATGATGCGTTAACTATTTCAGATGATATTTTTCCAGAAAGTACGTAACCAAACAAAGATGATAGAAAACCTGCAGTTATTTCTGAATCTGAATCAACATTCCATGGATTTAAATACCCTATAAATTTTTGGCCTATAAATCCTTTTTCTATAGGATGATGATCCAGCCATATAATATCAAAAGTTTCGGATATTTTTTCTATGCCTTTGTTACTTTGAGTAGATGTTCCAAAATCAGTTATGAATAAAAGCGGTTTTTCTAAATTAGAAAAATAATTTTCAAGATTTTTATCATAAATAGCATCTCCTAATTCATAAACAACGTTTTTTTGCATTAACCAATTTATGTTAGATTTAATTTCTATATTAAATTTGAAAAATATTTCTAAAATTGAAAGATAAATTGAATAAGCTCCTGAAGAACCATCTGCATCATTATGAAAACGTATTATAATAGGAGATTCAAAAAATAATTTTAATAAAAATATTTTTGCATATTTTTTAAGAATTGGAGTAATCTTATTTATTACTAAATTTACTTCTTTTATTTCTGATACATATTCATTTCTATTTAATTCTTTATCGATTAATTTTAAGAGGTTTTCTTTAATTTCTAATATATTTTTTTCTGATGGTTCTTGTATATCTACTAATTTATTTGTCAAATTATCTATTTTTACAAAACTGCCTAAAACAATGTCTTCTTTTAAAATGGTTTCGTTTAAAATTATTGAATTATTTTTAATTGAAAGTAAATTATATTTTTTAGAATTACCAAGTATTTTTATAGTTGTTATTAATCCTTCCATAATTAACATCACGTATTAGAGATATTATTTGTTATTGTTTGATAACATGCATTATTTTCTGTTGCGTTTAATATATAAGAACAGTACTTTGTTTGATTTAAAGTTTTTGCTAAAAGATAATAACACTGGTAAGAATAAGTAATGTTATTATTTGGACAGTAACTAACATTTTGTGCAGTTATTGCTTTTATGATTGAAATAGTGTAATTACAACCGAAAGGATTAATATTTGAAGATGAACTGTAATTCAAACATGAATCTAAAATGGATGAATAATTAAATTTCTTTAAAAATTCTTTTGATATGTTTAAATTTGAGTTATTTCCAATTAAAGTATTGTTTGTTTTTGTATTATTTTTAAGATAATAAGAAGAAGAAATACAAAGAGAGGAAAGAGTTTGATTTT
Organism: Candidatus Micrarchaeaceae archaeon; assembly: GCA_038730205.1. Classification (GTDB taxonomy): domain Archaea; phylum Micrarchaeota; class Micrarchaeia; order Micrarchaeales; family CABMGC01; genus JAJZOD01. The sequence continues at coordinate 11,034 of JAVYRW010000010.1, read as the reverse complement.
TAATTAACTTACAGTATGATGAATTTTTGGAGCTTAACGAAATTGCAATATAGCAAATATTTTTAGGACTATATGAAATATTTTGAAGTGATTCTATATAACTAAAAGGAGATACATAAAATATATTAGAATTTGAAGTATTTTCTAAAGAATTTAAACCAGAATAATATATAATATTATTTGAAATTGTATTATTTTTTACCGGACTCATTATACTGCAATAAGATAAATTTTTTGTTTTATAAGCTAAAGATAAATTTAATGAAGAATAGCACATTAAATTTTCGGAGGTATTTGTAATATAGTTACATATAGAAGAATTATTGTTTTCTATTGCTAACTTAACTGCACATTCTGTAGCGTTACCACTTATAAGTTTAGAACACAATGAGGGGTTATTTGTTTTTATAGCTATATAATTAGTACAACTTTGTGAATAAAAAGAACCTGATTTATAACATAATGTATCATTTAGAGTACTTTGTGCTATGTAGAAATAACATTGATTTGCTAAACTAGAGGGAAGTTGTTCACATAAATATGGAGAACTTTGATTTTCAGCAAGATTTAGTATACAAGAATCTTTATATGAAGAAAGAAGTATTCCTGAACAATTATTTGTAGGGTTATTTGAAGAAACTGGATGTACAAATATTGTATATAAAAAGATCATTATAAGTAAAAATATAATTATGAAAAAATATGACATTAATGAACTGTGTTTTTTTATAAATCCATCTAATGAAAAAATTTTGGAAGAATTATTATTACTTTTTTTATTATTTTCCAGATAATTACCTTATATTTTTTATTTATAGTTATATTTATATTCTTTCCTTACTAATTTTTATTGGTGCTCTTTTGGATAAAAGAATTGTAATTATAGGAGTGGTATTATCAATACTTAGTTTTTTAATAGCAGGTTCGGTAATAGGACCAAGTATAACTTCTCAGATTAATTATAATAATACACAAATTAACAAAATAATAGTTGCACCAAATACAACAGTTACTGATACTATACAGATATTTAATGAAAGTTTTTTTGTTTTAAGTTATACTTCGACAGTGCCAATAAATTTTTATCTTCTTAATAAAACAGGAAAAGATTATTCAAATATATATACTGCAAACAAAAATCAAATTGATAATAATCAAACAATAAAATTGGAAGGTAAAGGTCTTTATGTATGGATACAAAATGCAACTGAAGGAACTACTTACCCATATAATTCAAATTTATCAAGTTATGGGTATAAAAAACCAACATATTTTTATAACGGAACACATAACAATCAACAAAATTTAGAGTACCAGAATGGTACTTATTATTTAGAATTTTATAATAAAAATGTAACATATGCAAATATAACTTACAAATATTATGAATACCCATTTTCTTCTCTAAATCAAAGTAGTGTTTATTACAGCAACGTTTTTGTCCCTGGAAGTCTTGTTTCTTCAATTATGTTCATTATAGGCATATTACTTATAGTTTTTGGATTATTAAGAAAGAGATACGATAAAACAGAACAACAGAACTTTGATCAAAAGATAAATGATATTTACAAAAAAATAGATAAAAATTCCAAAAGAAAGAGCATAAATAATAAAAAATACAAGAAAAGAAAAAATAAAGGAAATTTAAAATAAATTATTAATGTTTATTTTTTATTAATTTATAAGAAGTAATAAAGAACTTGTTATATATAATATAATTATGGATACATTACAAGAGAAAATAGCAGGAGAAATAGCATTATCTGATACTCCAGGAAGTACGATGAAAAAATGGAGAGAATTGTTCGGGATTTCACAGATAGAACTTGCTCGTTATCTTAAAATATCTACTTCTACAATTAGTGATTACGAAGGCAATAGAAGAGCTAGTCCAGGAGTAGGTATAATAAAAAGATTCATTCAAGCATTAGTTACAATTGATAATCAAAGAGGAGGAGAAGTGATAAGAAATCTTGAAAAGTTTAATAAAGGAGTAAAAAATGAAGAAGGTTCATTTTATTTCGTACATGATTTTTCTGCACCGATAACTGGTACAGATATGGTAAGGTTAATAGATGCAAAGGTAGTTACAAATCCTAATTATTTAGATTCTATGAAATTATTTGGGTATACACTTTTAGATAGTTTACGTGTTATTCTTGAAATTTCTCCTTCAGAATACCCAAGACTTTTTGGAGCAACTAATGAACGAGCATTTATATTTGATCAAGTAAGTACAGGTAGATCACCTATGGTAGTTGTACGAGTAGCTCCAATAAAGCCTAAATTAGTCGTAATACAAAATTTAGATACAGTAGATAAATTAGCTATTAAAATTTCACAGATAGAAAAAATACCATTACTTACTACAAAACTTAATGCTGAAGAAATTAAAATTAGATTAAATAATATATAATTATTTTTTAGTTGTATCAAATCTATTTGAAAGAAGTAAATTAAAACCAGTATCTATTATTTCATATGGCACCGCTGGATAAGTATGTTCTGTACCCCTCATTTTTATTATTTCTAACATTGGAATTCTGTTATCAATATCGTTTCCAGTAAAAAATAAAGAGATAAGACCGTCATAAATAAATGACTCAGGCTGGAAGATCGTATTTGATTTTTTTAAAGTAATTTTTTCTTGAATTAAAAATGATATTAAATTTTTCCTTTTTAATACTGAAGATAAACTAGTAGATAAGTATCTGTAATCTAATAAATTTGGTATAAACAATCTTATTACCGATATAGAATCTATAACTATTCTTTTTGCACCATGAGTTTGAATTAATGAATCTAATTCTGAAATAAAACTACCAAAGGAATAAGCGGTGCTATCTTTATTTTTTTGTATGTATTGTTTAGTGTCTTCGGAACCTAAAATAGTTAATTTGCCTTGTTCTAAAAATGAATCTATTTGATTAAAAGAAGTAAATGCAGCTTTAGCATTTTCAATTATACTAATATTGTCTTCTTCGAAAGAAAATAAAATTCCATTTTCACCTTTTTCAGCGCCTCTGTATAAAAATTCAAAACCTAATAGTGTTTTGCCTACTCCCGGTCCACCCTCTACTATTATTTGATTTCCTTCAGGTATACCTCCCTTTAACATAATATCAAGACCGGTTATACCAGTAGGTTTTTTCTCCTTCATTATAACACAAATTACAAAAGCTCAACATAACAATAGATAAATACATTTTTATATGTTATTACTTTCAAAAAGTATAATGCTAAAATGCATACATTATTTAAAGTGTTTTAAGGTATTATATTAAAAAAGGAATGAGAAAATGGTAGATTTATTTGATAATGCATTAAAAATTATTGAGAGCAATATAGTAAATTTTTTTATTATGTTTGTACTATTTATAATTATATTTTTTATAATTTATGGAATATTTACGATTATAATTAGCTTAACAATTGGTTTATTTTTTAGATCTTTATTACCTGGTTTTCAAACTGCATTAAGTTTAATAATATTAACTTGGTATATCTCATCGTTAGGGGAAATGTCAAAAAGTATATTAAATAATAAAACTGTTGATTATGTAAATGCAATTATAAAAGGTTTATATAATTTAAAAATTAACTTTTCACCAGTATTAATAATAGCTATTTTAGGATTTATTGGAGGTTTTATAGAACAATTAACCTTTGGAAATGGATTTTTAGGTTATGGTCTTTTTAATTTTAGTGTAATACAGGGTATTTTTTATTTAATTGCTATAGGTATAGCTTTATCAGAGTTTGTAGGAAAAAAGAATGGAATTAATTTTACACATTTATTTAATAAAATAAATAAAATTTCCCCAAATGCAGGTATATCTCTTTATATAATAGTATTAATTTCAATAATACCTATTGGAGAAGTATTACAAATTTTAATAATGGGATTTCCAGTTATTATAATAATATTATTTGAGATGGAGTCACATTCACATAATATATCACATAATAAGCAAAATGAAAAAAAGCAGAAAAACATGTAAAAATGAGTTTTTATGGATTATAAATTGAAGTGTCTTACTTGTAATAGCATATACGAAAACAAGTATGATTCACAATTATGTGAAAAGTGTCATGGTGTGCTAGAGGTAGAATACAAATTTACAAATGAGCTTTTTATGGATATGCCTCAATCTTTTTGGGGCTATTCGGATATTCTACCTTCATCTAGATCTTATAAAAAATACTCGGTAGGTTTAACTAAATTACTTAAAAGTAATTCTGAAGAAAAGTTATTTTTAAAGTTTGAGTTTCAAAATCCAACTGGATCATTTAAGGATCGTGGTTCAGTTATAGAAATTGCTAAAGCTAATGATTATAATTATAAAAAAGTTGTATGTGCATCAACAGGTAACATGGCTTACTCGATAGCATACTATGCAAAATTTTATGGAATAAAGGCAACAGTTTATGTGAGTATGAATGCTAATAAAGATAAAATTTATAATATTAAAAAAACAGGCAATGCAGAAATAATTAAAGTTAATGGAGATTTTACAACTGCTCAAAAACTAGCTGAAAAACATGCTTTCAAAAAAAAGGAATTTATAACAGGAGATTACTGCTACAGAAAAGAAGGTCAAAAGACCATAATATATGAGATATTGGCTCAGCAACGGAATACTAGAAATATAATAGTTCCTATAGGAAATGCTACCTTATTTTCAGGAATGCTTAAGTCATTAAAAGAAATTAAGGATAACTACCCAAAAACACATTTACCGAAATTAATAGGCGTGCAATCCGCTACATGTAAACCTTTGTATACTGCTTATAAAAATAAATCAGTATTAAGATATGAAATGCCTAAAACAAATGCAGATGCAATTGCAGTAGGTTATCCTACTTTTGGAGTACAAGCTTTAGAGTATATGAAGGAGCTTGATTCAGATATAGTAACAGTAACAGAAACTGAAATGAAAAATGAACAAAAAATATTTTATAAGGATTACGGACTTGAAATTGAACTTGCCGGAGTTGCTCCCATTGCAGCTTACAAAAAACTTAATTTATATGATAATGAAACTGTTGTGGTTTTAACAGGTAAAAATGTTTAAATCTGTTTTTTAATTTTTTCTGCGATTTTGTTTAATTCTTCAAAAGATTTTTTTGGGCCTAGTTGTGTCGTTATATAACCTGGATATTTTTCAAAGTATACAATATCTTTTGAAACAACTTCCTCAAATAAATCTTTCAAACCGTGAAGAGGATATAACTTAACATGTAGATGATTTATTCCTAAACCTTCAATTACTAAAGCTGTTCTTTTTACATTTAATTTTTTATCTAAGATTTTTCCAACTTTTTTTGCTGCGAGAAGTATCTCAGAGTAATCTATATCTTTTAAATCAAAAATATAAGAATTAAAATGTTTTTTTGGTATTAATATAGTCATTCCCTCTGTATTTGGATTAATATCAAGAAATGCAAGATAATTATAATCTTCCCATATTTTTACTGAAGGAATTTCTCCTGAAATAATTTTACAAAATATACAACTTTCCATTAAATCACATATATAATAAATAACATAAAATTAATAAATTAATTTTCTAATTTAATAAGTGGATTATATGCGATTATGGTCATTAAAACACTCATATTTAGATACAAAAGGTTTGCTTGCGGTTTGGAGAGAAGGACTATTAGCCAAAAAAGTATTAGAAGGTAAAACGAAAGGTTATAAAAATCACCCGCAGTTAGAAAGATTTAAAAAATTAAAAGATCCCATAGTGGGAATCAATACTTATTTGTATTATGTTTATTTAGAATCCGTTTCAAGGGATTATTATTTTTCTAAAGATAAAATAAATCATAATTTAGTAAATAAAGATATTAAAATTCCTCTTAATGATAAACAATTAGAATATGAGTTTGAATTATTAAAAACAAAATTGAAATTGAGAGATAATAAGTGCTATGAAAAGATAAAGGATGTAAAAATACCAGAATATGTTCAGATATTTGAATTAAAAAAAGGTCCAATTGAAAATTGGGAAAAAATCAAAAAAATATAGCTAATTGATTATAGTAACATTGTTTTCTTTCAGATAATTAGAATTGCTTACATTTATTGCTTCTTTAGCTCCTATTATAGTTACATTGTTTAATGAAAAGTGTGTTGCTTTATCTATAATTGGATATGTGAAACCAATAAGATAACAATTGGATATTGTTACCCCAGTTGTATTAACATTTGCAAATATTCCGCCATTTGTAGCGTAGATAGTATGACCAAAGCAGTTTATATCACTATTATTAGTTATTTTTCCGTTCAGGTCATTTATTACATAACAGGTATCACCATATATAAAAACTTCGTCGCTTTCAAAATTAACAAAACCTGAATTTTCAAAATTAAAACATTCGTTTGATACAGCTGGATTTACCACAACCAACCAAGGACAACCTGATTTTTTAATACCTGTGTTTATATTAACTTTATTTGAATTAATATTCTCATTACTACCACAATAATAATCTTGTATGTTATTATCTAATGCTCTGTTTCCTAAAACTATATTGTTTGTTGAGTTTACAAAGCTAAACCCGTAAACTTGATTGTTATTTCCTATATTATCACTAACATTACTATCATTAACATTTTTCATTATGAATCCCGTTGCGTTGAACAGTCCTCCATTTGCAGTATTTTTATTTATGTACAGATTATTACTATTTATAAGTGAAATTCCAGAGTATTTAAATTGTGATATTTTAACTTCTCCTTCATAACCACTAGTCACATTTTTATATACAGAACCAGTATTTACTCCTGAAATTGTAACATTTTCAATGTTAATATTTTTAAGATTAGATGCATAAATTCCATAATTATAATTTTCAATATTACAATTTGAAATACTAACATCATTGTTTCCGTTATCTATTATTCCGTAACCATTATTCCCACCGATAATTAATTTATTGTTACATTTTAATGTTACATTTGATGTTGAAATAGTAATACATGTATTATAAGAAGATATATTGTTAGTTAACATGTAACTTCCAGGAATTGATATGTTTTGACAATTAACTATTGGGATTACAGCTAATGGAGGTGAAAGTATTTTAGTACATTCATTTGATGCAAATTGACAATCAGTACTTATACAGCTTGCATTAGTAACAGTTGCTACTGATAAGGAGTTATATGTGTTAACTGAACAATAAATATCTCCGCCTAAGTTGTTTATTGTTTTAATATTATTGTAGTTATTTGCTTGACCGTCATTTAAATATTCACCATAAATATTTCCAGTTGTTATGACATTTTGTATTTCAAAACCTGAACTTTGATTTTCATAAACACCTATTTCGTTATTATTTGCAATTGAATTATTTATAGTACCTGAAGTAGAATTTACAATATAAATGCCATATTTACCCTCAGTTGAATTTATATAATTTAGATTTGTATTTATTGCACTATTAACAAATACTCCATAAGTATCATTTTCTAATTTACAATTTTCTAAAGTTGTATTGTAAAGATTATCAATATAAATACCGTAATAAGAGTTATATATAGTTTTATTATTACAGTTAAGTCTTACATTAGGACTATTAATTGTTAAACAAGGATATTGTGCGGATCCTACAACATATTGACTTAAATTAAGATTTTGAAAGATGGTGTATGTACCATAATTATTAATTACACCGCAAGTGTTAATATTTTTGGATAATTTAACATTTTTTATGCTGTAATAATCATTTGAAGTACAAGTTGCAAAATTACAAAATTGATTGCTTTGACAATTTGTGTTTGAAAAATTATTTGTGTCCCTTATATTTGCATTAGAACCACAAATTAAATCAGTAGGATTTTCCGAGAATATATCCCTATTAAAAACATTATCAGTGCTATTTATATACAATCCGTAATACGCATTATTTATAAATGATGTTCCAATAAAAGAGTTTTTATTCCCACTTTTTATATTTACTCCTCCGGATAAACTTTGTGATCCATATATTGTACTATTTAAAATTTTATTAGAAGAAGAATTATTAAAAAACATACCAGATACCGTAGAATTAGATAACTCTAGATCAATTAAATTATTATTATGGGAATTCATTAAATATAATAAATAAGAAAATCTTGTAATGCTTAGATTATTTATTGTAACGTTTGAAACGTCTGAAAGCATTATTCCATAGGTGAAAGGAGTCACATCAATATAAGGTCCGCTGCCGATTAAGTGATTATGGTTGCCATTTATTTCAACATTATTAGTTACTATATTTATACAACTTCCACTTTTTATTTCCGTAGTTATATTCCCAACAATATTGTAAACTCCAGGTTGATTAATTGTTGTACATGAACTTATATCTTGCGATTGTGTATTAATTACATTTGTTGTACTTATATTTGTTGAACTTATATAAGTAGTTTTAATGGAGTTTATATTAAAACTACTAGGTAAAAAAATATAAATAAAAACAAATGCAGCAGCCAAAATTACAATTATAATTAGTAGATATATTTTTGATGATTTTTTACTTTTAGACATTATAGTTTGTTGTGCTTCATTACCATCAATATTATTAGGGTTATTAACTTTAGTATTACTTTGATTATTAACTTGTGTAGAAACATCACTATTTTTAGAATCATCTATTGCCATTTAGCTACCTTTTTCAAAAAAATATTTATATTGTATAATTTAAATATATTTATATAAGAAAGCAGTAAGTATTATATCTAATAAATTAAATAAATATATATGCTCCGGTAGCTCAGTAGTAGAGCGCTTGTCTCGTAAAAATTTTTAATAAAATTTATAAAAATAATGAGATAACAAGAGGTCGAGGGTGCGATTCCCTCCCGGGGCTATATTATATTCAAGTTAAATTCTCATAGGTAAAAATTGATATATTTATTTTAATTTTATAAATAGGTATTAATTTTGCACCTCAACATAATTATTTAATAGGTTTTCCACTTATGATAATTATTTTATTCACATTATACCTAAAGATTTTTTATAAAGAACATAGCAAAAACTTATCTTCTAACTTATCAACCATAAATATAGATAAACAATTATATTTGTAGGAGTACTATCAGGTCTTTTAACATTAACACATCCTTTTTCTATGATATTCGTATTTAGATGCGTTTGCAAATGAGTCATCAAAGGTATAATTAGAAATATTATATAAAATACTTGAATTTAGATTACTAAAGTAGAGTATCTTGTATCATGTTCATGGGCTATTATTCTTTTAATAATAGCAATAACTATTTATTTTGTAATACATCAAATTCTTCATAAACCACATATGGCTCCTCTTATTGTTATATATCGGCAGGACTTCCTTGTTATCAATTAATCGTAAGTACTAATTCATTAGACTCTATAGGTATAATTGTATTTACAAATGATCTTGGAAAGACAGTATATTTTAAATCAAATCTATCTTTTTATCTTAAGTTATCAAGTAGTTCAACATACACACAAGGATCATGTAAGAAGAACAACAACCGATAAAAATAATCTTTGATTATATGGATGGATTCGATGTAGAAATAGTTACTGTTAGTGATGATGACCATTAATATAAAATGTAATTGGTCATTAAATAAAAATCTTAGCTCATCTTGTTAATGTTATGAAGCAACTACAGTACCGGATGCTGAAGCACCTTCCTCTCCCCCTACTCTTATATTATAAACACTTCCAGGAGAAACTTCTGCAGATATGGCATTATTTTCATTACCAAATATTATAGCTCCATTAAATTGGAATGTTGTAGTTGCGCCAGGTTGTATAGTATAACCTACGCTTTCGAATTCAGCTAAAGTCCTAGGAAGTGTTAGATTTGCATTCTGTGTTATTAAAAAGTTTAGAACCTTAAAGTTTACTAAGCCAACTCCAACATGTTCTTCTACACTCAATGTATTATTATTTGTATTGTTCAAATTTTCGTTAGATGAAATTGAAGAATTTTGCTTTTCTGAAACTGAGGTTTCATTTATTTTTGTTGTGTCTGTTGAATTATCGCTAGATACCACATTTGAAGTGTCTTTTGAATTTGAGGTATTTACAGTTATAGACAAACCAGATGCTACATGAGAATTTGAGGTTGAACTTGAATAAATAGATGGAGGAGAATTTATCTGTACATTTAACTTACCATTAATACCTGTTTTTGAAGATATATTTATCCTTGAGATGTTTATTCCTTCTTTTCCATCTACAGAACCGTTTATTTGTATTATAGGTGTTCTATTTATTGATATCTTTGAACTTATATTTCCATAAAGAAGTACATGATTAAGGACAACACTCTGATTACCATTATTTTTAATTGTGACTGAAAATAAGGTAGATGAATTGCTTTGTGATAATGATGATGAAAGTATAGTTAAGTTAGGTACCGAATTTTCTAGATTTATACGTTCTGAAGAATTAATTTTAAGCCTTGCTCCTATTGTCAAATTACTAGTATTTGAACTTACCGCTGCGCTGCCAATGATTATTGCTTTTAAAGATGGTACAAGTACAAATTCAGTTGAGTTTGAGGTTAGTATTGTGGCTATTGTTGGTGATAGGTCTAGCAATATACTTGAATTTGATGCAGCTTTGGTGTTTGAATGAATGTTTGTAGTTATCTGATCATTAGGTACTGTAACAGAGTAATTAGTATTATTTATTTCTATAGAAGCCGAAGTTACATTGAATTTTATCTTATTTATTGACGCGTTAACCGGAACACGAACATTCCCTATAACCTGCGTTAGATTAATTATTGACATTAAATTTATTTGACCACTACCATTACCGTAAATCCACGATGAACCGTTAGCGTTGCTTATTTGAATTGCTAATGAGGAATATAAGATGGATATTGCTTGCGTGCCGTATGGTGCATGTGGAGGATCGGTTAATTGAATTGGCATTAGTACAACATTTGTAGATGAAGAGGATTGTACAGATGTTTTGTTATTATTTACAGAAGGTTGAACCCCTTGACCTTGAGAATATGTAAAGACTATGT
>JAVYRW010000009.1:0-15398 GCA_038730205.1 Candidatus Micrarchaeaceae archaeon | reverse complement strand
ATTTTTTGTTGGGGTGTATTGTAAGGAGTATATGTTGGTTGGTACTGTGGTGCTACTGGATAAGGTGATATCAAAGGTTGTGAGTAAGGAGTATATGTTGGTTGGTACTGTGGTGCTACTGGATAAGGTGATATTAAAGGTTGTGAGTAAGGAGTATATGTTGGTTGGTACTGTGGTGCTACTGGATAAGGTGATATCAAAGGTTGTGAGTAAGGAGTATATGTCGGTTGGTACTGTGGTTCTACTGGATAAGGTGATATTAAAGGTTGTGAGTAAGGAGTATATGTTGGTTGGTACTGTGGTTCTACTGGATAAGGTGATATCAAAGGTTGTGAGTAACCACCATAATATCCATTATAATAACCGCCATAATTTCTTGCTAATGTACAATTAATTCCATTTTCAGTACCTATTACTGTACCAATTATTGCACCATTTATTACATTTCTTAATATTGGATTCATTCTAGCATCAGCTGGCTTTTCAGAAGGTCTTAAAATACCAATTAATGATGTAGCTATAACAACAGCAGTTACTATTTTTTTAGGTTTAACAATTTGATTTAAAGTTGAATATGTATTATTTTTTTCCCCATTCATATTTTTTATTTCCATTCTACTACCGATATAATTTTTGCATTTTTTCATATATAAAGCTTTACTATACCTCTGTTATATGTTAAATACCATAGAAACGCGTAAATATAGTAAAATGCAGGAAAAGAATTAAAAGAAACTTTTAAATATTTTTATATGCTATAAATATATGTATTCTTTGTATGTATGAAGTATATATTGAATACTTAATTAATTAAAAGTGGATCTTTTTATATTTAAAAAAATAGGTGTATGAAATGGCAGAAAATCAATTAGGTGGACAACAGTATTTAATATTACCGGAGGGAACAAGTAGGCTTATTGGAAAAGAAGCACAAAGAACAAATATTGCTGTAGGTTATGCAGTAGCTAGTATTGTTAGAACAACGCTCGGTCCAAAAGGTATGGATAAGATGTTAGTAAGCGAGTTAGGAGACATATCAATAACTAACGATGGCGCTACCATACTAGAAGAAATGAATGTTGAACATCCAGTAGCTAAAATAATGGTAGAGATAGCAAAAACACAAGATAAAGAAGTAGGCGACGGAACAACCAGCGCGGTAATCGTAGCAGGAGACATGTTAAAACATGCTGGAAATCTTTTAGATCAAGGAATTCCCCCAGCATCAATAATAAAAGGCTATGAAATGGCAAGAGATAAGGCAATAGAGGTTCTTAACTCAATGGCAGGATCATTAGATATAAATGATGATGAAAAGTTAACAAGAATAGCAACCATATCTATGGGTTCTAAAAATATAGGTAGTGACATGACAAAAAAACATTTATCAAAGTTAGCTATACAAGCCTTAAAACAAGTTTCAATTAAGGATGGAAATAAAGTATCTATAGATAGAGACTTTATAAAATTAGAAAAGAAAGAAGGAGGAAGTATAGAGGACACTCACTTTATAAATGGGGTTTTGATTGACAAAGAGATTTCACATCCTGGCATGCCAAAGTTAATGAAAAATGCAGGAATAGCACTATTAGATGTTGCTTTAGAAATAGAAAAAACAGAAACAGATGCAAGAATAGAGATAACCTCTCCAGAACAGATGCAAGCATTTTTAATGCAAGAAGAAAATATGTTAAAAGAAATGGTTGACAAAATATCAAAAAGCAAAGCAAATGTTATTTTTGTACAAAAAGGTATTGATGATGTTGCACAACACTTTTTAGCTAAAGCTGGAATAATTGCAGTAAGAAGAGTTAAAAAAAGTGATATGGAAAAATTAGGAAAGGCAACCGGAGCAAAACTTGTAACAAGTCTTGACGATTTAACAGAAAAAGATCTTGGTTTTGCAGGAATTGTAGAAGAAAGAAAAATATCCGGAGAGCAAATGCTTTTTGTAGAAAAATGCAAAGATCCAAAAAGTGTAACTATCTTTATAAGAGGAGGCACAAAACAAGCCATAGACGAAGTAGAAAGAGCAATGACTGATGTAATAGGAGCATTAAGTAGCGCTATAGAATCAGGAAAGTATGTTACAGGAGGGGGAAGCATAGAGATGGCAGTTTCAATAAAATTAAGAGACTTTGCTACAGATGTTGGTGGCAGAGAACAATTAGCAATTCAAGCCTTTGCAGACTCATTAGAAATAATACCTAAAACTCTTGCAGATAGTTCAGGTATGGATCCTATAGATACATTAGTTACCCTAAGAACAAAACACAAAAATAAAGAAGGTAAGAACTACGGTATAGATGTATATAAAAACACAATAGGGGATATGGAAAAGCTAGGTGTAATTGAGCCATTAAAGGTTAAATTACAAGCTTTCTCAAGCGCAACAGAAGCCTCTTCATCTATTTTAAGAATAGATGATATGATAAGTGCAAAGGGAAGATCTCCCGCAGGAGGAGCAGGTGGAATGCCACCTGGCATGCCTGGAATGGATGATTAATAGCAAAAATTACATATGTGCGTGCCTTTATAAAAAGGCACTCTTTTATTTTTATTTGTTAATTATTTATTGTGAATATAATGGCAAAAGTAATAATAACCGGTACACCTGGTTCTGGAAAATCTACAATTATCTCTAAAATAAAAAAGTATAAAATATTTAATATAGGTACAGAAATTCTGAAGCGTGTTCCAGATAAATCAATTTCAAGAGATGAACTCAGAAACAAACTCAAATATCATGAAGTTTTAAAAATAAGGAAAACAGTATTTGATGAATTAGAAAAAGTAAAAGGAAACGCTATTATAGACACTCACACTTCAGTAAAAAGTGGTAATAAGTATATTCCAGGTTTTTCAAAATCAGATCTTTCAGTAATGAAAGATGTCAAAGCAATTATTTACATAGACGCATTAGCTGTTGATATATTACTAAGAAGAATCGGTGACAAAACACGAAATAGGGAGGATGAGACTGCAGAGGAAATAGAAGAACACAGATCTGTAAATCTAGGTCTTGCAAGTTATTATGCTGTTTATCTTGGAGTACCTTTATATATCATAAAAAATAAACAAGATAGATTAGATGAAATCAGAAAAGAAATAGAAAAAGTTCTTAAAGATTCATTTTCAAAATAAATGGTTTTAAAATGTTAAATATTTTTATAGTAGAATTGGTATCAGCTGGATTATTATATGCTGCATTTGCTTTATTAGTTCAAAGAAAGCTTTCAAATATAGATAAAATGTATGAATTAAGAGCTAAAATGAATCAACACACTAAAGAATTAATGGAACTAACCAAAACCAACGCTCCGAAAGAAAAGATTTCAGAAAAACAAAAAGACCTTACTAATACAAGCATGCAAAGTATGAAAAATCAAATGAAGCCAATGTTAATAGTATTTCCAATTTTTTTGGTCGTTTATTATTTATTAATACCTATGGTTTTTTCAAAATCAGGAATATCAGTGATACTTTTAGGATTTACTCTTAATTATCAATTATTATTCATAGTAGTTACATTTGTAACTGGCTTGATTTTATCTGGTCTATTTTCAATCAGAGACAGAAAAAGATTAAAAGATAAATACAATTTCGGTTTAATGCAACCATCATTCAAAGAACCTAACCAAAATCAACAGTAAAAAAGTCTAAATAACTTTATTTATAAATATGTTATATTCATTTATTTATAATTTTATAATAATATTAAATTTATTAACGGTGTTAATATGCCAAAACCAATGCAAAGATCTAGAAGCAAAAGAAGATTACAAAGAGTTACCAAATCAGGAAGACAGGTAATTCATTATAAATCTAGAACGAATAATTTTCCTCATTGTGCCATTTGTCAAAAAGAACTAAATGGAATATCCTTAAAAAGAACAGGAGGTAGAACAAGAAGGTCAAACGCAAGACTTTTTGGCGGAACATTATGTTCAAAATGTTCAAGTAGTGTAATAAAAGCAGCAAGCAGAATAGAACAAGGAGAAATGAAGTTAAATGATATAAGTATAAAACAAAAAGCATATGTACTACAAATGATTTCTCACTGAGTGAATTTCTTGAAAGCAATAGTGATTTCTGGATGTCCGGCGGCAGGTAAAACAACAGTAGCAAAATTATTGGGAGAAAAGTTAAACATTGAAGTCATAGGTGGAGGAGAAATACTAAAAGAAATGGCCCAAGAAAGAGGGTACTCTCCAACGGGAAGTGATTGGTGGGATACATCTGACGGAATAAGGTTTCTCAAAGAAAGAGAAAGAAATTCAGAGTTTGATAAAGAAGTCGATAAAAAAATGGAAAAAAGAATACGTGATGGTAATATTGTAGTAACAAGCTATACCGCTCCATGGCTTTTTAAAGAAGGTTTTAAGGTATGGCTCGATGCATCGGTGGAAGAAAGAACAGAACGTATGTCTAAAAGAGATGGAACAGAACCTAAACAAACTGAAGAAATAGTTAAATTTCGTGAAAAAGAAAATCACAAACTTTACATGAGTCTTTATAAAATAGACTTCGGACAAGATAAAACACCCTTTGACCTAGTTATAGATACAAATAATAAAAAACCAGAAGAGATATTAGATTTAATACTTAAAAAATATAAATAACAAAATAAAGAATAAGTGAGTTTATGGCATTATTAGAAGAAGGAAGAATATGTGTGAAAAAATTAGGAAGAGATTCTGGAGAAAAGGCAGTTGTTACAAAAATAATAGATAAAAATTTTGTAATGATAATGAGTCATTCCAGGCAAAAAGAAAGAAGATGTAATATAAAACATTTAGAATTTCTAAATGAAAAGATCGATCCAAAAAACAAAGAACAACTTAATACAACATTGGAGATAATAGAAAAACAAGCAAAATCAGACTCTAAGAAATCACAAAAGAAATAATAATTAGTAATGTTTAAATATCTAAAAACAGACAATTATATTGGTTTTCATGAATAGACTATTATTGTTAACTATTGCAGTAATAATAGTATTAATTATCGTAGGCCTTATTTTTATATTTGGTACAAAGAATATAACACAATCTAAAAACTTTTCAAATAGTACAAAAACCATAAACAACTTAAATTCATCAAATACAACAAAAATCAAAAACACAACCAATAAATCAAATATTATCAACGAAACTAGTACGGTAAATATAAACGCCCGTTCAAATACCTCAAATCCAAACTGGAAAAATTTCCCTCCTTTACCTGAAAATCAAAGATCAAACTCAACTCCTATTTAATTATTTATTATTTTTTATTACTTATTTAATTTAATCTTTTAAATTCTAATCATTAATATTTAAAAAACAAAAACAAAAGGCACATTTATATTAATAACTTGTTATATTTTTCTTGATAAAATGAAAACAAATATTGGCAAAGAAATTAAGGATGTAATAAAAAAAGATAAAAAAGTTATGATTACTACTACACGTTCTGAGTATCCGTTTATTCCTAAAACAGGGAAAGGAGATTTTGTAGAGGATATTTCAGGAAACAAATTTATAGATTTTTCAACTTTTATATCTGTATATAATATGGGCATAAACGCTAATTACGAAATAAGAGAAGCAATAAAAAAACAAACAGATATTTTAATTCATGGTGCATTTACTGATTTTTACGGAGAAAAACAAGTTAAGTTTGTTGAAAATCTTTTAAAAATGATGCCAAAAGGTTTTGGTAGAGTATTTTTTTCAAACTCAGGTACCGAATCAAACGAAGCAGCTTTAAAATTCTCAAGAATTTTTACTAAACGACAGTATATCTTGTCTTTTTATGGCGCATTTCACGGAAGAACCATAGGTTCTTTAGGCATCACAGCTTCAAAATCATCTCAAAAACAACATTTCGGTCCTTTTAATTCAAATGTTCATGTTCCATACGCATATTGTTATAGATGTCCTTTTGGGAAAGAATATCCATCTTGTGGTATGGCGTGCGTAGATTACATTAAGAAAAACGTATTAAAAAAAGAGATACCTAGTAAAGAAATCTCATCTATTTTTATCG
This sequence comes from Candidatus Micrarchaeaceae archaeon, assembly GCA_038730205.1. Taxonomy (GTDB): domain Archaea; phylum Micrarchaeota; class Micrarchaeia; order Micrarchaeales; family CABMGC01; genus JAJZOD01. Next base: position 9,368 of record JAVYRW010000009.1, on the reverse strand, counting down.
AACCTATACAAGGCGAAGGAGGTTACATAGTTCCGCCTAAAGAGTTTATAAAAGAAATAAGAAAAATAGCAGATGAAAATAACATTATACTTGTTGCAGATGAAGTTCAGAGTGGTTACATGAGGACTGGAAAATTTTTAGCACTAGATAATTTTGACGTTACCGCTGATATTTATACAATGGCTAAATCAATAGCAGGAGGAGTTCCAATGGGAGTAACAATAACAAAAACTTCATTAGGTGATATTCCAGAAGGTTCTCATGCTAATACTTTTGGGGGTAATCTACTTGCAGTAGCAGCTGCAGATGCATCATTAAAATACCTGAATAAAAACATATCTTCAATAAGAAATAATATAAAAGAGGCTTCAAATTATACACTAAAAAGATTAAATGAAATGAAAGAAAAATACGAATTAATTGGTGATGTTAGAGGTATGGGTTTGATGATAGGTATTGAATTAGTTAAAGACAAAAAAACCAAAGAACCTGCAATTAAAGAGCGTAATAAAATAATTGAAAACTGTTTTTATAATGGTTTAATACTCCTTCCCGCTGGAGATTCTGTAATAAGAATAATACCACCTCTCACAGTTAAACATTCTACTTTAGAGAACGGTTTAGACATATTAGAAGAACAAATAAAAAGCATTTCAAAATAGTAAATAATTAAAGTTAGTCAATACACAACTCTTATATATCAAAAAATCCAAAATTAGTCTGTGAAAAATATGCTAAAAACTCAATCTACTCAAACTAAGATCAACTTTTTACATAATACCGAATTACAAGAGGGCAGTATAAAAGATAAGAAGCTAATTCAAAAGTTAGAGATAGCTTTACTTCAAAGCGTTAAAGACCAGACATCTAGAAAAATTGATATACATGATCATCTTCAAAAAATTATTATTTCAAATATGGATCAAAATTCTGCTTTTTGGGGATATGTCGGTATAAAGGAGAAAATTTTAGTTAAAAAAGGTATTGATTTTGCAAAAATGATAATTGAAGTATTCCAAAATAAAAAATCTCCAACAATAGAACAACAAGAATGTATGCCTGATCTAATAAAATCTGCATATATTATTAGTGATCATGTCCCAGTTCATATAAAACAAAGAATTTTAAAATCATTACCAGAAGAAAAAAGAGAAGTACTAATTCCATTTATTAATAAAGGAGAAGTATTTTCAGAAGTGTTTAGAGATAAATCTAATACAAAACAAAAAACTCTGAAAAAATTAGAAGAAAAAATGACTATTGAAGAAGTTTTTACAAGTTTTGAGGAAACCAAATTTGGTAATACTTTTGACAATTTGAAATTATACACTACTAAAAAATTAAAAGATAAAATAAATAATATATTATCTTCTGAGAATGGAAAAACTTTATCCTCACCTAATAGTTTTCATCAACTTTTCAAAAAATTAATTATATTAAAAATGAATCCCTATTCTGGTAATAAATTTACAAGAGGCAAATATAACAATAAAAATTCTATAATATTTGAAAAAAGAAAATATGATATTTTTCATGCTGGTTCAAGTAATTCTTTTTTAAGAATAAATTACATTGTTAGAGATGGGTTTATTCACATTATTGAAATTGTTAAACCTGCCGGAAGAAACTCTTTTGAAACTATTATATCCGAGTGAAAAAATGAATACTACAAAGTCTTTAAATCAAGTTAATAACACCCTGTTAGAAAAAATTACTAGTCTTAAAGAATTATATTACCTAAGTAGCAAAGACGCTTTTGAAATAACAAATTCAAAAAATTTACTCGATAAAAAATTAAATAATATATGTAATAACATTTCTATCCAAGCAAATTTAGAGAATTCCCCAAAAACATTTTATCCTACAATTGAAAACTTTACTAGATTACATTATCCAATATACTCAAAATTAAAATCCATGGGCCTGCAGGAACTTAGCCAAGAAAATATTGAAATTTTTAATTTATTTCATTCAACTATTGATAAATCTTTTATTTCTAAAGTATCTTTACTTTCATTATCTATAGATCCTTTTAATCCATCTGATAAAGATCCGAAAAAATTAGAAGAAAAAATTAAAACTTATGGTAATTATTATTCCGAATTTTTTAAAATACTTAATAATCCAAATGGGAGTTTTTATAATTTATTTGAATTAAATTTCAAAAAAAGAAAAACTAATAAAAAAAATATACCCGAAATAATACAAAAAGGAATTGTTGATGTTTTAAATTTATTAGAAGAAAAAAAAGAAAAAAATCCTAAAAAAACAGATAAAATATTAGAAATACAACCAAACTTAGTAACAAGTTTAAAAAAATTAGGTAAAAAAATACAAAACAAAATAATATCAGAAAATAAAAAACAATTAAATATTATAGAAATATCCGAAATTATAAAATATAATCCGGAATTTCTATCCACATTGTTTTTTATAGGTAATTATATTACTCCTGCAAGAAAGCTTTATAATCAAAAAATAGGTATGGAATTAGATAATCAAACTATAATGTTTAAAACCTTGCGCAAAGTAAATTCATTCCTAAACGAAGTAATTTTAGGTGTTGTATTAAATAAAAACACATATGATGAAATTCAATCAAAATATCAAAAAGATTTATTATATAATACATTAAATCCATCAGAAATAGCACTAAAAATACTAAACGAAGGTGCAGATAAAAAATTAGAATACTATAATTTTTTAATAAACACTATATTAAAAAAAGTAGAATTACAAAATACAAAAATGAATTATGATATTTTGTATAAGAAACTATATGATGAAATAAGAATTAATGAAAAAAAATCCGAATCAATTGATACATTCAAATCAAAATTAATTAATAAAAATTTAAATGATTCTGAAAAGAATACAATTGAAGAATTAGAAACATTTAAAAAAGAATTAAAAAAAATAAATAATTCTCTAAAATTTATTTATTTTGTATTTAACACCAGAGAAAAACATATTAAATCACTAATTCAAAAAAACACTACATAAATTTACTTAAGTTAAACTGCTTTGTTTCATTATTTTCTCCAATAAAAAGTTCATTTATCTCTTCTTTTGCTAAATCTAATCTTTGTCTAATGTAAGGATCTAATTTATATCTTGCTGCAAGATTTATTGCCATATCTAAATATTTTTCAATTCCTCCTTTTGAAATAGTTAATAAAAGTTTTCCACCGTCTTTATTACATTTTCCAGATAAAGGTATTCTTCTATATTTTGAATTACAGTTTGAACATCTAAGAACCTGTTTTGAAAAGGAATGAAGGTTTCCTATAAGATCTGGTATAAAATGTGAGGTTATAACTCTTCTTGCCGCATCTGATTTATTTATTGCATATATTTTATCCATAAGTGCAAATTCCGCATCAACTTTTTCTTGCATGCTTTTTAGTTGCGTATAAATAGTCCTTTTAGGAGAGTTATCTATCGCATTAAATGAACTTTGATGTGTAAAATATAATTCTTCTGCTGGTTTATCTGTATTCATTTTATCAACAACACGTTTTAACTTAATTTCAGATGGATTTGAGTATGTTAAACTTTTTTCGTAAAGTTCAATTGGATAATTTTCTACAACTTCCATTACATGTACCTCGTCATCTATTTCATCAACTTTTACATTTACTGTTAATATTAATGGGGTATCCATAGTTCCACCTACAGTTACTGGAAGAAATTCCTTCGAGAAATTTATAAGTGCATCCATTAATAACATAGTTGTGTCTTCATCTCCATCACAATTTCTCCTTCTTGCACATATAGTATAAGGATGTGCAAAACCAACATACGCATCTGTAAATCCAATCACTCTACCTAAAACTGCACACGATGTGTGTGGCGCAAGCGTAATAACTAACTTACCTATCATATCATTTACTGTTTTTGCATTGTAGTATTTTTCCATACCATAAAGATTTTCCAACATCTGATCTATAAATTTAGAAATATTTAGTAAATACTCGGCACCTCTTTTGTTTAAAATTACATCTTGATGTTTCAATTCAACTAATTGTTCATTACTTATTAAATCATTACCTTTGTAATCCTTAGTATAACCTAATTCTTTTAATTTTTGTAAAGAAACTTCTACTTCAATAGGATAAAAATGTGTTATAGGCACATCAGTGGCATCAAAACGTGCAGTACCATCCTTAAATATAGAAACACCGTTCTGTGCACGTAATATTCCTTTTTCTATAGTTTCTGTAATTTTATCTCTATTAGAAAGAACTTTAACTCCTTTTATTACTGTTGGCAATTTAGTTATTTTTAATCTTCTTGTTGCATTATTTATTACATTTACCAATGCGATATCTTTTTCTATTACTGCGTTTGTTCTAATATTACATTTTTTACAAATCACATCAAAAGTTACCACATTACATTTAGGGCAGTTCCTTTCCAATACCGCTTTTTTATTACAATCATAACAATATGGTGTATCTATATTTCTTCTACAAACTGTGCATTTATAATTTGCAATATTTACTTTAAGACTAGACTTAAATTTTCTCGAGTCAACGTTATACGCTTTTGTTATATTTTTATCTTTGCTCACGTATGAACCTATTGGGAATAATACACTCACTGCGGGTTTCATCATCCTTTCTTTTGCTTTTTCAGGTCTACCTATTCTTCCTCCTATAAATGTTGATCTTTTCATTATTTTTATTGGAGAAAGTGAATTAACAAACTCTAATTGTGTTTTTTTAATAGTTTCTTCATTTATTAAATTAAGAGGATTTTGTATTAAATCATTTTTATCTACGAATCCTAGTGATACAAGTAAACTTTGCGCATAATCTTTTTCAATAATTATCTTTCCATCTTCTACTTTATGTGTTACAGTTAAAAGTTCTAATGTTCTTTTACATTCTTTTGAATTCAATACAAAGCAATTAATATCATCAATATTTTTTATATTATTTTTATCTACAGAAATACAAAGTTCATTAATCAAAATTAAAAGAGATTCATTATTTACCGAATTAAATTCATATAAAAATTTAGGATGTAATGGCACATCATATCTTTTTGATATATTGTAAAGATCTCTAAAAGTATTACTATATTTTTCATTGAAGTTTTTTTGTTTCAATTGTAAACTCCAATACTCCTCTACATAACTTGTTGGTTGTAATGGTGTATTTGTTTTTTTGAAATCTCCATAAGTTATAAGTATGTCTCCTAAAGTTATAATTTCCTGAACTTCATTTTTTAAAAGAGTAGCGGTATTGGCATCATTAATTCTTAAGCACTCTCCGGTTTTTAATTTTACAAAAGGGCCTTCAATACTGTCTACTGGTGTAGCTACACAACCCTTTCCTGGAAGTTCAATTTTTAATTGAGTACCTACTGCTATAAAACTATCAGTTATTATCATAGTTGCAGGATTGAAACCTTTAGCTGCAATTCCTGTAAATCTGCTTCTCCCATAACGTAATCTTAAACCTCCTTCAATTTTAGGATATGCAATTACAGGTCTCCCAGCAACAAGCTCTTCTAAGAATACTGCTATTTTGTCATTTTTATCATTTTTGTCTGAAGGTCCTTTAAGATCTATTTTTATCAATTTAGATAACCATGGCCAATCTAAACCTGCATTTTTAGTTTCTTCAACGAGTTTTTTCGCCTTCTGTGCAATTCCCTCGCAACTGACTAATGCCATCCCACCTCTAACTCTATTTGTTATAGGTACTTCTTTACCTTCATGATTTATTCTTGTTAAATTAGCATGAACACCAACTTCAATATCTTCAGTAGGTACTCCATCTATGCAAACTGGACAGTTCTCAAATAGCGAACGAATATCATCATCACTGGGTTTGTATTGCAATCTAGCGGCACGTGTATGATAAAGCTCTATTTCTTCCACGGCTCTTTCTATCATATCTTTAGTTGGTTTGTATTCACCATAACCTAAAATCTTTCTAGCACAATCAGCTAAAGCTACTGAAAGTGCAGCCCCAGTACCTCCAGCGCCCCTTATAGGTCCAGCATACAAAATACTAATATAACTACTTCCATCATTATTTTTGTATTCTTCTATAGTGCTAATTCCTTCTGTAGGTGCCACTAATACTCCTTCTGTTAAAATTGCGGTACCTACTTTTACAGCTAACTCTATTCTTTTTATTTTATTATATATATTATAATTGCTATTTGTACAAATTTCCTTTACAACATCAAAGGCTAATCCACTTCTTGTTTTAGCACTATACTTTTTCCTTATTAAATCAGCAAGACCCTCTAAACCTATCAGACCTTCTACCCTTCCGGCCAGGTCAGATGCGGGTATTATTTCTATATATGTTTTAGGATCAAAACCTTTTGTTCTAGCTATCTTTGCAATTTTGTATTCTTTATCAAAGTCTTTAGAAAGTATTTCAAAATATTCATTTAAATTCATCAAAGTCCACCAAAATTTAATTCTTGAATAGTACCTTTTTTCATTTCATATATAGGTAATAATGAAGGCGAAGGTATATGTCCTAATTTCAATTGGTAATTAGTTCTTGCTTGCCATGTACCACTATTTATTATCTGTGTTCCATGATACTCAATATTACCATTTTTATGTACATGTCCCATATGTAATATATCTGGCTCTTCTTGAATTACTAACGGATCTGTTCTTCCTGGATTAATTGGATTTTCACCATATATAGGTGATAAATGTCTTCTTTTTAATATTTCTACCATGGCCATCTCAGGTTTAAAATAATTGCATCCAACAATATTGTGTATAACAGAATCTAAAGAATTACCATGATAAGTTAAAACATTCAATCCATTTATATTTAAATAAGAAGGACTTGTCAAAAAATTAACATTTTCTTTTTTAAAATCTTGTATTAAATTATCACTTAATTTTGGTTGTGGATCGGCTCTTTGAACTGCATCATGATTTCCTGGAATTATGAAAACTTTAATATAATCTGGTATCATTTCTGCATATCTAAAAAATGCAGCATATTGTTTATATATATCACTTATACTTAGCTCTTTATCTTGTTCCGGATAAACTCCTATCCCATCTACAATATCCCCTCCAAATACAAGATATTTTATTTTTCCTGCTAAGTCTCTTCTATAATTTACATTACCATTAAGCCATTCTATAAATCTAAGAAATTCTTTTTCAAGGAAAAGTTTACTTCCCACATGAGTATCTGATGTAAAAGCTATTGCTAAATCCTCTTCTGTTTTTTTTCTATTTCTTATAGTTACATCAGGAAAAATAATAGATTTTGCAATAATAAATACACGTGATATACTCCCTTTAACGGCTATTACTTCATCATTTATTATTTTTTTAGCCCCTTCAAATAATTCTATGCTTTCTTTTTTTGAAAATTTATTTGGTTTCATTACAAGTATTCTTAACGATCCTTCTTCATCATCCACATTTATTAGTATGTTGCCATTTTTTGTTATAAATTTTTCATTTACTATTCCTACGACTGTTATCTCTTTACCATCGATATATTCAGAAATTTTGTTACTAGTTATTATTCTACCTAAATTTATTCTTGTGTTTAAAATATCTTTTAATTTTTTATATCTATCATTGAAAAAATTTGAAAAATCGCCTATTGTATTTCCTGTCTTTTCTACTTTTGTGATATTTATTTTATATTGCGCATCATATTCTTTAGCTATTGGTTTAAAATCTAAGGGCTGTATTACTTCAACTACTTCTGGCTTTTTTTTATCCCCAACATCCATAATTTCTGATATAATTTTTTTATCTAAAATTTTTAATCCTTGTGATCCTTGAAAATATGCAATTATTTTAGAGTTAAGTTCTTCGATATCATAAGAATTTATGTCAGAATCAACTAACTCATTAGATAAAACAGCTACTCCGGCGAGTCTAGAAGCTAATTCAATAACCACAGTTTTATCTTCCATTAATACCACCAGCAGCAACTGTGTATTATATTATCAATATTATTTAAGTTTATTGTAATCTAAGTTTCCTTTTATTCACAATAACACTAATTTATAAAGCAAAAATAAATCAATTGTCCTTAATTGATTCTAGCATGCTTAATATGTTCCATATCACAGTTCTTGCATATGGGGGTAAATTTATGTCGTTGCTAACCTCATCTATTTTATAAGTGGCAGAAGAAGATCTTACCGAATAACTTTCCTCCTTTTTATCTAAAGCTTTTTTTGCTTCTTCTATAGCTGCTTTTACATTTCTAGGTACACTATTATCATTCAATAATATTTCTATCTGTTGCATTATTTGTGTTATAATTTCATCAAAATTCTTATCTTGTGGCATAACTTCACCATATTTAACGGGCCCGGCGGGATACTCCAAACTATTATTAGATAGTTTTTTTGAACCCGCGGCCATCAGATTAGAAGTCTGCCGCTCTATCCAAGCTGAGCTACGGGCCCTCCTTTATTATATATCAAAGTAAGCTTTAATAGTTTGTGTTATTAACTCACCAACAAAGGTAATCTCCTTATTTTTTATTTCAGCTATCTTTTTAATAGTTTTTAATACTTCGCAAGGTGTTTTTCCTACAGCAGGAAAGTCTGTTTCACAAACAATAGTATTTAGATCTACAGATTTTATTACTCTACTATACCTTGAATAATCTAAAGGAGGTATAGAAAGTAAGTAACCTTTTTTTTCAAGTCTCTTCGCAACTTCTTCATTTCCTTCAAAAAAATGAAACATTGCCTTTTCTATGTTTTTATCTTCTAATATTTTCTCAACTAATTGCAATGTACCTCTTGAGTGTATTACTACTGGAAGCTTATTTTTAACTGCAAGATCCAGTTGTTTTTCAAAGCACCTTTTTTGTATGTTAATTGGCACATTTATTTTATTATCTAATCCTATTTCACCTATGGCTATTGCATTTTTCAAAATACTCTCTAATTTATCTACTTCATTTAACTGCGATAAAGAGAAATCAGGACTTATTCCTAAAACACCATAAACACTATTTTTATTAATTGTTTTAATTATTTTTTCACAACTTTCTATATCTACTGCAGTATTCAAGAAAAGTCCAACATTACACTCTAAGGACTCATTAATTATTTGTGTTATTTTATCTGCCATATATAGATGACAGTGTGCATCTGAAAACATATAAAAACCTTAAGTTATACTATAGTTTTATATATTAAAAACTATAATATAATTTGTATATTTTAAATATATAATTTTATTTAAATATTTAAATTATAATATTAAAAATAGTGTTTAATTGGCAATAAAAAAAATACAAAATACAAAAAAACATCTTATCTTTAGCTACGCTTCAATAATAATAAGTGTATTTGCACTACTTTTGGCCGTTATGGCTTACACACATCCTACT
>JAVYRW010000008.1:0-16191 GCA_038730205.1 Candidatus Micrarchaeaceae archaeon | reverse complement strand
ACAAATAATTAAAAGGTATAAATAATTCAATAAAATGTACTAATAAATATTTAAAAATAAGAAATATAAGATGACACTTACAACAGATTTAATTAATAAAATTGATGAAATACAAGAGCTCAAAAACAAATAATATCTCAATCTTATTTAATATCACGATTATACTCTGATTTTTTATTTTATTACTCTAATTATCTAGAAAGAAACACATAATAATTTATTTAAAAAACAATTAAAATTTATTTTTTTAAATTCTTTAAGGTTTCAAAATTGTCATTATTCCTTTCCCCTACTATGATTTGTGCAACAGTAAAAGGGCTACAAACATCATGTATTGTAAATCTTGCTTTATTTGCAGTAGCATTTTTATCTGATTCTACCCTAAAGATTAAACTGTATACATTTGATAAATTATTTAAAACATTTATTTCTTTTTTCCAAACAAAAATAGTTTGTTCTATATTTCCTCTCCCTGGAACTAATAAACCATTATTATTAATAGTGTAAAAACCATTTTCTAAATTATTCTCATAGTAAATATAAAATCCTTTACACTTTAAATTTTGTTTTAATTCCTGATTTTCATTAATACTTTTTAATATTTTTTCATATGTTAATTGTTTTAAATTATTTCTATCAAGTAACATCATATAATTATTATAATCTGCTTTTTCATTCGAAATAAAAATTTCCGTTCCCTGAATTTTCTTAAACAAAGGAGTCGATCTTGAAATAATTGTTTTAATTGTCATAATTATCATTAATACCTTTATTTTTAAATATATATATTATAACTTTTTTAATTTTAAAATACTCTTTTAAATATTTTTGTTCATATCTCTGCAGCTACTTCATTCCTCCTAAGAAAAGAAATGGTCCAAGGAGGGTTATACTGCATGATAAAAATTTTTTTAGGTACGAATTTATTTTCTTTGAGTATTTTATTTAATTCACGTATTTTTTCTGATTTTATTTTATCACTTAGATTTCCAGAGAATCTTAATACAAGTAATTTCATAATCTTTTTTTCTTCAAAAATTACATTATTTTTTAGTGGTTTTGGTAGTGTTTCAATTTTGTACTTTTTGGGCATTATAAAACTCATTGAAAACATTTTTTTGTTATTTTTTCTAATATTCGAAGTAAGTACTGGGGCAGTCATTTTTATTTTTTTACCTTCTACATTGCCTCCAAAAATATATTTTGCCAATAAACTAAACACACTATAAGTATCTTCTTTATTTTTCATAGCAGTTACTAAAATGAGATTTTTGTATTGTCTAAGTTCAGCATTATTATATCTCCCTAAAATTAAATAATTCGGTGTTTCTACCATTTTATTGCCTATTTATTCTTTAAAATTTATTAAATAAGCAAAATACTAAAATCTTTAGATTTTAATTAACTTAATACCATCCTCTAATCTTCATTGTATTAGCAACTCTACTGATCGCAATTATATACGCTGCCATTCTTGGACTTATCTTTTTACCTTTAGCTTTGTATTCATTCTGCGTTTTTATAACATCATTGAACGATTTTGTTATTATCTTATCTAATTTTTTGTAAACTTCCTCTTTAGTCCAATAGTAATGTTGTATATCCTGTACCCATTCGAAGTAAGAAACTATAACTCCCCCTGAGTTAACTAAAAAATCAGGAAGATCAAATATTCCTTTATTAAATAAAATTTCATCTGCTCCGGGTGTTACGGGGCCGTTTGCAAGTTCAAGAAGTATTTTTGTATTTATTTTATCCGCATTTTTTTCAGTTATCTGATTTTCAATTGCAGCAGGTATTAAAACATCTACATCTAACTCAAGTAGTTCTTCATTAGTTAATTTTTCTACTCCTTTATACCCTTCAATGCTTCCTGTGTCCTCTTTTGCTTTTTTTAATTTTTCATAATCTAATCCTTTCTCATTATAAACTGCTCCAGAAGAATCACTTATTGCAACTATCTTTGAACCAAATAATTTTTTTGATAAATCAAAAGCAAAGTTACCTGCATTTCCAAAACCTTGTATAGCTATTCTAGCATTTTTAAGATTTATTTTTTTAAGTTTGGCTGCTTCTCTAAGTACGTACATTCCTCCCATAGCTGTAGAGTCAAAACGACCTTCTGAACCTCCAACCTCTAGCGGTTTTCCAGTTATTGCTCCAAATTCATTATGTCCTACCATAATACTGTACTCATCCATCATCCAAGCCATTTCTTGCGGATTCGTGTATACGTCAGGTGCGAGTATATCTATTTTTGGACCTATAAACTTTTCTATTGCACGTATATATCCTCTACAAAGATTTTCTAATTCGACTTCATTTAGCTCTTTAGGGTTACAAATAACTCCTCCCTTTCCTCCACCATAAGGTATATTTGCTAGAGAACATTTCCAAGTCATCCAGGCCGAAAGAGCTTTTACTGTATCTATATTTTCTTCAGGATGAAATCTTACACCTCCTTTAGCTGGACCTCTAGCTGTATTGTAATGAACTCTAAATCCTTTAAACATTTTTGTTTTACCATTTCGCATCTTTACTGGAATATTTACAATCAATGTACTCATAGGCTCTTTAAGTATCTCAAATGCTTCTTTTTCTAAATTCATAATATCTGCTGCTTTTTTAAGTTGTTGTTGTGTTATTTTAAAAGGGTTTAATTCTTCCATTATTTCACCATATTACTCATAATATCAAAACATATTGAATCTATAAATGTTGCTATTTCTTCTGGGCTTTTACTTTCTAACAATTCCTTTGCAATAATCTTATCTATTCCTTTATTCTTAATGTTTTCTGTAATTTTTTCAACTTCCTTAGAATATTTTTTATTTAAATATTTACTTACGGCAACTTGCACAACTCCTAATTCTTTAGCTATTCTTTCTTGAGTCCAACCATACTCATTGTTCATCGTTTGTGCTATAGCAACTCTAACTGCAGGAAGTATTACTTTCGTTATTGTTGCACATTCCTGCTCCATTACTCATCAACAATTCCTAAAGAATCTTTTATATTTTTGAAAAATCCCTTTTTATCCTTATTTTTATTTACATTAATAACTTCATAATTATTTTCTTCTGTTTGATTTTTTATAACTTTTTTTCCATTTCTATTTTTTAATGTTTCTTTATCTTGGTTTTCTTTTTTATAATTATTATTTACGACATTTTGATTGATAATGTTTATTTCTGCAAAAGGTTTTAATATGTTTACATTTAATTTTGCCTCCGTACTTAAAAGAATAACGTTTACATTATTTTTTTTAGCTAATGAAATATCTAACTCTGTGCTACAATTAGCTGCCCGTATCCTCTTATCTCTGTTTAATGATATTCCTGCGCCAATTCCATCATTAACATATGCAACTACCAAACCATATCCTTTTTCTAAGCTTTCTATTATTGTTTTTGTAATTCCTGAAACATCATCATGATTTAATGATTTACCCACAACTCCAAAATTTATTTCAGAGAAGAAATCGACTGTGTTTTCAAGCTGTTCGCCTTGTCCGATTACTAATATCTTCATTATACCACTATTTAATTACATTTTTTTTAAAAATGTTATTGCTATATAATCATTTTACATATACTTATTAATATTATGCTATATTATAAATATAATAAGGTGTTTATTTGAGAGGAAAAGAACCACTTGTAACATGCGACAGTTGCGGTAGAAAGATGCCAAGAAATAAAGGCGTAGTATTTGAAAAAGTTATTCGTTTTGGCGGTGATCCTGCAGCACAAATAACTGCCAAGTTCATGTCAACAAGAAAGATTTACTATTGTATAAGTTGCGCAAAACATAGAGGAATTTTTGAAAAGAAGAAAGAAGCAGCAGAACGCGAAGCAAAACGTAGAATGTAATGGGGGTTAAGTTTGGCAATAAATCCTGAAGATCTTTTAATTTTTAAAAAAAGAAAAGGTTCAGGGTCAATTGAAAAAACAGAACAAAATAAACCACAATCTGAAAAAATTCAAGGAAAAACCCAACAACCTACAGAAATAAATGAAGATAAATCATTATCTGTAAATAATAAAAGTAATATTACAAATTCAAATCAAAATATTCCTAATTCAATACAAAATATATCAAAGGAAAAACAAATTAATACTGTACAAAATAAATTATTTTTTAATAAAAAACAAAAAGTTATTAAACAATCAACTTCAAATCCTTTACCAACAACAGTTCCAAAATCTAAAACACAAGAGGAAGTCTTAAGTGAAAAACTATTTCAAAATAAAGGTGCAGAAGTAGATAATCAAATCAATAATCAATTAAATACCGAATCAAATTCATTAAACTTAAATAAAACAAGAGAATATATTGAGTTAGAAAAAAATTTATTTTCTGAAAAAGATTTAATTGCAACAGAAGATTCTAATTTTTTATCAAATGAAAAAAACAAAGAAGATATAAATAAAACACACTCTGTAAAAGGTCTTTCTTGTATAAATCATCCGTGGAGAAGTGCGTACGCATTATGTAATTATTGTCACAGACCATTTTGTTATGCAGATCTTTCAAAAAATGAAGGTAAGAATTACTGTTTAGAAGACATTGACCAAATAAGCAAAACACAAGCAGTTCTTGTCAAAAAAAATAATATATACAATTATGCAGCATCAATATTTCTATTTTTAATTGTGGTTATATTTTTATATTATTCTTATCAACAACTTCATTATACAACATTTAATTTATTTAATAAAATAAATTCCTTAGGATTTATAAACTTTATCAAAACCATCTCTTTCAATTATATATATCAATTACAAAATTTATTAATTCTTTTATTTAGTATAATTGGAGGAGTTTTACTTCTATTTAAAAATGAAAAAACAATCATTATTTCTGTTTTAATATTAGTTATACTATCAATGGTATTAAGTTATACTTATCTAATAAGTAATACCTACTACTTTTTGTATTCTTTTATATCGTGTATAATATGCATGATTTTGATAGCTATTGGTAAAATGAGTAAAATTGGTAACTTACATATTGCAGAGGTAACTGAAGGTATAGAATGGCCAAGAGTTGAAACATTCTAAATTTAAATATTACATTTATAAATTATTTTTAAAGTAAAAATAGTAAAAATAAAAGAAAGATCAAACGACACAATCAAGCAAGATTTTATCTTCTCTTTTTTCTGCTTATTCTTCCTTTTCGGTTCATCTTTGTTCTTGCGATGTAACCATTTTTGTCAACGAAGTATAAGTAGCCGTCTACTCTAGAGACTTTTTCTGATCCAACCTTTGATTTTTTTCCTCTTGGGTTGTTTTTCATTGGAGTTCTCCATGCGTATCCGTCTTTTCCTACAAAGTAGAGATATCCGTCTTCTCTTTCTACTTTTTCCTTCGTCATTCTTTCATTCATTATTTTCACCATTATTTAATGAAACATATATCTTTTTATATATATCGTCGTATTTGCGTCATTAAACTATAAAGCCGGTGTAATAACAGTTTTTTAAATGTTATTCATCATTATAATATTGATTTTATGATTGAGATAATTTTGAATAAGCAACAAAGCATATCTGGATATACTTTAGTAGAAGCATTCCCTGGTATTGGATTAGTGGGACCCATGGCAGGAAGTTATATGATAGAAAAATTAAATTTAGAATATGTAGGAAGAATTGAAAGTGATCTTTTCCCACCTATAGCGGCTATACACAAAAATACGCCAATGTTTCCTGCAAGAATATACAAATCAGAAAAATATAAGTTATTACTTTTTATATCAGAATTTACAATACCTCCTGTATTGGTGCATCAATTATCCGACGAGTTACTTGCATTTGCTAGAAAGTACTCTATAAAACAAATAATTTCTGTAGGAGGCATGCCTTCACAAAAACCTTCTCAAGAAATATATTTAACATCTACTGATAAGGACATAATGAAAAAAGCAATAAAGACAGGATTAAAATCAATTTCAGAAGGTGTTGTTGCAGGAGTTAGTGCAGGTCTTTTAATAAAAGCTTCCCAATTCGGAATACCTACATTAAATATTTTAGTAGAAGTAGACCCTTCTCTAATGGATCCCATAAATGCCGAAAAAGCAATAAAAGGTTTAAATAAGATACTAGACATAAATATAGACTTAACAGAGCTTGATAAAGAAGCTAAAGAAGTTGAATCTCATATCAAAGAAATGCTTAAAAAAGTAAAAGATTCACACGACAATTATGCAGCTAGTGATAATATATCTGAACAAGGACCATCAATGTACGCATAACTGAATTTTATGCAGGGGTGGCAGAGTCTGGTCTGGCTCTAAAAAGCCACGGAAAAACGCGCAGGACTTAAGATCCTGTGGCTTAGCGCCTTCGTGAGTTCAAATCTCACCCCCTGCAATATTTATTTAATAAACAAAACATAACCTTAAATATTTTCTATTTTATTCTAATATTGATAAAATGAAAAAAGCAATAATATCCTTAATAATATTTATTTTAATAATAGGGATAATTCTTCTAACAACTTTTTCTACTAAAAATTCATCATTTAATTCTTCTTATAAAACAATATCAATCTATTCAAAATCATTATTTTTATTTCCAGTCGGAACAAATGCACTTCAATTAAATTATACTAATCTTAAAATTTATTATAATGTTTCTGGTATAATTTCATCTGTTAATACTATTTCAGAAGGTTACATTTATTTTTCAAATAATCAAAATACAAGTTTTCTTACTTCAATTTACGTTCCAAAAAATGCAACTATATCTTCAATATCATTAAATATTTCAAATGAAATTATAGAGATCAATAATACTAAATATGTAGTAAATATTATTAATAAAACAATTTATTCAAAAACAATAAATATTTTAAATAAAAGTAATCAAGTGAATCAAAGCATAATACTTCAAATATCCGGTTCAATAATACCTATAATTCAAAAAAATGAAATAAACTTTTTTTCATATCAATTATCTTCTTCTTATAATAATTACTCCACATATCTAAAATATTTTTCTAAAAATCTATCTGCACTTTCAATAACAAATTATACATTATCTAATATTAGTAATTTTACATTAATAAAATTAAAAATAAGAAATAATATGACATATCCTGTGGGAATAAAAAGTATTGTTTTATACGGAAAATTAAAATCAATAAAAAATAATTCAAGTATAAATTTAAATATTTCAGAAATTAAAAAATTATCAAATATATTTAATTATACATTTATAAATTATAGTATAAGCAAATTAAATAGTAATTTAAATTCATCAGGTATTGGTTCTGAGTTATCTAGTTTTATTGATTACTTAAAACCAATAACATCTAGATTTTCAACGACACAATTTGGAAATGTGCTATCCGGAATTAGTGGTTCTATAAATCAAAATATTTCTTCTTTTCTTTTACAACAACTACAAAATATTAATTATACAAATTTATCTAACAAAGTAGGTATTAATAAGTATGAAAATTTCTCTAAAATAAAAAATAACATTACATCTACAATATCAACTATAAAAAATACTTACTTATACTCACTTAATCAAAAAGAAGCTCAATTAAATTATACTACATTTATTCCTCTAGAAAATAATACACTGCTTTTAGTAAGTACAAATGCATCAGAATTAAATAATAATCTATTAATCATACCTCCTAAAGAAAATGTCACTTTGAAGTATTACGGAGAAATAACTTTTACAAGCAATAATATATTTATACCCTTACACAATAATACGTATATGGTATGGCTAATTGCTAATAACGGTCTTACTTATAATTATAAAATTTCTGCTTCATAAAAGTGATATTATGGGTTTATTTGATTTGTTTGGAAAAAAAGATGTATCTCAAGATGTAACAAAAACACTTCCGTTTATGCTGGTAACAGAGTTTGTTCCTTATAAAATTAAATCAAGAGAAAAAAATAATTGCAGTTTAAATATAAAAATCAAAAATTTAACAAAAGAACCTGTTTTAAGTTCTATAGTTATAGAAGTACCTAAGCAATTAAGTTTTGATGCAATGGGCATTTCAAAGCAAAAGGAAGTAAAGATAGGCAATTTAGGCCCTAACGAAGAGAAAATTAGTTCTATTGATATTCACGGTGGAGTTGGAACCGATAAAGGTAGTTATACTATAACAATAACTGCATTTGTTCATTATAGAGATTATGCACATGTAATAAATGAAATGAGGAAAAGAACAATTCTTGAAGTAATATAATACTTTAAATTTATTTATTGTTTATTTTCTTTTTCTTCAATTTTTAACTTATCTAAAATACTCTGTACATGTACTGTTACATCTTTTCCTTTTTGTGTCAAAAATATAGTTTTTATTTTTCCATGTTTTTCATAAGAAATTAGACCTAATCTTTCACAAGACGACAAAAATCTACTTGTATGTACATATGTTACCCCCGTAATCTTAGCTAAATCTGAAATATAAAGTTGTTTTTCTTGATTTAAAAGTGCTAAAAGTATCCTAATTTGTTTTTCTTTAAATAATAAAATACCTTTTTTTGTATCCATCCTATCAATTTAGTATTTTTATAAGAGTAATTAAATAACATCCATTTCTTAGATAAGTATATAAATATAAGTCATTATATATTTTTAGATATTCTAACCCGGTGTATAGTATGGTAAAATATATGATAGCAGAACAGCTCGTAGGTAAAGAAGTGGTAACCAGTGATGGTTTTGATTTAGGCAAGTTTGTAGATGCTGAAATAAATGAAGGTAGCGGCAAACTGAATTTATTGATAATAGAGCCTAATGTTGATAGCGAACTAGTAAGTAAGATGTCAATAAAAAGTGGTAAGTTAAGTGTTCCTTACTCTAGTGTATTGGCAGTAAATGACTTTATAGTAGTCGAAAGAAAAGGATTAGTATAAAGGTGATCGAATTCTTATTGCCGGCGGCGATGAAGCAGGCCGCGGCGCTGTAATAGGTCCATTAGTTATAAGTATTGTAAGTATATCTAATGGAAAAGAAAGTAAGCTAGCAAAGATAGGAGTTAGAGATTCAAAGATGCTTACTAAGCGCAAAAGAGAATTTCTTTTTGATGAGATATACTCCTTAGCAGAAGAGATAAACATATACAAAATAACTAATAATGAAATAAATATTGCAATGTCTAATAAAATATCAATAAATGAATTAGAAGCACTTAATTTTGCAAAACTCATTGATTCTATAAAAAAGAGGCCAGAAAAAATATTTCTTGATTCTCCTGACGTTATATCTGAAAGATTTGGAGTAAGAGTCGGATTTTTCTCTAAAAATAAAATAATAGTGGATGGAGTTAAATATACGAAAGAAGAACGCAAAACAAAAGACAAAATAAAAGTAGTATCGCAACACAAAGCAGATTCAAGATACCCTGTTGTATCTGCTGCAAGTATAATCTCAAAAGTAACTAGAGATAAAGAAATAGAACATATAATAGATAAAACCGGAGTAGCTATCGGTTCAGGTTATCCTTCTGATTCTTATACTATCTCTGCAATAAGGGAAAATTTAGGTAATGGTACACTCATGCCATATTTAAGACACGAATGGCATACAATTAAAAATATAAGACAGTTAAAAATTGAGGATTTTTTATTAAAAAAATAATTTGTATTCTTAAAACCGAATTAAAACCAAAACATAACCGAATTAAAAACATACCTATTTATAATTAATAATTTATAATTTAAAAGATTTAATGAGTAAGATAGGTAATACAAAAAAGGACATTCTTAAGATTCTTTCAAAAAAGCAACAAACTATAACCGATGTGAGTAAGATTTTAAATCTTTCACCTTCTACAGTTAAACAACACTTTGACGAACTAGTCGAAATGGGTGCTATAGTACAGGTTGAAAATGAATTTATTAAAAGATGGAAGTATTATAAAAAAGTTCCATCATTCAACATAAAAGATTTCAAAAAAGAAAATTCTATCACAAGCGTAATTCCTTATGCTGTTGGTTCAATTATAATTATTGGAATGTTAAGTTTATTTTTATTTTATTTTTCCACTAATGCACATAATACCTCACCTAACGTAAATCCATATTCTCTTACAATACAATTGACAGATCCTCCTCAAGTTCCAATAAATACTAAATCATTAATACTTAATTACAGTTCAATTTCTGTAAAAACATTATCACCTAATAACACACAAACATGGATAAATATTACTAATCCTGGCAGTGTAGATTTAATGTCATTAATAAATACAAGTGAGATATTAGGTGATATAAAAATAAAATCGGGATACAAATTAGAAGGAGTAATTCTTAACGCTAAAAATGCTAATATAATAATAGGCAATCAAACTTATCCTGTTATATTACTGAATAATAAAGTGTATGCAACAGTACCTCAAAATTCAATAATAAATTCAAACTCAAGTGTATTAATTGATTTCTCTCCTACTGTTTCAAATGTTTATACTAACAACTCCATACTCTTTATAATGACACCTTCAGTAAAAGCTATCTTCTCTAATAATTTTAAATTATTTAATAACAGTAAAAACGGCACCAAATTCAATTTGACTTATTATCAATATAAATCATTTTTAAATAAAAATACAAATTTATCTATAATTTCTTCTAACATAACACAAAATAAAAATAACACCTCAATAAAAATAACCATTAAAAATTTAGGAAATAAGACAATTAATATAAAACAAATAATACTATCTGGACAAATAGACTCTCAAATACTTCTTCAAAATAAAAGTGAAATATTCATTAATAACAATCATTTTAACAATAATATTAATATAAGTATACATAAAATAAATATTAATAATTCTAAACAGATAGGTAAAATATCTATAAGCGTTATAAAAAACAAATCAAACAACTCAACTTTAATTCAAAATAATCAGATAGAAACCATGAAAAATAGTTTTTTTAGAATTAAACAATATTATTTTGATAATCAAAATATTTTAAATAATTTTCAAATTAAAAATATGTTATTTGGTGAGAAGCTTTTCGAGATGCCTCAAAATTTTTCTAATAATAATTATGAAGAAATAACGATATCTAACCTTAATCTTTCAAATCCTGAAGAAATTAATACAAAATTAGGCATTAATTTGGTATATATACATCAATTAGTTTTTTTTGTTAATAAAAATGCATCATTAAAAATACCACAATTTTCATTATTTGACATGCAAAATACAAATTCTTTCAATAATTTTATGCAAAATAATACTGGCTATCAACTTTTACCTGGAAATACTGTTACATTAACTTTTAATGGTAATATAACTTGTGGAAATAATTTTATAAAAGGAGAACTTTTAGATAATTCTACATACAAATTAGTTGTTATAGCTTCTAATGATACTCTATCACAAACTAATGTAGTCTCTAATTCTTAAAATTTAGAAAATTAGCCTCCGGCGAGAATCGGACTCGCGACCTTCTGCTTACCATGCAGACGCTCTCTAGTGTAAATAATATAAATACCACTGAGCTACAGAGGCATTATTAACTATTATTATTTAAAATTTAAATAACCTTTGTTATCATTGTAATAAAATAATAAATATTTGAAATAAATAAAACATAAATATTATCTATTCTAAAGTATAATTATTAAAATAAAGTGAAGTAAAAATGAAAATAATAAACTTTAATCAAATTTCAAATATAATTAAATTAGTTCCAGAATCATATGATGATCTTTATCTTCTTGCAATAATACTTAACCAAAATGATAAAATAGGTGCTCATACTTATAGAAGATTCAAATCATCAGAAACAGATACCGGCGAGCAAAAAGAAGTATTCGTTAAAATACAACTCGAAAAAATAGAAATTGATAAAAGTGCATGGCGTTTAAGGTTAACAGGAAAAATTCTAGATGGTAAACCATTAGAATATGTTCATTTAAACACTTATCATACTCTTAATATTGGAACATCAGATTTAATAGAAATAGAGAAGCTAGAATGGAAAGATTATATTCTTAAACGATTAAAACAAGCAGTCTTAGATGCTAAAAAACCAAAATTAGCTATAATTGTATTTGACGATGAAAAAGCAACACTTGCCTATATACGTGGTTATGGTATTGACATAATAACTGAATTATACAGTAAACTCAGTAAAAAAATAAGCGAAAAGGATTTTGAAAAACTTAAAATAAATTATTTTGAAGGTTTAATAAAGTTAATTCAAGGTTTAGATGTAAATATAGTTATACTTGCAGGTCCAGGTTTTACAAAAGATGATTTTAAAAAATATTTGAATAAAAATAATATGAAATTAGAAAAAAAGCTATTTTTTGAATCATGTAGTGATGCAGAACGATCAGGTATTAGGGAAGTATTACAAAGTGAAACTATATCTAAAATATTTGAAAATGAACACGTTAAAAAAGAGTTTGAATATTTGAACATGTTTCTAAGCTCTCTTAGAATCGGTGATTCTATCTCTGGAGTAGAAAAAGTCTCAAATGCTTTAAACTCTTATTCTATAGGGATTATACTTGTTAATGATTCTGTAATTTGGGAAGACGAGATCAAAGAGTTGTTAGATAATGCTGATAAACAGGGTGTTATTATAGAGATTTTTAATTCAGAGGATGAAGCGGGCAAACAACTTTCATCATTCAAAAATATAGTAGGTTTATCAAAATACTTATTAAAATAATCTAAGAATAAATTCCATTTATTTTAAAGGCTTGTAAATTATTTCCACAATCACTTGTTTGTGCTATTGCTAATTCATAATTTCCGGAAGGAATAAAATTACTTGAAATATATTGCGTCAATCCTGAATTACCATTCCAACTAGATGTAAATGCAGGAACCCAACTTTGCCATTTTATATTTTTATAATATACTTGTATTGCGTTAGTTGCATACGCGCTTATACTTATAGTATTAGAATCGTACATATAAAAAGAAGTATAACTTATTGACAGTAAAGAGTTGTATGGTGAAGAACATGCAATATTTTGATTATTCAAAGACGAAAGTAATCCAGGATATGGAACAGTAATTAAACCAAAATAAGTATTGCCTATATACGCACCATTTCCTAAAGCATAAGAAATACTATTTCCAGAAGTATAACTTACAAAATCTCCATTTTGAATAATAGTGTAATTATTAGGTATTGTTGGTTGTGATAGTTCATTAATTGACCGTATATTGTTTGGCAGTAATCCAATTATGCTAACAAAAGGTGTTATTTCTTCATTTGAAGGGTACACATCAAAAGCGCCTCCATATACGCTATTATTGTATATACAACCGCTTTCATTTAAACCAGTAACCTTAGAATTGCAGTATCCTAAATTTATATTGTAAACTCCAGATGTAACTTGAGAACCAAAGTATGTTTTATTAAAAATTATTTTACAAAGAGATTCTTGCGCTGGATACAGAAAAGAAGGTGAGCAAACTCCAGAACTACTAATACTTGTTACATTACTACTTATATTGGTTATATTTATCGGAGTACTTTGACCGTTTTCTATAGCAAATTGCAAAACACCATAATTATAGGTTGTATTATAATAATACTCTACAAAATTACACATTATATTACTGAAAGAGTTGCATGTTGTATCTTGTATTGTGTTAGTATACGTTGTTAAAAGAAATATGGCCAATATTGCAATTCCTAAAACTAAAAACATAAACCCATAGGTGCTCATAAATTCTATTGTAGATTGGCCTTTTATATATTTTTTATTTTTTAAATTTTTAAATCCTATATTCATTAATTTTCCTCTTAACATTTATTAGTACCCTACGCGCATTATTATTTTTTACTATTTACGTGAAATCTTAAAATCCAAAACTACTTCTATTACTTCTGGAGAGTACGGCCTTACAGTTCTTGAAAACATCACTTTAAAACTAAAACCTTTCTTATTAAAAAACATTTTTAAATCTTTAATTAATATATCTAGTCCATTATCGATATTTACAAAAGCATAATAATGTATTATGCAATTTTTTGAAGCTATTTTGCAAACCTCATCCAAAAATGACATCGAGTCTTTTGGCAAAGGCATAATTATTCTATCTGCGAAGTTTTTGTAAAGTAATGCTTTTTTCTTAACATCTCCACTTTCTGCAGTTACATTTTTAACTTTATTTAATTCTATATTTTTTTTCATATATAGCGTGGCCTTTTTATTAAGTTCAATAGCTACTATCTTTGCTGATTTATTACTTAATCCTAACTCAATTGCAAACGGTCCTACTCCTGCAAACATAACCATTACATTTTCAGGTCCTTTTGAAAGTTCAGTTATTCTCTTCCTTTCATAGGCTAATCTAGTAGAAAAGAAAGTATCCCGTAAATCGAATTTAAAAACGGCATTGTTTTCTTTATAAGTTACAACATATGTTTTTATACCTGAAACATGTTCGTATCTTCTTTTTCTATATCTTCCTTTAACTGCACCTAATTTTCTAATTACAGTTTTTATATTGGGGTTAACCTCCATTATCGATGAAGCAACACCACTAGCTAAGTTTTTTTTGCAGTTTATTATGGCCATATTACCTAAAACCTCAAATCCCCTGGGTACCTCTTCGTATCTTTTACCGAATTTATTTTTAAGAAGTTCTTTATAACTTTTTTTTGAGTTTATTTGTTCAAAATTTTTATTTACAAGTTCTATACCAAAGTTTTTCTCCAAATTAAAAAGTTCCTTCTTGTTCATGGTCTTTATAGGAAAATATATAAAGTAATTACTACTAATTACATTATGGTTATTATCGAGTAGCGTACGCGCTAAAAGGTAATTTTTTACCTTCTGTGCATATTGTTTTTTTACTTTTATTCCAAGCATTAAATCAGATATAAACGTAATGATTAAATAGTTTAAAGTATTAAAATAATTATATTAAACCAATCGCTATATAAGTTAACATAATAATATAAATAATGTGGTATTCATGTATTTGATAGCAAGAGTAACATCAAGCCAAGAAAAAATAACTGCAGATATACTTGAGAACAAAGTACGCATTACAAACATACCTGTTTATTCTATAATTTTACCAAATGGTATGCGTGGCTATATAATATTAGAGTGTGAAAATGAAAATGCATGCAGAGATTTAATCTTAAATGAACCACATGTAAAAGGAATTTTATCCAAACCACTTACAGAAGAAGAAGTTTCAAAAATGTTAACTATCAAGCAAACATCACAAAAAATATCAATTAACGATGTGGTAGAGTTCATGTCGGGTCCTTTTAAAGGCTATAAAGCAAAGGTAAAAAAGGTAGATACAGTAAAAGACGAAATAACAGTAGAATTGATGGATGTTGCTGTACCTATACCTGTTACTACAAAATCTAATATTGCAAAAATAATACAAAAATCAGAGGGAGCATAATGTCAGAAGTAATAATAAATGGATTGATAGAAGGAGGAAAAGCAACAAGTGGTCCACCATTTGGTCCAGCTTTGGGACCTACGGGTGTAAATATAAATGATGTAATATCAGAAATTAACAAAAAAACATCATCCTTTTCAGGAATAAAAATTCCAGTTAAGGTTGTAGTAGATCCTTCAACAAAGAAGTATCATGTAGAAGTAGGTACTCCTCCAACAAGCGCTCTTATTTTGAAAGAATTAGGTATAGCTAAAGGAGGCAAAACAAAAGATGAAAGTCCTGGCGATATCACCATCTCACAAGCTAAGAAAATAGCAGAATCAAAAACTATGAGCATGTATGGTAATACTTTAACTGAAAAAGTAACACAAGTATTAGGTACATGCAAAAGCATGAACATAAAAGTAGAAGGACTTGATGCAAAAGAAGCCATAAAAAAACTTAAAAATGGCGAACTTAAGATATGAATCTTAAACCTACAAAAAATAGCAAAACAATATCTTTAAAACAGTTAAGTAATAATTTAATTAGTTATTTTAAAGTTGGTTCTTGGTGGCCAGGTATCACAAAAGATGAAATAATAATAGGTGCAGTGTTAACTCAGAATACATCATGGAAAAATGTAGAAAGTTCTTTAAATAATTTAAAAAAAAATAATTTAATTAATATAAAAAAACTTTATTCTTTAAATCAAAATTATTTAATCGAGTTAATAAAACCGAGTGGTTTCTATAAACAAAAATCACATACTTTAATCGAACTTTCTAAACATATTAATAAATATCATTCATTAGATAACTTTTTT
>JAVYRW010000007.1:0-17382 GCA_038730205.1 Candidatus Micrarchaeaceae archaeon | reverse complement strand
AACAGAAGAAGAAGCAATAGAGATAAGTTACGGTAGAATACCTAAATTATCATTAAGAAGTACCTTTAATAAATTGTTAAGTGGAATATCTAATATATCTGCATTTAGAAATTTATTATTTGTAGTAGATAAAATGAAAACATTAAATGAAATATACAACTCATATCCCACTTCTCCAAAAGAGTTCACTGCTTGGAAACAAAAGGTATCTACAGAAATGTCAGGGGTAAAGGAAAGATTCAAGCCAAATCCAGTATAATTATTTATTTTATACCTCTTTACCGTTTAAGGTAAAGATTTTTTTATTTTTAAAATCAAATACATTATTTCTAAACATAGGTATGAACTCATTTATTTTTTCTAACTCTAAACCACTTAAAAGGGGATTAAAATGGGGTACAACAATTAATTGTATTCTGGGATTAACTTCTTTATATATTTTCTTAGCATTTTTTCCTATTTTTGCCTTAATCCAAATCCTATTTCCTTTATAAATGCTATGAGAATGAGCAATTATAATGTATTTTTTTAAAACTGCTTTTTGAGAAGGCATAGAATTTCCATGCATAAAAATAAAATCTTCAAAAAATATTTCTTTATTTATAGTTGCATTTATTTTTATTTGTTTAAAAACTTCTTCTAAATGTCCATCATGATTTCCTTTCGCTATTAAAATTTCAATACCTTGTTTTTCAATTGGATTAAAAAATTCTTTCAATAATTCATACTCCTTTTTATCAGGATACATTATACTCTCCTTTATATCTCCTAAAATAATAAGTTTTTTAATTTTCTTTTTTTTAAAAACATCAATTAAAGTTTTTGAAATTGTTTTTGTAACATTTAGAAATGTTATTCCTTCGTTTTCAAATTTTAACTCTTTTCCTAAATGTAGATCACCTATAACTAAACAAGAAGAATCTTTAATATACATTATAGGTAATCCCTTTACAAAGTTAAATTTCATAAATATATAAAGATTATTATGTATTAAATATGTATTTATTATGGTATTTATTAGGGGTTATAATGTCTAATGGTTTTAAAATAGGTAAAATTTTCGGCATAGATATAAGTATACATTGGACATTAGCTCTTTTATTTTTTATATCACTTATTCCTATTTCCTATGGCGATTATTTATTATTTTTAATAATAATACTGCTTTTTGTTTGTGTATTTTTACATGAGCTTGCCCATTCCTTTACTGCTATAAAAAATAAAATACCTGTAAAAGAAATTACTTTAAATATAATAGGTGGGGCATCAATAATAGATATAACTAAAGTTAAACCAGACATTGAATTTAGGATAGCTCTAGTTGGTCCTATAGCAAGTATTTTTATAGGTTGTATTTTTGGAATTTTTTCTGTTCTGTACACTTCAGGAGGAACATTGGCATATATCCTTCAAATTATGTTTGAAATAAATGTACTTTTAGGTATATTTAACATAATTCCTGCTTTTCCAATGGATGGCGGTAGAGTTTTAAAAAGCTATTTGCAAAAGAAAAGAACTGATTTTGACTCAACAATACTTACTGCAAAAATTAGTTCAGTAGTAATAGGATTATTTCTTCTTTTTTCATTTGTTTATACACTATTTATAACCGGTTCAATTATTTATAAAGAATTTGAATTTTTTATATTATTATTCATAGCTATATTCCTTTATGGGGGTTCTCAGTCTGAAAAGGAATCAGCAATAATTAAAAATGAGTGTAAATCACTTTCGGCTTTTAATGTAATGGGTAATGATTTTTCTATAATATCTTCAACTTTATCTTCATCACAAATATACAAATATGCACTTTCAAAAAGACAAGATATTCTTCTAATAAAAGAAAATGATAAATTTAATTATATTGATCCATTTAAAGCAAGAAATTATTTAGCTAAAACTTCAAAAGAAATTTCATCACCTGCAATAACTGTAAATTATAAAGAAACTGCATTTAATGTACTTTTAAAATTGCAAACAAACGGTACGGGGTTAGCAGTAGTATTAAAAAACAACAAAGCAGTAGGCGTTATAACACTCCAAAGAATACAAAGTTTTATATATTTACATATGCTTGCCAATAAATCTAAGAAAAGAATTTAATAATTACAGTTAAATGTATATTTTGATCAGTAGTTGTATTTATGCTTTATATTGACTCTTTAGTAATAGATAAATTCAAATCTGTAAACCATGCCGCACTAAGATTTAGCAAAGGTTTTAATTGTATAGTCGGTCCAAACGGTAGTGGAAAAAGCACTATTTGTGATTCTTTACTTTTTGGTCTTGGAGAAACTTCTTCAAGAAGATTAAGAGTAGAAAAATATGATCAATTAATTAGGGGCATTACTGACAGTGATAAAAAATTAAAAACAGCTCATGTAAAATTAGACTTTAAAGGTGACGCCGATATCTCATTGGTTCGTTATATAAGAAGTGATGGAAAAACAGCATACAAACTTAATGGCAAAAACATGAAAAAAAATGAGGTATTGACAACACTACTAAAATATGGCATGAAGGCAGATGAAACAAATACAATTTCTCAAGGTGAAATTATAACTTTAGGCAATATGAAATCTACTGAACTAAGAGAGTTGATAGATTTAGCATCAGGAATAAAAGATTTTGAAAATAAGAAGAACGAATCTATAAAAGAATTAGAAAAAGTAGATCAAAAAATAAGTGAATCTAATGTAGCTTTCAACACACAAAAAGGTTTTCTTGAAGAACTAAAAGCCGATAAAGAATCAGCAGAGAAATATCTTTCAATGGCTTCTAAATTAAAAATACTTAATTACAGTATACTAGTGCTAAAGAAAAATACAGCTGAGTCACATCTTACTGAATTTTCTAAAAATATTTCAGGATACGAATTAAAATTACAAGAAATTAATAAAAAATTAGATGAGTTAAATAAAAAATTAGATTTTAATACTAAAGAAAGAACAGATCTTACTAAAAAATTAAGCGAAAGTAATCAAGAAATGGGTTCAACAAATGCAACTCTAGAATCATTAAATATACAAACCGTTAAAGTAGATGGAGAAATAACTGCATTTTCTAATTCAATAAAAGAGTTAGAATCATCTATAAAAGACCTTACTGAAGAAAAAGCTATAACAAGCCAGACAATCGAAAAAAATATTTTGTCAATAACTTCTACGATTAAAAAATTAGCTCCAATGGAAGAGCGTTTGTCTAAAATCAAATTAAAACCTGAAGAATTAAAATCAAATCCTAAACTTATTGAAAATTTAAAATCAAAAGAAGAAGAACTAAACAAATCATTAGAATTAATTTCAATTGAAATATCTAATGTAAACAATGAGCTATACTCCGATAAAGCTTCATTGGATGCAAAACTCAAAGAGTTTAATTTTAATAAATTAGAATATGATTTAAAAAACAAAGAAATAATTGAATTAAATGAAAAAATACAAAAAGTATTAAAATCATTATCAAATCATTCAATGGTAACTAAAAAACTAGAATTAGAGATAAATAAATTTGAAAAATACTCTTTAGATTTAGATGAAAAATTAATTAATTTAAGGGAGCAAAGAGCATCAATACGTCAAAGATCAAATATAAATTATGAGTACATATCTCAAAAATTTTCTTCAACAAAAGGTTTTTTTGGTAAGATTTCTGAATTAATAACTTATGATGATAAGTATGCATTTGCAATAGAAGCAGCAGTAGGATCAAGACTTGATTATATAATTGTAGAAGACATCTCAATGGCAAACAATATAATAAATTTTATGAGAGAAAATTCACTTGGCAGAGCTGCATTTATACCTATAAATGAAATACGTGTAAGCGAATCACAATCAGAAGAAAAAATACTTACGCCTTTAATTGAAACTGTAAAATATGAAAATAAATATCAAAAAGCAATTAATTACATATTTAATAATACATATTTAATAGACAAAATTAGTGATTCTAAAAAATATGGATTGGGAAAAAGAAGATATGTAACTTTAGAAGGAGACATAGTGGAACAATCTGGGGTTGTTTCAGGAGGTTCAATAAATAAAAAAATATCTTCTGCAAATATAGAAAATCAAATTAAATTAGCCAGTGAGGAAAAAAATAATACCAAAAATAAAATTGAAGAACTTAATAAATCTATATTGAACTCAAGAAAATCAGAAGCCTTTGCTGAAATGGAGTTAAAATCATTAGAAGAAAAATCTAATACAATTAAAACAGATTTCAAAAAATATTCATCTTTAATAGAAATATTAACTAATGAAACTTCAAAACTTAAAGAAAAAATATCTTTATATGAAGTTAGATTAGGAAAATTATCTAAAGATAGGGAATCAACGCAAAATCTATTAAATGAAACTAAAGAAAAACTTGACTTTGCATTTAAAGAAGCTGTAGAATTTTCAAAAAGAATTGCAGAAAGCGGATTAAATGATGAAGAAATAGCAAAAATAGAAACATTAAGAAAAGATGCAGAGTCTCTTAAAATGGAAAAAGTATCCTTTGAAAAAGAAAATGAATTTCTTAAAAAAAGAATAACTACTATAGAAAAAGAGATTTCATTAAAGTCAAAATCAATAGATTCAATAGCACAAAACATAAAATCATTAAATAATAAAAAAGAAAAACTTATACAAGAAAGAGCAGAGATAGAAAAGAAAATTTCATCAGGAAGTGATCAAAGCAAAAAAATATACAATCAACTTAACGACATTGATCAAAAAATAAGTATATTAGGTAATGAAAGAGGTAAATTACTCTCAGAAAAAGCACTTCAAGAAAGACAAATATCAGAAGCAAAAATAAGAAGCTCACAATATGAAACAAATTTTGCAGATCTTACTGCAGAACTTTCTACATACAAAGAAAAGATAGAAGTTTTACAAGAAAATTTAAATGAAATGGAAAAAGAATCAACAATTTTATCATCTAAATTAAAAGATATGGGGAATGTTAATCAAAAAGCTCCTGAAATGTACGCTGAACGTTTAAAAGAAGTAGAAGAAGCTTCTAATAAATTAGAAACATTAAAAACAGAAAGACAAGCAGTTATGCGTATGATAGAAGAAATAGATTCTAAAAAATTACAAACGTTCATGAGCACATTAAACGACGTTGTAAATAATTTCAATAAATTATGTGGTTATTTATTCCAAGATAAACCGGAAATAGCTTTATCAGATCAGAGAGAACCATTCAAAAGTGGTTTAATAATTACAGTTAAAGAAGGCAAAACAAAAAAACTTCTTACATCTATGTCCGGAGGCGAAAAATCACTAATTCTGTTAATATTAATTTTAGCAATACATATGTGTAAACCTTCGTCAATTTATTTATTTGATGAAGTGGATTCCGCTTTAGATAAAGAAAACTCTAAAAAATTATCTCATTTACTCAAACAAATGAGTGCAGAAGCACAGTTTATTGTTATAAGTCATAATGATTCATTAATATCTAGTGCAGACACTGCGATAGGTGTTGCAAAATCAAACAACGAATCAAAAGTTGTAGGTCTAGAAATATCAAATATCTTGAACAAAACATAATAGTGATAAATTTGAATAAAACTAATAAAAAAAATAATGAAAATATTAATGTAAACTCCAAGAAACAAAATAAAAAAAATACAGAAATTTTAATTTATTTTTTATATGCTTTAATAATAATTTTTATAGTTTCCTATATAATAACTCAAAATACTTTATTTGGTTTTGCTGCGTTTGCTTCAATTGTAATAACATTATTTTTTGAGTTTAGATCAAGCATAAAATCAGAAGGAGCAAAAAATACAATAAGAGATTTAATTATAGCAATTATTTTAGTTATAATTGTCTTTTGGGTTATTCCAACTATATATTTACAATCTTCATCCCCAATAAATGTTGTAGCAAGTTGTAGCATGCTTCCAAATATTCAAAGAGGTAATTTAGTTTTTGTGCATGGAATTTCAAACATAACACAATTTCTAAAACAAAACAATATTCCTGTTATAAATGTAAGTAAAAAAGAGTTTAGCCAAATAATTGATAATTTATCAGAGCAGTTTATAGAACCACTTCCATATATTAAAAATAAAACTTCCGAAGTTTTATTTAATGATTACTATCCTAAAAACTCAAGTTATTCAATAGCTCTTTATAATATAGCATGCATAGATAACTATTTTTCAAAAGGTCTAAGAAATTTAATAGGATCTTGTATTATTAATTCTTCAACAACATCAAATCCAATAAAATACATTTACTCTACAGAAAATTTATCCTATCAAAATAATATTTATACAGAACCATACATATCTGGTTTTAGATTAAATAATATAACAGTATATGAAAATTATAGTAATCCTATAATAGTATACAAAACTATTCCTGGAGATAGTTTTACAGATTCTCAAATAGTTCATAGGGTTTTTGCTGCTCTTGAAGTAAATAATACTTATTATATTTTAACAAAAGGAGATAACAATCCAATTTTAGATATGCAAGATATGAATTATCCGCCTAACCAAAGCGATGTAATAGGATATGTTGTACTTAATATTCCTTATTTAGGTTATCCATCTTTAATATTAAAAGGTCAGTTTGGTACTGTTCAAGGATGTAATGAAACACTAACTAGATAAATTAGTTAATTTGTTATATTTATATAAGAGGTTTTCCTTCGTACTTTTCAAAAAAGATTTTTTTGTACGAATCTATAGTTCCAATATCTACCCAATTACCTTCACAAACAACTCCATATATTTGCGTATTTTTTATTAACCACTGTACTAAATATCCGGGAGAATCAGGATTATTATTATCTGATAAATATCTATCTATTAATGAGAGTTCTTTTTTACTAAAAATATAAATTCCTGTACTTATCAGTGTACTTTCAGGAGCTGAAGGTTTTTCAACAAAATTAGTTATTAAATCATCATTAATTTTAACTACACCGAATCTTTTTGCATCATCTTCTGATTTGATATTATATAAACATATTACCGGAGCATTTTTAGAATAGAATTTTTTTACAACATCATTAAGACTGAAATCATAGTAATTATCTCCGGCTATAACTAGTAAATCATTATTTAAATTAGCTTTTTCAATGGCGTACTTCATGCCTTTTATGGCACCCAATTTAACTTGATTATTAATTGCAGGTTCTACAATTAGTTCTAATTTCTGTTTGTTATTTACATTTCTATTATTTATCCAATATAAAAATTGATCTTCAAATCGTTTGTTTGTAGCTATAACTATTCTATCAACATTTAAATTACTTAAATCTTGTAATATATACTCTAACAAAGGTTTTCCGCCTATCGGAAGTAAGTGTTTTGGCATAAATAATGTTATAGGTTCAAGTCTTGTCGCAAATCCTCCACATAATATTAGAGCATCCATTTTGATACCAAAAACATAATTCATTTTCTTTTTTAACATATATAAATGTTACTATTTGATAATTTTATCTAAATTATGTGTTAAAAATATAAAATATTACTTATAAACTTATTTAATATATAAGTTTATTTATAAATTATTGTTGAATACTTATATGTGATAAAATGATAGAAATAGGAACAAAAGTACCAGAAATTAGCCTTTTTGATACCGATTTAAAAAAATTATCATTAATACCAGAACATGGCAAACCAACATTAATTGCTTTTTTTCCGGGAGCATTTACCGGTGTTTGTACTAAGGAATTATGTACATTTAGGGACAGCATGTCGAAATTAAATAATATAAATGCAAAGGTTGTGGCAATAAGTGTAGATGGTCCATTTTCAAATAAAGCGTTTAAAGATCATAATAATTTAAAATTTTCAATATTAAGCGATTACAACAAAGAAGCTATAAAATTATTTGGAATAGAATTAAATAATTTTGCAGGAATGCATGGTTATACAACCGCAAAAAGATCAGTATTCATTGCTGATAAAAAAGGAGCTATAAGTTATGTTTGGATTTCAGATGATCCTACTGTTGAACCCAATTATAACATACTTTTAGAAGAATTAAAAAAGGTTGCATAAATACTCATATAAAAATGCAGGGAGTGAGATTTGAACTCACGGATCCACAAAGGAAACAGGCCCTGAACCTGTCGCATTTGACCAGTCTCTGCAATCCCTGCACACAATAGAGTTTATATAGTATTTATATTAAATATATTAGATTTTATGTTTATAGGAATTATAGGAGCACCAAATAAGGGAAAAAGTACATTTTTTTCTGCAATAACCTCATTAGATATAAGTATAGCCGATTATCCATTCACAACAATAAAACCAAATGTTGGAACAACTTATTTTGTAAAACCCTGTCCTGAAAAAGAACTGAATTTGAAATGTAAACCTAGAAATTCATTATGTATAAATGGAAATAGAAGAATTCCAATAAAAATAGTTGATGTTGCCGGACTAGTGCCGGATGCAAATTCTGGAAAAGGAATGGGTAACCAATTTCTTAATGATTTATCCGGTGCAGATGCACTTATCCTGGTTGTTGATATAAGTGGGGAAACAGATGAACTAGGTAATCCAACAAAGAATCATAATGCAATTTCAGATATTCAATTTATTCAAAATGAGCTAATTACGTGGCTATCTAATATAATAAAATCACATATAACTTCAATATCAAAGTTGCAAGACGGTGTATCCGCTTTAAAATCTATACTTTCATCATTCAAAGCAAATGAAATACAAATTAAAAAAGCAGCAGATGAAGCTAATGTTGTATTATCTTATATAACCTGGGGAGACGTGAGCATTAAAAAATTTTCAGAATGTTTTATAAAATTAAATAAACCAATGGTTGTAGTTGCAAATAAACTTGATAAATCTAATAATGAAAAAGTGAAAGAACTAGCTGACAAATTAAAAAACATAAAGGTTATAGGTTGCTCTGCAGCTATCGAGTTAGCTTTGATAAAAGCAGCTAATTCTGGAGCTGTATCTTATTCACCAGGAGATTCAACATTTATTGTTAATACTAAGGATGAAGAAAAATTAAAAGCCTTAGAATATATTAAAAAATATTTAGAAAAAAATAATGATACTGGTATACAAAAAACAATAAATTATGTTGTAGAAAGTCTTTTAGAACAAATAGTAGTGTATCCTGTAGAAAATGAGAATAAGTATACTGACCATTTTGGTAATGTTCTCCCAGATGCTATTTTAATTAAAAAAGGAAGTACGGCAATTGAATTGGCTTCAAAAATTCATACAGATTTGGCTGAAAAAATGATTTATGCATTAGATGCTAGATCAAAAAATAGACTTTCAAAAGAATATATCTTAAAAGATAATGATATTATAAAAATAGTAAGTGCAGCAAAATAATCTAAACAAACTAATTTAAACTTTAATTACTATATTAATATGATGAAATGAAGCTAAATAAACAAAATAATAAATTATTCGTATATTTATCATCAGACATTATAAACTCACTAAATTTAAAAGAAAATGATGAAATAGAATTTTTACCATATAATAATTTTTCTTTTTTAATAGCAAAAAAAGTTGATTTGGCAAAGCTTATTTCAGGTACAAATTCACAAGTTACTCAAAAACCACAAGTAACTATAGAAAGGTCTGAAAATCAATCCTCACTTTCCTTCCTTTCAGAAGAAGAAATACTAATTCTTAAAAAATTAGATCAATTAAGATATAATATGCGAACGGTTGAAAATGTCAATAAATTAATAGATCAAAAATCAGTTCCAATACTCCAGCAATTAATAAAGAAAAAGGCAATATTATTATTAAAAACAAAAGACGGAAAGGAGTTATATAGTATTACCAAATACGTATACGATAAATTTCTGATGAGAAAAAATAAAAACATATTTCCAACTAACCCGAGTATGAGTCAAGAACAATCATTACAAAAAAAGAATATTCCTGAATTTAAAAATATAAATTCTAAATTTTATTTTCAAAAAACCGCACCTAAAGAAACTGAAGATATGGAAATAGAGCAGTTAGATAAAAATGGTTTTGTAGTTTTACAAACAGAAGCTGAAGCAGCCGGAATATCTATAAAATTAGAAGATAGTATAAGACATGGAATGGTATTGGGTACTCGCGCATTTAATAAAAAATTTTATATTATAACTAGATTATTTTTTGAAAAAAATTCTACTGGGATCATAAAACTTTTAAGACAAAATCCATTGAATGTTTCTGAAATAGCTAAAATTCAAAATTTAGATGAAGAGGCAACAAGAGGCATATTATATATTCTATCTGAAGCTGGTGACATTCGTGAAAGAAGAAGGGATTTTTTCTCAATAGCATAATTAAATATAATTTTTATTTTCAACAAAATAATTTCCTATAAATAAATATCTTGTTTTTGTATCTATTGCCGCTTTTATTGCGTCTACAGGTTCCATTGCTATTGGCATTCCGTGTATATTTAAACTTGTATTAAGAATTACGCCTAAACCATCCAATTTTTTAATATGTTTAAGAAGTTCCATATAATTTTTATTTTCTAAGCCTACCATCTGTGGTCTCGCAGTCATATCAATATGTACTACTGATTTCATTTTATTTTCAAAATCTTTTTTAACTTTATAAGCAGTTGTCATAAATTTATTATATTTTCCTTTAGCATTTTCAAGTATTCTTTCTTTTTCTTCCTCCAATATTGAAGGTGCAAAAGGCTGAAACCATTCTCTTTTTTTAACAAATAAATTTAATTTATCTTTTACACTATCGGAACTCGGTTTGGCTATTATGCTTCTATTACCTAAAGCTCTCGGTCCGTACTCCATTCTTCCTTGAAACCAAAACAAATAATTGTCATTATGTATGAGTTCGGCAGCATGTTTTGATTTATTTTTATCTAATTCAAAATCAAATTGTTTATATTTTTTCAATTCATTTTTTATGTATTCATCTCCATACTCATTTCCCAAGTATATATTGTCTAAAGAATACTCTGAAATTTGATTTAATTCATAATTAACTTGCATTGCAGCTCCAAGTGCAATACCCCCATCTCCCATATGTGGGAAAATATACATATCTTTTATTCCTGTTTTTTCTCTTATTAACATATTTGCTTTTACATTTGACATTGTTCCTCCCGATGTTGCAATAAAATCATACCCAAATTCCTTTTTTAAATTTGAAAAATATTTAATTAAAACCTCTTCTAATAATTGTTGTGCCATATAAGCTAACTGCTCTCTTGGAGTATTCCAAGCTATTTTAGATAATATTCTATACTGAGAAATAGGCCCAAAGCGTGATTTTATATCTGTTTTATTAACTTCAAATAATCCTTTAAGTTTATTTTCTTTAAAAGAAAACGGATATGAATAATCTGCCATGGCCATAATTTTTCCTTCATCTTCTAGTTCTCTCATACCTAATATATTTGTTATCTGTTCATAAAATATTCCAATAGAGTTTCTAGCCCCAATGGTTTTCTTTCTTTCTAATGTATTATTTTCAAATGTAGAAATAGATGAGCAAAGACCATCTCCTACTCCATCCATAGTTACTACTAACTGTTTTTTAAATCCTGATGTAAAAGCAGCTGTAGCGGCATGTGCTTTATGATGGTCAACTCCATATAATCTAAAGTTTTTAAATCCCATTGATCTTAATTTTTTAGATACTTCGTATTTACTTATTGAATTGCATAAAGGAAGAACGCCTATGCTAGTCATTGCATATTTTTGATAATGCATTAAATTTTCAAATATAGGTTTTTCAATTTTTCTTCTTCTAAATTTATAATAATACTCTTTTTGGGATGGAAAAATTCTTGAAACTGTTTTTGTTAATTCTAATGTAGGAAAAGCTATTGTTTTAACATCAGAAGGAGTTATTTTTTCAAATTCTAAAGCCGCTTTTATTGAATTGTATGGGAATTTTATTTCTAATTTTCTTTTAGTAAATCTTTCTTCATTAGCAGCATATATTACTTTATTATTTTTTATAAGGGCTGCTCCAGAATCATGTCCGTCCCATAAACCAAGTATATACATATAACCAATATTTAATTTAAATTAAATATATTAAATTTAAAAAAGAAAATGGTCTAGCAACAATACTATTATACCAAATACAAATACTGCTATAAGAACTAATTTTGGGTTTAATAAAGGACCTCTTTCAGGTGCATCATAAAAACTCAATATTCCTGCCTGTTGTGTGGGTGTTGATAATGTTGCCATACAAATCAAATATATATAATAACTTAACTATAAAAACCTTTTTAATAAAAATATTATTTTATCTTTTTTCTAAAATTAAAATTTTTTCAAGCATTTTTAATCTTTCATTATCATCCTTTTTTGTTTCTTCAAATGTATTATGTTTATAAGGGTCTATGAAAATCACTTGATTTTTTTTATTTATTAATATATTGCTTTCATCAAGATCTCCGTGAGCTATTCCTTTATTATGTAATTTGTTAATTTTTATTTTAATCTGATTAAATATATCTAAACTATCATTGACACTTTTATGTTTATTTAAATTTAAAAATTCTAGAAGAGTATTTGCATTAATTTTTTCCATTATATATCCGTATATTTCTCCTATCTTTAAAAAAATATTAGTTTTAGGAACTGATTCTTCTAAAATTTTTTTTGTTTCTACTAGCCATTTGTATTGATACAACAATTCTTCTTTATCATTATTTGAAAATATGTCATTTCTTTTAAAGAAAAATTCATTACCTTTAATATTTATTGGTCCTTGTTTATTGTTATTTAATTTAAGCTCTTTTTTAATGTTATCATAACTAATTCCATCTGGTAGATTATTTATCTGTAATATGTGCAATTTTTGTTTCATAATCAATAAATTTTAATAATGTGATATAAATATTTTTCTATTTCTAAATCTATATAGATTTTTATTAAAAAACTTTATATACTAATTAAATTAATACTTATCTAGCTGAATACATGTTTTTAGGTTACGCAACAACAATAGTAATTGTTATATCTTTTTTATTACTGTTATTTTCAAATTTTTTATATAGAAAAAATATTTTTAAAATATTAAAAACAAATATAAATAAAAATACACTTCTTTTTCTTTTAATAATATTAATATTTTTTATATCATTTTTATTAATTTTTGTTCACCCTGTAGAACAACTTTTTTTCGATGAAAATATTTATCAAGGAATTGCTTTAAATATCGTTCATACTGGTAACAGTTTATGGTGTCAGTTTGGTACGGGATATCTTACTCATTGTTATAATAATCAGCTTTATCATGATCCGGTTGGTCTTGAATTATTTTTAGGAATTGCACTTGTTTTATTCGGTTCAAATCCTTATACTGCATATGCATTTCAATTATTTATTGGTGTACTATCAATAATTGGAGTTTTTCTTTTATCTAGTCTTTTAACAGAAAGAAAATTACTGGCACCCATCTCTGCATTTATCTTTGCATTATTACCTGAAGTTATTATATGGTCAAGAACACAAGCAGCACCAGATCTTTTATTTATGATGTTTACTATCTATGCATTCTTCTTTTTTGTAATCTTTACAAAAAAAGAAAATAAAATATCACTCTTAATGTTTTTATCTTCATTGACTCTTGTTTTTTATTCTAGAATAGAAGCATTTGTTTTGTTGCCAATATTCTTAATTCTGTACTTTGTTTTTGGCAACTCGAATATAAAGGAAACAATAAAATTACGTCTAAAATTAATAAGAAAAACATTAGATGATTGGAAAGCATTATCAATATTT
Organism: Candidatus Micrarchaeaceae archaeon; assembly: GCA_038730205.1. Classification (GTDB taxonomy): domain Archaea; phylum Micrarchaeota; class Micrarchaeia; order Micrarchaeales; family CABMGC01; genus JAJZOD01. Next base: position 3,645 of record JAVYRW010000007.1, on the reverse strand, counting down.
TTAATATTTATAATACTTTTAACACCACAAATTTTTTATATTTATACAGAAAACTTATCCCCCCAATATGGTCAATCAACAGGTCAAAAAATAATATCTTTATCCAATTTTTATAAAAATATAAATCCAAATATAAATTTCTTTTTAGGTACGACATCAAATTATCCATCTATATCTTCAATAAATTTACTTGTATTGTCAATTTTGGGAGTATTTTTTATTATTTCGTTTAAGAAAATTAAAAATAAAATTGGATTACTATTTATGTTATTAATCACCAGTTTAGTCTTTTTTATTTTTTATACATCCTTCTATGCAGGTTCAGTAAATTATGGAGTAGATGTAAGATTTATGTTAGAAATAATGCCTTTTCTGGCAATTTTATCTGGTTTTGGTATATTAGGTTTATCAGATTTAATTCTAAAGATATGTAAAAAATTTATTAAATTTAAAAGAGACAAATCTCCTTTTTTAATATCCTTAATTATTATTTTTTCAATAATTATTCCCTTTTATTTATTAGTTCCGTTTTTAACTTTACCTGTTTCACAAATGCCCCAAGAATATTTTAATACTCAGGCAACAAACTTTATTTATAGTAATTATCAAAAAGTTCCTACTAGTTGTTTAGTATTTTCTTTTACACCTGATATTTGGTATGAATTAAATAGGAGTGCTGCACAAGTTTCGTATTTTAGTCAAATAAATAATAATACTATAAATACAATTTTTAAAAATTATTCCTGCTTTGTATTTGATTATGGTTATTGGTGTACTGTTTCAAGTTATAAAAATTCTACTTGTGGAACAAATTTGTATAGCTATAATCTCTCTGTAATAGCTACAAAAGAAAATACTCAAGGTTCAAATTTTACTCTTTATAAAATAAATAATTTCAATTAATTCTTTACTTTTTAAAAATGCACGAATTATTAAAATTAAAAATATAATAAAAATAATTCCAATTAGAAAAGTAAAAATATTGAAATTGTTATTTTGGTTCGTACTACTCTCCTGGTTTTGTGAAATAATTATTTGCTGATATGTAGCAAAGTGCAAATTATTATTATCATACGAAGCTATTATTGCACCACTATAACTTCCTATTTTAGATCCTGTTTTTACAATAAATTGTATAGTTTTATTTCTTTGATTTTTTATTTTAGTTAAAGTATAATTTTTTGTTAAAAACTGAAAATCATCAGGCAATATTAAAGATATATTTACTAATTTATCTGTGTTTCCATTGTTAAATGCTGTAATATTTATATAATATGTACCATTTTTATCAGTCACATTTTTTGTTAATAAAATTTTACTATCTGTATTTGTATAAAAGCTTTCTAAACATGGAAATACCGCACTAAAACTATTATTCGATTGAGTATAGTTAACATTAAAATAATCTACATAAGTTCCATTGGCAGTAATATTTTTAAAGAAGAAATCCGTAAAGTATGTTTTATTTGGAGTTAGAGAAGATAAAAAATACTCTGTTTTATTTAATGTTACATTTTGCATTTTAGGAATTATTTTTAAAAAAGTTGCAGCTTGATTGCCTTCATTAATCAAAGAAAAATTTACAAAATTTTCATTTATATTTTTACTACATGTTCCTGTAAGTGTAACCGTTCCTGCATATGAAAATTCAATTAATGAAAGAATTAAAATTGTAATTATAAAATATTTCATACATACTCATTTAAGTATTTAACACGTTAAATATATATTAATACAATTAATCTATCATTGATACTCATGGCAAGAAAACTTAGTAAAAGGAAGCAACCAGAAAAGGAAAAATATCAACTAAAAGAAAATGAAAAATTAGAAGGTGGAGTATTTGATAAAAAAACACTTATTACTTTGTCTAAATTTTTTAATCATAGAATTATCTCAGAAGTTTTACACATAATTTCTACTGGTAAAGAAGCTGATGTTTATCTTGCAAAATCTGGTTCTTTTGTAGAAAAACCTTTTGTATCAGTAAAGATATTTCGTGTAAGTACATCAAGTTTTCACAAACGCATAAATTATATGTATGGCGATTCCAGAGTAGGCAGATTAAATAAAAAAATGTCTTATATCGTTAATGTATGGTGTAAAAAAGAATTTGGTAATTTAAAATTAGCAAATGAACTGGGCGCATCAGTTCCAAAACCAATCAAAGCAATAAATAATATATTAGCAATGGAGTTTATAGGTGATAATGAAGGTATTCCTGCTTTAATGTTAAAAGATGCCGAACTAGTAAATCCAAAAAATATTTTGTTTAAAATTTTAGAAAATGTTTTAATTTTATATAACGGGAAGTTAGTACATTCAGATCTAAGTGAATATAATATATTATTAACAGACACCCAAGATATTTATCTAATAGATTTTGGCCAAGCAGTTATTGAAGGTCATCCAAAATTTAATGAATTTTTAGCTAGAGATTTATCTACAATACTTAATTATTTTTCAAGAAAATATAATTTAAGCATAGAACTTGAAAAAATAGAAGAAGCAATTAAAAATAATAATTTAAAAAGTATAAAAAATCAAATATTTACTTAAACGGGAATCTCAAAGCCTTTTTGTTTCAATAAACTTTTATCCATTACGCTATATCTCCAGACTATGTCACCACGTTCATTAGTTTGTACAACCCACGGCTTAACTAAAACAACATCTCCCTCTTTTATCCAAAACCTTCTTTTTAATCTTCCAGGTATTGAACATGTACGTTCGTTTTTATCTGAGCAAAATACAATAAAATTTGTTGCGCCTAAAGATCTTGTAACAACTCCTAACAACTCTCCATTTCTAGGTAATATAAGTTTAGGTTGTTCAATTGGTGACCCTTGTTTTTTTTGCATATAATCACTTAATATATCTTAACTGTATATCTTGCACCACAAGCTTCACAAACTACAGTAACATAACCTCTTTCCCTTTGTTCAAATTTTGTATCAGGTTTTCCACATTCTTTACATATTACATATGTTTTAAAGTATGTGTCAATCTTTGAGTTTAATGAGTTTTGATTAACTTTGGCACTAATCTCTAAAACATGATTATTTATGCTTACTGGGGCAGCTAATTCTTTACTTAAATATTTAGCTATGTCATCTTGTGGTCTTCTAGCCTTGTCTGCTATCTGATCTATATTTTTTAATATAGTTTTACTTCCTTGTATTAAACTATCCACTACCGGTATTTGAAAATCAGATTTTTCAATTGATAAAGTAGGTAACTCTTTAAACGCTTTATCTAATAATTGTTCATAATTCAAAAAAGCACCAGTATCTTTTCTCAGCAAACTTATTAATATATTACTTAAATTTAAACAATTTAGTGGGATATAGTTACTAACTATTAAATAAATAAAAGTATATAAACATATATAAACATACAACCAAAATTAAAATATATTATATTTTTTGTATTCTGCATTAAAAAATATAAGATCTATGATAAAACTTTAATTTTAATTATTTTAATTTTTTAGAAAAGTTTTATAGAGATATATGTTTTAATATAATTTGTTAATATGAAGAAACAAAAAATACAAAAACTAAAAGAACAATCAGCAATGGAGTACTTGATGACTTATGGTTGGAGTATTCTTCTTATTGCAATTGCACTTGTTGCATTATTTGA
>JAVYRW010000006.1:0-17987 GCA_038730205.1 Candidatus Micrarchaeaceae archaeon | reverse complement strand
CTCCTAAAACAGTTAATGGTATAATAGGAAATAATGATGCAGTAACAAAATTAATTGAGTTTGCAGGAAAAATACATAGTAAGCAAAAACCTAGACCTACAATTCTTTTTGGACCTTCAGGCACTGGAAAAACTGCATCTGCACATGCAGTTGCATATGGAAATGGATTTGAATTATTAGAACTTAACGCAAGTGATTATAGAGATGTCGATACATTAAGAAAAAGATTAAAACCTGCAAGTGAAAGTAGAGGTTTATTTAATAAAAATATACTTATCTTATTAGATGAAATTGATGAGTTATCTAAAAAATTAGACACAGGAGCTGAAAAAGTAGTTAGAGAATTAATAAAAACATCAAAACAACCAATAATATTTACAGCAACTGACTTTTGGAATAAGGATATAAGTTATTTGAGGATGTTAGTAGATAAAATAGAGTTCAAAAAAGTAAATAATAATGAATTAAAAAATTATCTTCTTGATATATTAAAAAAAGAAAATGCTACAATGAAAGATGAGGTAGTAGAAAAAATAGTTATTAGATCGAATGGTGACGTGAGAGGAGCTATAAATGATTTAGAAATTATGATAGGTGCAAATGAAGAATTAATTGAAAATATAGGAATACGCGATAAAAAAATTGAAATATTTTGGATTTTGGATAAAATATTTTTATCAAATAATTTTGACATTTCAAGAAATGCTGTTACTAAGAGTGATTTAGATATAGGTATGCTAATAAATTGGGTTGATGAAAATATAACTAAAAGATATCAAAGTAAGAGAGATGTAGATGAAGCTTATTCAAATTTAGCACTTGCTAGCAAATATTATGAACGTGCTTCTAGAACCAATCATTATGAATACTTCAAATATGCGAGTGTATTGAGTTCTTCAGGAATAACAATATCGAATAAGGGAAGAACAAGTATGCTTAAGCAATATACATTTCCATCTAATATAAGATATATGAGTACTACAAAAGAAGAAAGAAGTAATCTTAAAAGCATTGCAGATAGATTATCGCCATTATTACATACAAATAGGAAAAAAATAATTAGTAATTATATACCTATATTAAAAATTGCTATAGAGGACTCAATTAAAAAATATGGAAAAGAACAAACTCTTAGTAATATTGCATTTACAATGGGACTTTTCCAAGAGGATATAGAAATTATTTTAGGTAAAAAAATTAAATAAAGTTTAATGATAGTTCAAAAGCTGTAGAAGGTTCCTCAATTCCAAAATTTCTAAGTACATTTGGATGTAGTTCTCCAAATACACCAAATTTTTTACCATCTATTATAATTGAAGCACATCTTCCTTCAATAAAACTAGGATGTTCACATTTATCAATACTAAAAGAAATTTTTAATGTTGTTAAAACACTTTGTAGTGTACTCTTAATATCATTAAAATTTTGTTTGTTATTTGTTGAAACTCCTGCAATATGATAATCTTCTAAAGGTTTTCCATTATTTATTAAAAATACTAAATCTAATTCAAAAACTTTTTGTGGTAGTTTTTCATGTTTACTTATTGATATTGTATGTAATAGTGATGGCAATAGATGGGTACGTGCCATGCTTATAAAAGAAGATTTTGAATCTTTTAATAATATATAATCATTTTTATTTGGGATAGGTAATCCCATTTTTGTAAAGTTTTTTTCTTCGTTTGTTAAGTATGTAGATAATGACTCTGTGAAACCAGCTCCGACAAATGCATCTGAAATTTTATTAAACTTTACAGAAATGTCTAATAATTTACCACGAGTTATTGAAGGAACGGGGATTGGAATTATATAATCGTAACCATAACCTATAGCGATATCTTCAATTATATCTTGTTCATTTAGAATATCGATTCTGTAAGCCGGAATAGAAAACCTAATTTTTTTATTTAACAATGCAGCTTCGTAACCCATTTTATTTGCAAGTGAAATGATATTATTAAAACCTATTTTAATACCTATTTCAGCTTCTATTTGTGATAAAGGAATTATTATATATTTTTCAGGAAATGTTAAAGGAGTATACTCTTTGCCTTCGTTTATAATTTTTATTTGATAAATTTTTGCACCTAAATCATGTAAAGTTATAGCAAGCATTTTATTAATATTTCTTACAGAATCCTCAGAAGTTCCAGTTACTTCTACAAATAAATTTCTGGTTTTTTCTGTAACTGCAGTTCTTTTTGAATTGATTATTGGAATTAAAGCAAGAACACCCTTTGAATCTTCTAATATCGGATACATTTTAGTTTTGGGTAATGCACTTGCATATGTTTTTCCTTTTTCAGTATTTTTAAGTATTTCACTGAATAATTCTTTTTTATTACTCTTTAAATTAATAAATTCTTTATCTTCTGATAATTTAAATTCTACATTTTTATCTATAGTATCATAATCATGTATACCTATTGATAATTTTTTTCTCATTCTACCTAGAGTATCAGATAACTTTTCTGAAAAATTAAACAAATCACTTAAAGAATTTTCATCTAAAACTATATCTTTAGCAACAAAACCATAAATAAAAAATTTGCTTTTTTTAATATTTCGATTTACAGATAAATTTAATTGTACTTCATCTGAATCTTTTATTATGTTATAATGAAAATTTTTGTTTATATGTAAAAAATTTCTAATATAACGTGCTAAACCAATTACTGAAAATAAATCTGGTCTATTTGGAGTTATTTCTAAAGTTAATGATGTTTTATCATCATGCTCAACCTCTATGCCTAATTTATATAATATATCTTTTAATTTTTCTTTTTCTATTTTTGAACCTATTAACTTCAATAAATACTCTACATTAAATGTTAGATTTGGCATATAATCAACTTAATTTTCTACTTCTTAACCAACCTATGTCACTGTTATAGTACTCCGTGATACTTTTCATATTTTTATCTTTTAATAATAACATACGTTCAATACCTAAACCCCAAGCCAATACGGATATGTCTTTTCTTTTTATTCCAGTTATTTCCTTTCGAATAATTCCTGAACCACCTATTTCTAACCACTCACCTTTTTCACCCAACTGTGCAAATATTTCAGCTCCAGGTTCAACAAATGGGAAGTATGCTGGCTTAAATCTTATTTTTACACCAAATGAATTATAAAAAGTAGTTAATGTATCAAAAAGATTAGATAATGTAAGATTTTTACCAATTATTATTCCGTCAGTTTGATAAAAATCAGTAAGATGTTTATAATCAAGATTTTCATTTCTGAATACTCTTCCTACGGTAAATAATTTTTGAGGTAATTGTTGAGATTTATCTTTTGAAAAATTTTTCATAAATTCCCTAATATAATGTACAGAAACGCTAGTAGTCTGAGTTCTTAAAACTGCTGATTTCGCTTCTTTATCGTCCCACCTTATTTTCCATGCTTTTGTATTTGTTTTTTTTATTTGTTTTAAATAATCTTCTTCTTGAATTTCTAGAGATTCAGGATTTAAAAGATGAAATGTATCTTGTGTGTCTCTAGCAGGATGATCTTGAGGAACAAATAATGAATCAAAAACCCAAAAAGAAGGTTCTATTATTGGACCTGTTATCTCCGTAAAACCCATTTGTGAAAAACTAATTTTAATATCATTAATTAAAGATCTTAGTGGATGCCTCATTGCTATCGGTTCATATGGAACTGCAACTGAAACATCATATTTTTTAAATTTTAATGAATTAACATTTCTATTTAAAATTATATCTTTTGTTAATTCATCAATGTAATCATCATTTGAAAAATCTTTTTGTTCTTGTCCTTTTTTTGATATTTTTATTGCAATTATTGCATTCTTTTCTTTTATTTCCAATAATTTTCGAGATTTAAATTCTTCTACTAATTTTTTTTCTTCGGTAGATAAATTTTTAGGTAATGAAACAAGTTTTGAAAGTGAGTTAAGGAATACTGAATCATTTGATGGAATTTTTTGTTTTTCTCCATTTTCACTAAGTACTAAAAAACCATCTTTTACTTTTGCTAAATTTTTCTTAATACACCATTGTAATGCAATTTTATCTTTCCCAAGTGTTAATAATTTTATATTTATCGCATGTTCATTTTTCAATCTTTCTAAAAGTAAATCCTCAGGAAGTAATGAATTTGCGTATAAAATACCTTCTGGTAAAAAATTTATTGTCAGTTCTTTTTCTCTATCTACTGATATTAAAGATATATTATTTAGATTTTCAATTGCCCAAAAGATTTCATCTTGCCCCAGATTTAATTCATCAATTAATTGAGATACGGTCTTACTATCTCCATTTTGAAGTGATTTTAGTATCATTTGTTCAAATTTATGCATAAAAATCCTTATAATATATCAAATAATATTTAATAAATAAGTATTAAAAGATTTGTTGATTAAATCTTTATGTGGTATTATGTTAAAAGATTATCTCATAGAGATTTTTGAGCCCACTTTACTTTTTGGATTGCTTTGTTCATCTGTAGGATTATTTGCTGCTGTTTATTTTAAAGTTTTTAATTTATATTTAGGTTTAATAGCGATTTTAGGAGTAATTATAGTTCAAATAGCTGTAAATTTAATAGATGATTATGTTGATTACGATATCGGTATTGACAAAGAAACCAAAAAAACTAAATTTAGTGGAGGAAGTAGTTTAGTAGTAGATAAAAAAGTAACAACAAAAAATATACTTATTATTGCGATTATTGCTTTATTAATCTCCGGTTTACTTGGCCTCTATATAATAGAATTTCTAAATAGTTATGTAATAAATTTTATAATATTAAGTATGATATTTGGTTTTATAGCTACTGTTTTTTATGCACGATACCTTACACATGTGCCATATTTTGCAGAACCATTTGTAAGCTTGTCTTTTGCATATGTAGGATTAGCAGTATTTATAGTTGCAACAAATAATTTTTTTAATTCTTTAGAACTTTTCTTTTTTGTTTTTATACCTTCTGGAATGCAAGTAGGTGTAGCAATGATTGCAAATGAATTACCAGATAGAAAAATTGATAAGAAATATGGTAGAAGAAATACTGTAATAATGTTTTCTAATTATAAAAAATCTGGGATTTTGTATATAATTTATTATTTGATTGTTTATTCTTTAATTTTTATTGGAATGATTTCAGGAGTTTTACCTCTTACATTTTTAATAACTTTGTTAGTACTACCAGGTATTTATAAAGTTTGGAAAGGAATAAATAATTATAAAAATCCAGAATCACATGAAAAAATTATGGGCATTAATGCAATTACAGCTTTTTTGTTTATAGCTTTATTATCTTTATCTTTTATAGTATAGATGGTTATTAATTGTATAATAATGAAGAAATGATATCAGTTAAGGAAATTTCTAAAGGCATAGCTTTAGCTAAAAATAAGCTTATAACTTTAAATAAAAATGATTTTATAAATAAGAAACTTTCAGAAGTATCTACTTATTTTTTAAAAAAACAAGGAAAATTAATGAGACCTGGTTTGGTTTTTTTTGGTGTTTTGTATTCTGGAAATAAAATAGATGAATTTGTAGATCTTGCAGTTTCAATAGAATTATTACATACATCTTCACTTATACATGATGATTTAATTGATAAAGATTATAAAAGAAGAGGAATAAATACAACTCATGTTGAATTTGGAAATGAATTAGCAATACTTGCTGGTGATGCATTAATTTCTAAAGCTATACAAAATTCTGCAAAATATGGAAAAGAAGTAATTAATTATATGTCCTCTACTGCTATGAAAATGTCAGCTGGAGAAGTTTTGGATTTTGAATATCAGAAATTAAAAAAAATACCAAATTTAGCAGAATATATTAAGATTTCCGAACTTAAAAGTGCATCTTTAATAGCTACTTCAGCTGCAATAGCTCCTTATTATAAAAATTCTGAAGCAGTAAAAGAATTAGAAATTTTTGGATTAAACTTTGGTTTAGCTTTTCAAATAAAAGACGATTTCAATGACTATATTAATGAAAATTTTAATAACGATTTAGAAAGGTACAGACCGAATATAATTAGTTCTTTAATAAATGAAGGAAATAGTGAAGAAAAATCTTTGGATTTGGCTAAACAAATCAATAAAAAATATTTAGGTTTTGCAGTGAATTCTTTAAAGAAAAATTCGGATAATTTCTTAAAATATCTAAAAATTGCAGAGATATAAATAATTACTTTTTACCATATACAATGTAGGCTATGCCTGTTTTTAATTCTATATAATTAACATCTCTAAAATTGTTTTGTTTTAATATTCTAATTAAATTCTTTTTATCAAAATTTTTTATACTATCTGAAAGCCAAGAATAAGCTTCATAATCTATAAAAAAACCAATAAACTTAATTAAGCCAGAATATATTTTAAAGAATAAACGTTGATAAATTTTATCAGGCATGGCCATGTCTAAATATAAAAAATATGCATTTTTCTTTAATATTCTTTTTTGCTCTTTTGCAAAAACATCTAAATTATCAAGATTACGTAGTGCAAATCCAGAAATAGATAAATCAAAAAAATTATCTGAAAAATTTGTTTTTAATGCATCTTTTAATTCAAAAGATACATTTTTTATATTTAATTTTTTTGCTTTTTCTTTACCTAATGTTAGCATTTCTTTATTAAAGTCTATTGCAATTATTTTAAAATTTTTATTTAGTAATTTTTTTGATAATTGAATTGTTAAATCACCAGTACCCGTAGCTACATCTAATATTTTTGGAGCTTCAGTTTTTTCTAACAAAGTCATTGCTTTAATTACTGCCTGATTTCTCCAATCTTTATCTATATTTAAACTAAAAAAATGATTCATAAAATCATAATTTTTAGATATATCTGAAAAAATTTTGTTTATTCTTTTGCTCATTTTTATACCAAATCATAAAACTAAAACGGGAAGAATTATTATTATAAATTCTATCCATAAAACATGTGCAATCATTGAACTAATTATTCCATATTTTTCTGCGAGAATACTAGTTATAAAACCAACAAATAAAGCCGCGAGTACTAATATCGGATTTAGTGTTGAAATGTGTATTAGTCCATAGAAGAGAGCTGCGCCTAGCCATGGAATTTTTTTGAAAATTTTTGAATTTTTTCTTATTAAAGCTTGAACTCCCCCTCTCCAATAAATTTCTTCACATATGCCAATTATTGCAAGTAACACGAATAATAGTATGGTTTGAGCCTGAAGATAAATTAGAGAATATACTTCTTTTACATAGATCACAGTACCTGTAATTAATGTAAGATAATAACCTCCTAAAAATATTAAATATAAAATAAATGCTCCTAACAATCCGAAAGTTATTCCTTTTATTAAGTTACCTTGTGTTACTCTTAATAATTTTTTATATTTTACTAATGTTATAAAAGCAAGAATAATTGTTGATATAGTCATGGCATATACAAAATAATTACTAAAAACAATAAAAGTCAGGGGCCATAGTACTAAAGGTAATAAAAGATAAAAATAATCAAAAATTTTTAATTTCATTTTTAGAACCTATTTTTTATTACTATTTTTCCAAAGAATTCGTGTTTTTCAAATGCTTGATGTGCTTTCGAAATTTCTTTTATATTGAAAAAAGAACCTATTATTGGATGTATATTATTTTTAGAAGCAAAATCAAATGATTCATCAAAATCAATTTTACTTGCATTATGTGTGCCTATTATTGAAATATTTTTAAGATAAAGTTTCTTAACATTTAGTGTTGATTCAATACCAGTAAGTACACCAAATGAAATTATTCTAGAGTTATATCCTGCAAGATCAATTGAGTTACCAATTGTAGACCCAAACGAATCTAGTATTATATCAACACCTTTGTTGTTTGTTAAATCCATTACTTCTTTAATTAATTCTTCATTAGTTTTTTTACTAGAAATTAATGTTATTTTTCCTAATTTTTTAAGTTGTTGTTCTTTTTCTGGAGAACCTGATAAAGCTATTACATTTAATTTAAGTGCTAGTGAAAGTTGTATTGCAAATATACCTACAAGCCCAGACGCACCACGTATGAGTATTGTTTCGCCTTCTACAGCTTTTGCTAATTTTTTGATGTTTTTCCAAGCTAACGGAACGTGTAATGGCATCGAAGCTAATTCTTCATCTGAAAATCCCTTAGGTATTTTAGAAATAGAACTAGATGGAACTGATATTAATTCTGCATAACTACCATCAACTTGTAAACCTAGACATTTCCAAGAAGGACATCTTTGTTCCTCTCCTGATTTACAATAATAGCAATTATCACAACCATAAACAGTATTTACAATTACTTTTTCCCCTACTGAAAAATTATTTACATTTTTACCTATCTCTTCTATTTTTCCAATTATATCGGATCCTGGAATATGTGGCATTTTAAAATTAAAACCTGGTATTCCGTTCCTTGTCATTATATCTAAAGTATTTACTGAGGTATTATCTATTTTTATAAGGACATTTGAATCAGAAATTCTTGGATCATCTAAAGTTAATTCTTTAAGTACTTCATAATTTCCATGTTGTAAAAAACCCATTGCTTTCATATAACTTCACTATTAAATTAAATATTTTTGATATTTTTTATTTTTAAATTCTTGCAATAAATCATATTCGATTTTTTTAACTTTTTTATCGTTTATAATATCTATTGATTTTTTTATTAAGTTTTCTTTTGTACCAATTAATTCATATACATTTACATAATTTAATTTTGCATTATAACCACAATAATCTAAAGCTTCAGATATTATATTCTCTCCTAATTTATATTTAGAATAATTTCTTTTTTTTAGTCTTGTTTCTAAATTTTTTAAATGTGATCTTAAAACAATTACCTTTGAGTGTGGTAATTTAATATCTGATAAGATATGGCCTTCGATTATTATATAATTTTTTTTTATTAATTTTGCTTTTTTTATTTCTAATATAAGTGCCTTTCTGAGTTTTTTTAAATCAATTATAAATGCCCCATCTTTAATATCTTTTTTAATATAAAGTTTTTTTGTTTTTGAAAATTCATTTGTATTTATTAAAATAGAGTTTTTAAGATGTTTTGATAAACTTATAGATAAAGTAGTTTTACCTGTACCAGGAACACCAGTTATAATTATTACTTTTAAATTATCCATTTAAATTACTCTTTTGATTTGAGTTTTTATATAGATTTATCTCGTCTGAAAATGAATTTAAATAATTATTCAAAATTTCTTGTGAATTTTCTATATCTATTATTACACTTTCAGGGGGTTTAATTGTAAGAATGTAAAGTCTATCTGATGAAAAAATCCATGAACCTAACGTATGTTCTTTATACTTAGTTGACATATCTGCAATGTATTTAGATGAATAAATAAGTTTACTTATTAGAAGTTCTATTGAAGAATTATAAGAATCAATAATAATGTTTTCTGAAGCTTGACCTTTAATATCAATAGTATATGGAATAATAAATGGAACTTTTAATGATGTTGCTTTTTCATTTAATACAGACATTATTTTTGAATATGTAACAGAAATACTTTCTAAATCAGAATTTAATTTTTCTTGATCTGAAGAGAAAGCTTTATTTACTTCTGAAAAATAAGTATTTATTGCAGATTGCATTTTTTTAAGTGTAATATTTGCATCTAATTTTTGAGCATATTTTGAAGGTTTCATTAAGATATCTCTAAGTTTTATCTCAGAATCTTTTAGTATAGTATCATCTATACCTGTTATGAAACTGTCTGTTAAATCATCCCAATCATTGGTATTTTCATTTTTTGATTCATTTTTTGTCGCCATTATGAACACCTGTATTTATAAAATTAAACAGCTATATATAAAATAATTCCTATAATATTTAATTTATAGAGCTATTATTCAATAAGTGAAAAAATGCAGATGAATTATAAAGAGCTTCAATTTGCGTATAAGTATCCGTTTTCCAAAGAATCTAAAAAGATAATTTCGGAAAATGGAGAAAGGTTAGAAGAAAGGGTTTTTAATTACGGATTATTGAGAGTTCAGAGGGCAATAGATAAAAAAGAATTTCCAATAGATAGCTCATTATCTGATAGTATAATGGTAATGCATCTTTTAAGTTATGTTTACGCTAGAATGATAGTTAGTGCAAGTGGAAGTTTATCCACATTAAAATCTTTTTGTCATAATGAAGCAAAAAGATCAATTATTGCCTTATTAGAGGATACACAAGAAAATGTAGAAAAAATAACTGAAGAGTTAGAAATAAGAATAAAAAAAGATAACAATTTATTTTTAATTGGATTTGAGGATTATTTAAGAAATATGCCCAAAGTTGATGAATTTAAATTAATTAAACAAAACTTAAAAAATGGGGTTATAAAAATGAATAAGGATGAACTTTCTAAATTTTTATTTAAACGTATGGAAATAGAAATACAAAAGAATTTACCCATACCTAAAAGTGATCTCCCTAAAGAAGCTTTAGAATATTCTAAAAAATTAAAGATACCCGTAGAAAAAATCAATGTAAATTTAAAAAATGATTCGAAGTATTTGTGGATTAATAGGTTACTTTCTAAACCTATACCTGATGTTAGACATAGGACCGTAAACTTGATATTAGCACCTTACTTTACAACTGTTTTAGGTTTATCTGAAGAAGAAGCAATAAAAGTTATTAATAGATATATTGAAAAATGTAAGGAAATAAACCCAGATACAAATGTTAATGAAACTTACATAAGATACCAGGTTAAATACTCAAAAGCTAAAGGAATGAAACCGTTATCTTATGAAAAAGCTAAAGAGTTATTAGGAGATGAGATATAGGTGAATAAAATGGTTTCAAAGCTCTGTCATATATGTAATAAAATAGCTAATACTATTTGTAAATTATGTGGGAGACCTGTATGTGAAAAACATAAAAATAAACACGAAGTTTGTGATTCGTGTGCATCAGGATTACATTAATGAAATATAAATTATAAAAATTTATTTTTGAAATTATATATTAGTTCTTTCTGAACATTTGTTTTTATTAGTGTTTAGATTATTTTTGTTCTGATACATTTTCATTATTTTCTGTATTTTTATCTAGTTTTTCAGTTTCTGTAATTTCGGATATTTTGAAGTCCTCAACTGATTTACCTTCTGGAAATGCTGTTCCGTTTTGCGCAGCTACAGGAATTTTTAACTCTTCGGCTATGCGTTTAAGTTCGGATATATCTATAAGTCTATCACTAAATAACTCAATGTATTCAATATTACCTAATTTAATTTTTTTAACAGAGAATGTTATTTGTTGATACATTCCACTTCGTATTACTCTTATTTTTATTGTTCCTCTTTCTAATATTATCTTTGAACTTTCAGGTATATCCACTAAATTACCAACAATATTTCAAAAGAAAAATATTTATAAGAATATTCAAATTTTTATATTTTTAGTAAAATTAGATCAAAATTAATTACCAATAATAAAAATGTAATAAAGATAACAATAATAAACTATTCTACTACTTATAATTATGTCTTCAAATTATATTGCAATAGGAGTTTTTATTATTTTATCATTAATGATACCCTCTTCTTTAGTATTGACATCAATATTTTTAGGAAGAAAAAGAGAAGAAAATAAAGTTTCAAAAGCAAATTTTGAAAGTGCCGAGGCCAGTTTAGGTTCTAAAACAAGTATAATGAAAGAGTACTTTCATTATTTTACTGGATTTCTTGCCTTTGAAGTTCTAACTGGATTAATACTCGCATGGGCATATGTTGTAAGAGGAATAAATTATTTTTCAAATATTAATTTTATAATATTAATAATTTTTGCTATGTTTTTTGAGTTATTTATTATGCTTTTTTCTCTTAAAAGATTTTCAGGCTTGGATGAGTAAATGGATGAAAAAGAAAATGTTATCAATGCAAGACAAGAAATGGATCAATTAGTATTAGATTCGCTTAAAGGAAGAAAAATTAAACCGAATGTTGTATTTGCGAAGTTATCTGATTTAACAAAAATAATGTCCAAAGGAGTTGTACAATGGTCTAGAGTTAATTCTGTATGGCCCTTACAATTTGGATTAGCATGTTGTGCTATGGAACTTATGGATTTTGGTTCAGCTAGAGTAGACGCTGAAAGAAAAGGATTTCTTCTTTTTAGAGCAACTCCTAGACAAGCTGATGTTATGTTAGTAGCAGGTTGGGTTACTAAATCAATGATTCCTGAAATAAAAAGACTTTATGAACAAATGTCAAAACCTAGATATGTGATAGCGTTTGGAGAATGTGCAACTTGTGGAGGACCTTGGTGGGAAAGTTATAATATAGTAAAAGGAATTGATCAGGTTCTTCCTGTTGATGTTTATGTTGTTGGATGTCCACCTAGACCAGAAAATCTTTTTTCAGCGGTTATGAAATTACAAAAAAAGATAAATGGAGATATTAATGATTGAAATAAAAGATTTACTTAAAAGTATAGAACAATTATACAACGAAGGTTATACATATTTAGTTAAGATAACTGCTGTTGATTATATAAAAACAATTAATGTAATTTATATTTTAAGATCTTTTAATAAAAATGAGGATAAAATATTAGAAGCAGAACTAGATCCAGCAAACCCTTCAGTAGAAACTATAATACATATTTATGAAGGAGCAGATTGGTACGAACGTGAACTACATGAAATGTTTGGTATTAAGATTAATGGTAGACATGTTAAAAAGTTAATTTTAGAAAAATGGGATGGAAAAGGTTATCCATTAAGAAAAAACTTTGAATGGGGTAAGCCTTATGAAAAGGAGTAAATATGGCAATAACTAGAATAAACATAGGACCCGTACACCCTAGTACACATGGAGTAGCTAGGCTTGTTGTTGATTTAGATGGAGACACTATAGTTAAAGTAGAACCACACATAGGCTATTTACACAGAGGTGTTGAAAAATTAGTAGAAAATAGGCTTTATTTACAATGCCCACCGTATATGGAAAAAATAGATTATGTTGCGCCTATGTCAGTTGATGAGTTATATGTTTCTACAGTTGAAAATGCTTTAAAAATAGAGGTATCAGAAAAGGCGGCTTATGCTAGAGTAATACTTTTAGAGTTACAAAGAATAGCTAGTCACTTATTTTTTATAGGAAGTGTAACAAATGATTTAGGACAATCTTTTACTGGATTTATGTGGGGCTTTATGGATAGAGATAAAGTACTTAGATTATTAGAAAATGCAACAGGACAAAGGATGTTTTATGTAAATATGAGATTAGGAGGTATAAATAGAGAATTTCCAAAAGATTTTGAAGATAAGACAATGGAATTTTTAGATTATTTTGAAAAACGTTTAAAAGAGTATAAAAATTTTATAGAAAAAAATCCAATATTTATACAAAGAATGAAAGGCATTGGTATTTTGAATATAGAAGACGCAATAAATTTGGGAGTAACTGGACACGTATTAAGAGCATCTGGAGTTAAGTATGACGTAAGAAAAAACAATCCTTATTATAAATATAATGAACTTAATTTTCATCCAAAAATACTTAGTGATGGAGATAATTTATCAAGATTTAGAATAAGAATGATGGAAATTAAGGAAAGTATACGTTTAATTAGAGATTCTTTTTACAAAATAAATAGTGCAGAAGGAAGTATGGTTGGCTTGCCTGTAAAACTTGTTTCACCTAAACCAGTAAATAAAATTTCAGTAGTAAGTAGAGAACTTCCGAGAGGGGAAGGGATGATGTATATGGTTGCTGATGAAAAAAGAGCGTATAGGTTATCTATGAGAGCTCCAACATTTATAAATTTAGCAGCTTTGAATAAAATATCTAAAGGACATAGACTTGCAGATTTATTTTCTATATTCGGAACTTTAGATATGGTGATGGCAGATGTCGATAGATAATATAATAAATTATTTTTATTCTGGATTAAATTCCCATGATATTTTAATCAGCTTGATTTTTATAGTAATATATGCAATTTTAATTTCTATAATGATGAGTATTTTTGCTTATTTTTTTGGATGGGTTGAAAGGAAAGTAATTGCGAAAGTTCAGAGAAGACACGGTCCAAATTATGTTGGGAAATGGGGTATTTTTCAAAATCTTGCTGATTTAGTTAAATTATTAACAAAGGAAAAGATAATGCCTGAAAATGCAGATCCTTTATTACTCAATTTAGGACCTATATTATTAGTAGGAATTGTGACTTTTATAATTTTATTAATACCATTTTCATCGTTTTTGCAAGCTACAAATTTAGGTCTAGGTTTACTTATTATTTTTGTAATTTTAGGGTTTACACCTATTTTATTGTTTATAACGGGATACGCATCTGGAGGAAAATTTGCAGAGATAGGTGCGCAGAGATCTGTTTTAATGTTAATAAGTTATGAAATACCTATGATAATTGTAGTTGCAACTGTTGGTTTATTTACAGGATCTTACAATTTAACAAGTATAATTAGTGCACAAAATAATTTATTTAATGTATTTATAATGCCTATAGGATTTTTTGTATTTTTTGTAGTTATGCTTGCTGAACTTGAAAGACCACCTTTTGATTTAAGAGAAGCTGATTCTGAACTTATTGCAGGTTGGCTTACTGACATAAGTGCACCATATTATGCGATAGCACTTATGTTAGATTATACTAGAATGTTTATGGGTTCTCTTTTAATAGCAATATTATTTTTTGGAGGATGGAGTGGCCCGGTACTTCCTGGAATACTTTGGTTAATAATAAAGGCTTTCATTATATCAGTATTTATTATAATAATAAGAGTTACTGTTGTAAGAATGAGAATAGATAAAATTTTGAAGACAGGATGGATGTATTTAATTCCTTTATCAATAGTAAACCTTTTATTAACTTTAATAATAGTATTAAAATAGATGAATTAGATGATAAAACCAATAATAGAAGTAGTAAAGGCGCTTGGAAAAGAAAGATTTACAGTTCAGTATCCTGAAGAGAGAGAATCTTTGCCAGATAATTATAGGTCTATGTTTAAATTAGATATTCAAACATGTATAAGTTGCTCCGCGTGTTCAATAATATGCCCCAATCATACAATAACAATGGTTAATATAATTACAGATAAAGGACAGAAGGTTATGCCAGAAATAGGAATAGAAAGATGTCTTTTTTGTGCACTTTGTGAGGAAGTGTGTCCACCAAAATGTCTAACTCTTACAAAAAATTACGAAGTTTTAGAAGCTTATGATAAACGTGAATTTATTAAAAGACCTGAAGAACTTGAGTGAAAAAATGATTGAGATTATAAGTTTTATTATTGTAAGTTTTGTAATGTTAATATCGAGTATTATGATTTTTTATCAAAAAAGCATTATGCGTGCAGTAATACTTCTTACAATGACTTTTGCATTTAGTTCAATTATATTTTTTATTTTGAATCAGAACTTTATAGCTCTTTTACAGTTGTTTATATTTGTTGGTGGAATGTCCACTTATTTAATAGTAGCAGTTTCTTCAGAGTATAAGAAAATTAATAAAATAGAGTTTGGAAAGATATGTATAATTGCAGTAATAATATTTATTGCCATATTTTTATCATTAATTGGTATAGCAAATAACAACTCAATAAATACTTCAAATATGACTTCTTATTTTGCATATGCATTCCAAAGTTATTATCCTATAATTTATGCGTCTATAGTTATGTTATTTTTAACTTCAATAGGTAGTATATTAATAATAAGAAAATATGTTAAATTGATTATATGATACCATTATTTTATATTTTAAGCATTTGCGTAGCACTTATGAGTATTGGAATAGCTGGTGTTGCAATTGAAAAAAATTTTATAACTATAATGATAGCAATAGAGTTAATATTTTTAGCCAGTAGTATTGCTTTTGTCGGATTTTTTAGTTATAGCTCCTCGCCAAACGCTTCGGGATTTGTAGGATTAATTACGATTTGGGCTGTTGCAGCAGTAGAAATAATATCTTTGATAGCAATATATATTTATATGAAAGCAAACGGTTTTGAGTTCAACATAGAGTTACTTTCTAAATTAAAGTGGTAGAAGATGTTTGTACTTTTGATTTTATTGCCTTTATTCTTTGCAATTATATTAATACAATTTTTAAAACAGGAATTATCAAAGTACATAGCAATAGTGGGAACATTAATAAGTTTAATAATGTTTCCTTTTATAACACAGGAAATCTTTTCAATTAATATTTTAAGTATTGGAAAGTATATAGTAAGTTTTGCAACTAATGTACTGCCACTAAATTTAATGCTTTTAGGAATAGTTTTAATTATTGCACCTTTAATTATATTATATTCTTTTGGATATATGACAGTAAGAAGTGAACAAAAAAGATTTTATACTGAAATCTTGGCTTTTGAAATATCTATGCTTCTTTTTTCAGTTAGTTATAGTTTTATAACTTTGTTTATAGCGTGGGAATTCCTTAGTTTAACAAGTTATTTGTTAATAGGATTTTGGAACACAAGAGAAAAGGCTAATTATGCTGCAAGAAAAGCAATAACAACAGTTTTTATAGGAGATATTTGTATATTGGGAGTTATAGCAATATTACTTTCTACTGCAGGAACTTTAACATTTAATCAAGTATTTGCATTTATAAAAACAAATCAAAGTTTAGCGGTGTTTATAGCTGCACTTTTTGCGATAGCAATTTTTACAAAATCAGCTCAGTTTCCTTTTAGTGAGTGGTTACCAGATGCAATGGAGGGACCTACTCCGGTATCGGCATTTTTACATTCAAGTACAATGGTAAAGGCAGGAGTTTTTTCTATACTTTTATTATTTCCAATATTCTATGCGAGTAATCTACTTGGAATAATATTTGTAATAGCTGCAATAACTGTATTTTTAGCTACTTTAAATGCACTTAAAGAAAAACATATTAAAAAAGTAATAGCTTACTCGACAATACAAGAATTAGGATTAATGATGTTGGCTTTTGCAGGGGGTGCTATCCCAGCAGGAATTTATTTCTTTTTTGCCCAGAGTTTTTACAAAGTATTATTGTTCTTTAGCGCCGGAGTCATAATGGATGCCACAGGAAAGATAAATTTAGATGAAACATCCGGACTTAAAGTCAATAAAGTAATTTATATAACTACAATTTTTGGAATATTATCACTTGCAGGATTTATACCTTTTGATGGATTTTTTGCGAGTATAGGCCTTACTTCATCTTTTTTCAATAATATAATAATTTATATAATATTGAATGTTTTTGGCTTAATGACAAGTTTATATTCTTTTAGATGGTTATTTTTAAATAGTAAAAATACTACGCCTTATGCAAAAATAAAATATAAATCTATATCAAAAAGTATTCAATTAAGTATGATAATAAGTAGTTTACTTATATTAGTTGCTTCTGTAAGTTTCTTTTACCTAATAAAACCTGTTTTAGGAAGCAGTTATAACAATTTTACATTTCAGAATCTTAATTTCATAGATGTAATATTAGAAACTATTTTGGCTATTTCTGGATTAATAATTGCATATTTTGCAGTTAAAAAATCAGTTTCTATAAAATCGGCTAATATTTCAAAATTGATAAATAATGGGATAATAATAAATACAGCGTATAAATATATTGTAAATGGGATTTATATTTTATCTGAAGGATTTAATTACTTTGAAGAAGAATTAACATATATTTTAGACAGCTTCGGTAGAGGAATTGTTGATCTAAGTAAAATAGTTAGAAAGGTATCAGTTGGAGATATAAATAGTTATGCAGTAATACTTTCTATAGGCATTATACTTTTATTTTTATTTATATTTATATTGAAGGGTGTATAATTGATTTCATTTTATATTTTAGTATTGCTTTTTTCAGTTCTTTTATTTGGTAATTTAGTATTAACTTTGTTTTCCAAAAAAAGATTGCATTTGATATTTAATTTATTGATATTTTCAGCAATAGTAATATTGATCCTTTATTTTTATTTAAATAATTTTTCTTATTCATTTTTAAATTTATTTTCAATAAATCCA
>JAVYRW010000005.1:0-19803 GCA_038730205.1 Candidatus Micrarchaeaceae archaeon | reverse complement strand
TTGCCATTTGTCTCAACTGTTAATAAAATTAAAAATAAAAGAAAAAATTATAAATTTATAATTAAGATACAATAGTTCCTGTTCCTGTGGCTTGGGAAGATGCGCCTACAGTTCCTGTTGAAGTTGAACAGGTAGGTGCCTGTATTCCTGAATTTGGATTTATTGATTCTATTTTTCCTACTATGAATGGAGCAAGTATGTATAATATTAATGAGATTATACCTCCCATTAACATTCCCATGCCCCAGGCTTGCATTGATCCTCTAAAATTACCAGTTGCAGGTAAGAAATGGGCAAACGCGTATAATGTACCGCCGAGTATAAACAACATTAATGCTAGTATACTTAAAACAAATGATATTTCAGATATTACACTACATAAAGCAGCTTGAGTATTCTGTGTTGTAGTAGATAATTGAGCTGATGCAAAAGGTAGAAGAAATGTTCCTAAAATACCAATTAAAAATGATAAGTACAAAACAATTCTAGTCTTTCCTGACCATATATTTTTATTCATTTTATACGCCTTATTCAGTTTATATGTATATATGAAGATTTAAATACTTTTCTTTTTTAGATTGTTTTACAAAATAAAAAGTTTTATTTAAATTAATTAGTTTTCAATAAAACAATGGTCTACAATAAACAACCTTTTTGGACCAAAAGATTTATATATCTTATTATAAATAATATTATTACTTATTTTGGAAAGATTTAAAAGCGTTTAGTTTATTTAAAAAAATATTTAAAGTGATTTTATGGCGAAAACTGAAAAATCGTATAGATCAGAAAATGATGAACAAGATATAGAAAATAATGATACAGGATATAAACACCAATATAAAAGCAATAAATTAGGAAGTGATAGTAAGAAATGTCCGGCATGTTCAAGTATTGACATTATTTTTGATAATGAAAGAGGGGAGTACATCTGCAATAACTGTGGATTAGTTATTGAAGAAAATGTTACAGATTCAGGTCCAGAATGGAGAGCCTTTGACTCAGATCAAAGAAATGCAAGAGCAAGAACAGGAGCACCTATAAAGTATATGAAACCTAACAAAGGTTTGGTAACTGAAATAGATATGTATAACAAAGATATTAGAGGAACAAAACTTTCATCTAAAAGACAGGCACAATTATATAGAATGAGAAAATGGCATAAGAGGGCAAGTATAGCAAGCTCAAGTGAGAGAAATTATTTAGTTGCATTGCCAGAGTTAAATAGGGTTGCAAGTTACTTAGGTTTACCTGATAATATAAGAGAACAAACTGCATTATTATACCGACAGTGTGTAAAAAATAATTTGATAAGAGGAAGACCTATAGAAACTGTAGTAAATGCAGCACTATATGCAACATGTAGAAGTGCAGGTATGCCTAGAACATTAGATGAAATATCACAAATATCTAATGTTTCTAAAAAAGAAATAGGTAGAACTTATAGGATAATTGCGCATGAACTTAACTTAAAAATACCATTAACGGATCCTTCAGCATATGTTCCAAGATATGTTGCTGCTTTAAAATTAAGTGGAGAAGCACAAGAAAAGGCAATGACTCTTTTGAAACAAGCAATGAAAAAAGGATTAATAAGCGGAAGAAGTCCAACAGGAGTTTCTGCAGCTGCAGTTTATATTGCAGGAGCTTTAGCCGGAGAGAGAAGAACTCAAAAAGAAGTAGCTGATGTAGCAGGAGTTACAGAAGTAACAATAAGAAACAGGTATAGAGAGTTAAAACATGAACTCAGCATAGACGTAAATCTTTAGAGTTTGTGAATTAATGAAATCTGTTTTGATTTTTTCTTTTATTTTTTCATTTCTTATACTATCTTTAGTTTTTTCTAATTTAACTTTTATAACTAATCAAAGTTATAATAAAACACAGGCACAACTAATAATAAATCAAAGTAATTCTTATATTGAAAGTGTAAATCAGAGTGGTTATTTATTTTTTAATCCTAATCTCACACAAGCTTATGCTTACATAAATAGAGCTGAACAAACACTTAACTCTTCCCCTGATGTTTCTGTTTCTTATGCTTATAGTGCACAATCTTCAGCTTCAATTGCACTAGATAATATTAGAAAATATGGCCAGTATGCATTTGCAGGTATATTTATAATTACGGTATTTTTTGGCGTACTTCTTTATTTATTAATGTTTAGTCATAAAGATAAAGTGAAGATGAAAAAATGATAAATAAAAAAATTGCTCTTCAAAAACACAAGGAGAATAATGGAAAAATACAGATCGTTGGAAAAGTAAAAATATTAAAAAGAGAAGATCTTTCAACTTATTATACCCCAGGCGTTGCTTTTGTTTCTGAAGAAATTAAAAAAAATAAAGATCTTGCCTATGAATACACAAATAAAAGTAACACTATTGCAATACTTTCAGACGGAACTAGGATATTGGGATTAGGTAATATAGGACCTGAAGCTGGCCTTCCGGTAATGGAAGGAAAATCGCTTCTTTTTAAAAAATATGGAGGAGTAGACGCAATACCACTATGTATTGGAACTACTGAAGAGGATGAAATAATTAAAACAGCAAAATATATCGCTCCGAGTATTGGAGGTATAAATATTGAGGATATTGAGTCTCCAAAATCTTTTAGGATAATTGAAAAATTAGAAAAAGAATTAGATATACCAATATTTCATGATGATCAGTATGGAACGGCTGTAGTTTGTTTAGGCGCTTTAACTAACGCATTAAAATTAGCTAAAAAAGGTAAACGTTCTAAAATTATAATTTTTGGTGCTGGTTCAGCAGGTTATGGAATAACAAAATTACTTTCTTATTCTGGTTTCAATAACATATATGTTTTTGATAGTAAAGGAATTATAACTAAAAATAGAAAAGAGGATATGAATGAGTTCAAAAATAAAATAGCCCATATGACAAACGGTGATAATAAATATTTTGATGTAGAAGATGCGGTAAAAAATGCAGATGTTTTAATAGGTGTTTCTGGTAAAAAAGGTTACTTTAAAAAAGAATGGATTTCTAAAATGAATGATAAACCAATAATTTTTGCTTTGACTAATCCAGATCCAGAGATTGAGTACAATGAAGCCGTTAGAGCTGGCGCTTTTGTTGTTGCAACAGGAAAAAGTAACTCGCCTAATCAAGTAAACAATGTCATGGCTTTTCCTGGTGTTATGAGAGGATTATTAGAGGTAAGAGCAAAAAAAATAAGTATGCCAATGCTTTATAGTGCTGCTATGACCATAGCTAAATCAGCAAAAAAAGGACTTTCGGTAGATAGAATAATACCTAGCGCAATAGACGAAAAAGTTATGAAAAATTTAACTTTAGAGATTGCAGGAGATGTAGGAATTTCTGCAATTAAAGATAAAAATGCAAGAATAAAAATAAGTAAAGAGGAAATTAAAAAAAGGTCAATGAAAAAAATAAATGATTACATTAAATTAGAAAGTTATATTTAATGCTCAGATTTTAGATTTGTTAGTTTATCCATTATGTCTAATAGACCTCCTTTGATTGTGTAAGTAACTAAACCGTATTTATCCCTTAGTAAAGAAGCTGTATGCATAGACATTACACCATCATAACTTAGGAGTATTGCCCCTTCCATTGCTAGTATATCATCATGTTGCCATCTTTCTATTTCATTTAAATTTATTTTTTTGATAGATATTTCATTTATTTGCAAAAGTTTACTTATGTATTCCTTAGATTCTATACCTAACCAAACTATTGGAACATTGTTATCTTTAATCAACTCGTGTGCTTTTTCCAGGCTTATTTGAGGAATTAAAAGTTCTGGACTTTTCCTATCTGATTGTATTAATATTTTTTCATTTTGAAGTATTTCATTATCTGATTTTTTATTAAAATTAAAACCTGAAGAAAGTGTTTTATGATCTTCATCTGTAAGTTGTATCAACTCTCCTAGAAAATTAGTCATTGCTATAGCTCTCTTAGAGGGTATTCCATAAACTTCATCAACATCTTTTATTTGTGAACCAGTATCTATAGAACCACTAGTATGTATTTTTATTGATGAAAGTATCTTTCCTTTAGATATTGAAACTCCTATTATGTATCTGTAAGGTATTATTGCGTAAGTTGTGGGATTAAGAATATCCATAGAAAAATACATACCGCAAAATGATGGATAAATTATAATTAATCTTTTGTTTGTTGCTACAAGAAGTATTGGAGTTAATGTTTCTATTCTACTTTGAGCTACTTCTAACAAAATTTTTTCATCTTTGTACAACACGTGTTTCAGTAACCCCTTATAATCTAGTTTATGTGCACGTGCAGGCACATCCTTTAAACTATGGAACCTCTTTTCAAAGGCACCGTTGTTCCCACGATATCTTTCTGTTTCCATTTTCCCACCAATAATATATGTAACTAAAATAAACATATATACAGTATTGAGTTATTAATTTATTTTAGTAAACGTATTAAAAAAATAAAAATTTTTAAACAAAACTAACGAGGAGTTTACCAAATAAATTACTTAAAAATAAATAATAGTTAGTAAGAAAAATTTTAAATTTAAAAAATAAGAAAAGAAAGAAAAGAAAAAATAAATTAAGTTAGTAGCATTACATTTCTGAAGCTATACTTCCTATCATCGATAAAATAAACCCTAAAATTGCATACCAAACTATTGCTGGTGTTGTTGTTGATCCTGCGAATAATGCTATCAATGATATACCTCCTAATATAGAAGTTCTGTTAACCCAAAATTTTGCATTTCTGTCATTTTTCATTAAACCAAAGCTTGCTAGGAATAGCCCTATAGATGATACAACTCCTACTCCCACTAACAATGGTAGGAAAAATGATCCAGAACCACCAAATAGTACTAAACTGGCTGTCCAACCAGATTGAAGTCCCATCAACAATGTGTATACCACATATAGATATACCAATGAGCCTAGAAAAGCTAGGATAAAGCTAAGGACTCCGTTTCCGCTATTTTTATCTGCTGATTTTGCCATATATTTCACTTTATTCAATTATAAAATAGAACGGAAGATTAATAAATAGATAGTTTTGTTAGACGATAAACGAATAGATTAAAAATTATTTTTAATTAAAACAGATTCAGATAAACTCTCAGCATAATTTGAAAATCTATGTGCGTTATATCCTAATTTAGATAAGTTTTTTGCTAATATAAGGGGATTAGCACCAGGACCGAATGTGTAAATTAATTTAGGATTACACATTTCAATATATGAAACAGCTTGTTTAAAGTCAGCATGATCACTTAAAGGAAACTGAACATCAGTATGCATATTAAAGACCTTAGCAAAACCAGAAGCAACAGCTGTAAAAACTCTTTTTGAGTATACTCTACTTAATGAAACAGAAAGATCTCCTAATTTATTATTTTCAACTATACCTACAAAATTTCCTTTTGTGCATTCTTCAAAAGTATCTTCGTTTTCATAAAAAGAAGCATAATTTAAAGAAACTCCGTGATTTTTATAAATTGAGTTTATAATAGATATTTTTTTATCTACTACAGGCACTATATCTATATCATTTAATATTTTGATTAAGTCTTGGGCTTTTCCAAGAGAGTATGCACCAAAAAGAATTATTCCTTTTTCTAGTTTTCTTTTTACGTAAGAATGTATGGCTCCAGATACCTCTTTTTTATCATCAAAAACTATTTCTGGATTAGGATAAGTAGAATCAATTATTAGTATATCTGCTTGTTTTGTTATTATTTTTTCAGCAAGTATAGGTTCATCCATTTGAAAATCTCCACTGTATAAAACAGAGTATCCATTATCACTTTCAGCGTAAAGTTGTTTTGAACCAAAAATATGTCCAGATGGAAACAGTTGTGTATTTTGAAGTTCATTGCATTTTTTAATTTTTATTCCTTTTCTTGCTTCAATTAAATCATGAGTAATTGAACTTGCAAGTATGGGTTTTGTTTTATTAACACCAGTTGTATGATCTGAATGCGCATGCGATACAAAATTAACTTCAGAAGCTTTGTCTCTCTCATCTAATGAAATTTCTAATCCAGAAACAAGTAAACCCATTAAGTCGCCAACCAAACATAACATCTGAAGACTTAAATATATTTATAAACAAAATATTACTTATATTTCAGGTTTTAAAATGGTAGAAAAAATTATAATTATTGGATCCGGTCCTGCGGGACTTTCTGCAGCGATATATGCTGCGAGAGAAGGTTTTGAACCTTTATTGATTGCCGGATCAAAGGGTGGTGGACAACTTGAGTTAACAACAGTTGTAGAAAACTTTCCAGGATTTCCAGATGGAGTTAATGGTCCAGATGTAGTAAAATTTATGAAAAAACAAGCTGAAAAATTTGGAACAAGATTCATTGAAAAAGATGTTGAAGAAGTTTATTTAAAAAGTAAACCTATAAAGGTAACTGTTGAAGAAAAAATATACGAAACTGATAGTTTGATAATAGCAACAGGAGCGAATGCTAAATGGTTAGGATTACCATCGGAAAGTAAATTTATTGGGAAGGGTGTTTCAAGTTGTGGTACTTGTGATGGTCCATTCTTTAAAAATAAAGATGTTATTGTGGTAGGGGGAGGAGATACTGCAATGGAAGACTCAATATTTCTTACAAAATTTGCAAATTCAGTTACGATAGTGCATAGAAAGGATACTTTAAAAGCAAGCAAAATAATGCAAGAAAGAGCCAAATCTAATAAAAAAATAAAATTTATTTGGAACTCGGTAATTGAAGAAATTTTAGGAGATGCTAAAGTAACAGGAGTAAAAATAAAAAACATAATAACTAATGAAATAAGTGAAATAAAAATTGATGGAATTTTTGTTGCAATAGGATACAAACCAAATACTGAGATCTTTAAAAATCAGTTAAAATTAGATGAAAATGGTTATATAGAAACTATAGATGAAATTAAAACAGACATAGATGGAGTTTACATTGCAGGAGATGTTGCCGATAAATATTATAGGCAGGCAATAACAGCTAGTGCAAGTGGAGTTAAATGCGCATTACATGCGAGAGAATATTTATCTAATTTGTATTATAATAAAGAAAAAGAAAATAAAAAATAGAAAAATTAAATAAAAGAAAAAATATTTTTATTAGATTAGTTTCTTCTTGGTTTTTTGTTCTGAGGTTTTGCTTTTTTTGGTTGTACTTTTTTTTGTGAAACTTCTTCTTCATCATCAGATTCTTCAAAGTTATCATAACTTGAGTTTGATTTTTTAGAAGACAGATCATCTATTTTTTGTTGAACTTCATTTATTTTTTCTTGTATTTCTGATATGTACATAGATAATTCTGAAAGCACCTCACTTTGAGAATCAGAACTTGAATCTGTTTCTGAATCATCATTTGAAGATAACCAACTACTTTCTTTGTTTGAAGAGTTATCTGATTCAACATTTTCTTTCATTTCCGAGTTATCTTCATCTGTACTGTTATAAGATGAATCAGTATCCTCTGATACTTGTTCTTCTTCTGGTTCTGGTACCGAAGTTGTCATTGATTCGTCATAAACTGATTTTGTATCAGATAACTGTACTTCTGCATGTATAAGATATATTGAGTAAAGTACTGCTATTATTGCTATTGAAGCAGCTACTATCCCGTACATGCTATTGTTAAACACCATAGACGCTATTGCCAAAATAAGTGCCATTAAGACAATTATTGCTATTACATATTCTCCTGTTTTATTCATTCATATACACCTCCATAAATATTATCATAATTTATTATTCAATTTTTCATCATAGCTGTTATACGTCTTCTTCTGTAAAGAAGAACTACTACACAAGAAACTAATATCACAGTCAACAATGGTAATGCATAATTTACTTCTATGCCATTTTGATAAGTGTAGGATATTGAATCATTAGAATAATAAGAATTTCCAATTGTATTAAAAGTAAATGAGTATGTTCCTTGTAAATTTGTTGTATAATTTATAACTGAGTTAGTCGATCCTACATATAATCCATTTACATATAATTTACCTTGCAAAACATCATCATGTGATATAATTTGTGCAGAGGTTACACAACTGTAGTTATCAGTGCTATTTTTACATATTCTAGTAAAAATAAGTGAAGGTTTAAAAAGTGGTTTATTTAATGTTTGATTTACAAATGTACCTGAATCTATATCTTTTCCTTGGACAAGATATTTTCCCGCAGGTAACCAACTTGCATCTACAAACGCAGTACCTTCCCCTTGAGATATTAATTTTCCGTTAATTTTAATATTTACAGTATCGTTCTTTTGTGTACTTGTTGCCGTTATTGTATAATTAACTATAGATAAGGTTAAGTTAACTGGAGTTGTTGGTTTTACTAAAACCGGTGCTGGAGCTTGTTTTTTGTAACTACAAACACTTAATGAAATTACAGTTACTGGAGTAGTGTAATTAACTGGTTTTATTGAAGTTATATTATTTAATTTTATAAAGAAACCTTTTCCAGAATTATTTGAGAGTATGTAAGTTTCATTTACGTTTAATGCTAAATATGAATTATTTAATAGTAAATCAGTGTAAGTTGGAAATGTGTATTTGTTACTTATTGAAAAGTTTGTTTGATTTAAAGTGAAAGACTGTGTAAGACCTTCTGTAAAGTTATTTATATTATAACAAATTGCATTGCTTGATACTTGTGTTAATACTGGCATTAAATCTAAAGGTGGACCTCCTCCGCCTCCGGAAGATATTACTGGTTGAACTGTTGTTGTTGGAGTTGTTGGTGAAGTTGTTGGTGAAGTTGTTGTAGGAGGAGTAGTTGTAGTAGGAGTAGTTGTTGGAGATGTAGTAGGCGATGTTGTTGGAGAGGTTGTTGGAGATGTAGTAGGCGATGTTGTTGGAGAGGTTGTTGTAGTTGTTGTAGTAGTTTGATTTGGATTTACAGTAACTGAAACTGATTGTGAAACTACAGAATCTCCATTACTATCTAAACCTACAATTTCAAAATTATAAGTTCCGGTTAATTTAGGAGCATACTGAACTGTTGTAGAATATACGTTCATGTGATTATAATTACTTGAACCAGGTAATTCGTATAACCAATAATAGCTATATCCACCGGTACCTCCTGATGCGCCTCCATCAGACAATATTACAGATTGTCCTAAAGATATTGTTGTTGGATCTGCTGTTGGATTTTGTATAGATAATACCGGATTTGCAGCACCGCCTGAAAATTCACATGCAACTTTTTGATCGTTAGTTCCGGTGTAACCACATTTAGCTATTACCGGATAAGAATATGCAGCTTCATCTAAACTATCTGTAACACGTAAACAATAATAAACATTGAAGCTATTTTGATTTGGCATTACTGCGTATAAAGGTAAGTTTCCTTGACCATTTGTATCGTAAATAAATGTAGCTGGATTTGATGAAGTTATACTAGGATTACTGCTACAAGAACTAGATTGACCTACAAGCCATTCGTAGGAATATCCGCTACCTGTTCCTCCTGTAGCTGAACCTGACATTGAAAAACTGGGTTGTGTTGTTGCTGCATCTCCATTAGTAACATATATCCAACCACTAGGAATTGATGAGATTCCAACAGAAGGACCTGATGTTGCATAAACAGCATTGATGCCATTAAACATCACACCTAAAAATAATGATATTAAAAATAATTTATATACTTTCATCTTAACTCCACTGAAACATTTTACTTTTCCACGTATATATATGTTTTGAAAAAAGTGCATAATAGTTTATATACTTTTCTATTATGTTTAATTTTTTATAGATTTATTTGCAGAGGGTGAGATTTGAACTCACGCACCCACTATGGGAACGGGTCCTAAGCCCGTCGCATTTGACCAAACTCTGCCACCTCTGCTTCTGATTTTAGATATTTTATCCTTCAAATATATAAGTATATTTACAAAAATTAAAAAATGATTAATTTTATAAATTTTTAAAAAATACAAAAAGCATATATAATTTTAAGATTAAATTCTGAATAATTAATGACGATTTTATGATTACAACTAAATATATAAGAGATAATATTGATGAGATACGTAAATCTATGGAAAAACGTAGAAGTGATTATCCGATTGATGAATTACTTAAATTAGATGAAAATTCTAGAAAAATAAATACACAAATTCAAGAATTACAAAAACAAAGAAACATAGGAAGTAAAGAAATTTCCGAATTAAAGAAACAGGGTAAAAAAATAGATGAAACTAAAGTTAAAGAATTAGCTAATATAGGAAAAAAAATACAAGATTTAGAAAATAAAACCATTGAAGAAAAAAAAAGGATTGATGAACTTTTATGGAATATGCCAAATATTCTTGACGAAAGCGTACCTTATGGAAAAGATGATGCAGAAAATATAGAACTTAAAAGATTCGGAAACATTAAAAAACATGAAATGCCTTCTCATACTGAAATACTTGAAAAATTAAATTTAATAGATTTAGAACAAGCAGCAAAAGTTTCAGGAGCTAGATTTTATTATTTAAGGGGGGAACTTGCGCTTTTAGAACAAGCTTTGATAAGATTTGCAATAGATAGATTAACAAAAAAAGATTATGAATTACTTTCTCCGCCATTAATGATTAAGAAAGATTATTATAGAGGAAGTACTGCATTAGGTGATTTTGAAGAAGCGTTATATAAAATTGCAGATACTTCTGAATCTAAAAATAAGACGGAGTATGAAAAATTAGAAGATGATTTATTTTTAATATCTACATCTGAACACTCAATGGCAGTATACAACGCAGAAAAAGTTTTTACTGGTTCTGAATTGCCTAAAAAATATATTGCAGTTACACCTTGTTTTAGACGTGAAGCAGGTTCACATGGGAAGGATACGAAAGGAATTTTTAGAGTGCATCATTTTTATAAAGTAGAACAATTTGTAGTTTCAAAACCAGAAAACTCAGAAAAATTTTTTGAAGAAATTATAAATAATGCGGAAGAGTTAGTAAAAGAATTAGAGTTACCTTACAGAATAATTAATATTTGCACGGGAGATATAGGAACTGTTGCTGCAAAAAAATATGATATAGAAGTTTATATGCCGTCTCAAAATAAGTTTAGAGAGATTGTTTCTGGATCTAATTGTACTAATTGGCAAAGCTTGAGACTAGATATAAAATATGATGAGTTAGGTAAACGAAATTATGTTCATACATTAAACTGCACTGCAATTGCAACTACGAGAATTATTTTGGGAATTGTAGAAAATAATTTCATTACAGAAAAAAACATTATAAAAATCCCTAATGCATTAATACCGTATATGAATGGTAAAAAAGAAATAAAAGGAAACATGAAAGTATAAAGATATTTAACTTTTTCCAGTATAAAGCTTAATGATGAGAATATGAAAAACATGATGAAATCAAACATAAGTATAATTATGGGTATAATAATAGGCTTATTAGATATATACTGGACTTATACTAGTTTTTTTGATGTGACTTGGCTAGTTTTAGGAGTTATTATTTTTATAGCTGATATAATTTGGCTTTGGATAGATATAGGATTTAGAAAATAAGGTTTTTAAATGAATTCAATTTTAAATAAATTTAGAATTACTGCATTTTTCTTTATATTAACTACATGTTTATCAATGGTAACTGTATTTGCACAACAAGGAATAGGGACATCCAAAATAATAATTAATCCTACAACTGCAAGCGTTAAACAAGGAAATAGTACTTCATTAAATTATACAGTAAGCTTAGTTACAGGAAATGTATGGGGAACTATGATTGGAGTTAATAATCAAAGTTTGTTAGCCTCAGAAGGCATAACAGTTATATTTAGTAATAATAATCAGGATCCTAATTTTTCTGGAGTTGCTACAATAAAAACAGAAAATACAACAAAACCTAGAACTTATCAGATAGAATTTGTTGCGACAGGAGATGATCCCACAACAACACCGACTAATTTTGTTTTAATAGTAAATGGAAAAACTTCTGTTATAAATACAAATACTACTACAACAAATGTCAATCAAACAAATAAAACAAATATAGTTAAAACTGTTAACACAACTACAGTAAGTACAACAAATTATGTTACCACAAAACAGTATACTAGTAATTCAACAACAAATATTAATCAAAACGAAATGAATGATTATCCAACTTATATATCGATACTTGCAGTAATAATATTATTTGCAGTGATTATAATAAGATTAAAAACAATATAGTTTACTAATTTTGCATTTTGCAAATTTAATTTTAATTTTGTGTATTAAAATGAAAAGTGATTATAACATTTTAAAAGAAATGAAGCGATTAAGATCAATACGTGGCTACGGTACAGAGTTGATAAGTGTTTACGTACCTTCAGGTTTTCAATTAAATGAAGAAATAAATAGACTTAGACAAGAATATAGTGAATCTTCAAATATAAAATCTAAACAAACAAGAGGAAATGTACTTAGCGCTATAGATAAAATAATAGGCTATTTAAGATTATTTAAAGAAACTCCGAAAAATGGTATTGCAGTTTTTTGTGGAAATGTATCGGATAATCAAAGTAAAATAGAAATAGAGTTATTTTCTATAGAACCACCATCTCCAATAAATGTAAATATTTATCGTTGTGATTCCACATTTTTACTTGAACCTTTAGAAGTTTTATTAGATAATAAAAATACATATTGCCTTCTTGCTATGGATGGTAGAGAAGCAACAATAGGTATTTTGAAAGGAGCACATATACAAGTTTTAAGAAAATTAAACTCTACCGCTCATGCAAAAGTAAGAAAGGGAGGTCAATCTGCACAGAGATACCAAAGAGCAATAGAGGAGAGTATAGGTGATTATGTTAAAAGAATAAGTGAATCTATAAATGAAATTTTTGTAAATAATCAATTTAAGATAAACGGAGTTATAGTTGGTGGACCCGGACCAGCAAAAGAAGGTTTTATTAAAGGTCATACTTTAAATTATCAAATAAAAATTATAGGTACATATGATACAGGATATACCGATGAATTTGGATTGCATGAACTTGTTGAAAAAGCACAAGATTTACTTAAAGAAGAAGAAGCAGCTAAGGAAAGAAAGGTAATAGAACATTTTATGCAAGAAAGAGTAAGAAATGGTCTTGCAACTTTTGGCTATGAAAATACAAAAAAAGCTCTTAGCAACAATCAAGTTAAAATACTTATATTAAGTGATGAATTAGAGTTACATAGAGTAACATACAAATGCAATACATGTGGTCAGACACTTGAAAAAATAGAAATAGGAAACCATAAAGAAGAAAAACATAGTTGTGGAGGATTTTTAGAAATAACAAATAAAATAGATGTTTTAGAAGAACTAATAGAACAGGCAGAAAGTTTAGGAGTAGAAGTAGTATTTGTAACATCAGAAAGTTCTTATGGAAAAGAGTTCACAATGGGTTATAGTGGATTAGGAGCTATTTTAAGATATAAATAATTCAAACGGTAGTTATACTTGAAGGATAATAAAGATAATTATAAGTAATAGAATTTATTACTGTATTGTTTTGAGTATCTATTATTTTTATATCATTTGAATAAGCTTGTGTAACATAAATATATTTACCTGAACCAGTTATAGAAGAGATTGAATTTCCTGGAATTTGTATTCCGTTAATTATTTGATTGTTTGTCAAATTTATTAAAAGTATATTTGCATCATTATTTAAGTAACCATTATTTGCTAAGTAACCAGTATTTCCAGATATATAAAGTGAAGTTGGATAAACAATTGAGTTAGAGTTTATTTCACCAACTACTTGATTATTTTGTGTATTAAAAATAGTTATATTACCTTGGCCACTTGTTCTTCCAAGATTATTTACAACGTAACCATAAATTCCTGAAAATTCAATATCAATTGGATCGTAAAAATTAGGCGACTGTATCGAACCTGTGATTTGATCTGTTGAAGGATTCATTATTAAAATATTTGCATTTAAACTTGAACCTACAATATTTGTCATATAAATTGATTGATTATAAGGTGTTGCACTAGTTATATAACTAAAAGGACCTTGTATATTGTTTACCTGATTAGTAAGCAAATTAATTTTGTATAATAAATATGAAGCTATTATGTAAGCAGTATCCCCATCAACAAATATTGTTGATGGATTGACAGGTTGGTTTATTGGACCTATAGTACCTATCGTTTTATTATTTTCAAGATTTATTATTGTTACATTGCCGTTAGTGTATGAACCACCATCTGAATCTGTGATATAAGCATAATTATTTAAAATATATAAACCAAAAAATGGATAATAAAGACGAAGGTAAGGACCGGATAAATTATCTAGATAATAAATTTGATAGTTATTAGTTAAAGATAGATTATACATTAATTTTTTTGATGTTAAATTTGCGATTATTAATTTTTGGTCGTCCATAATATAAATATAATTACCATTTACTTGCATTGCTGTAGGATTAGTAAATGTAATATTATTTAAAAAACTACCTTTTATTTGATTTGTTGAGGTGTTTATTATTAGTATGTTTCCGTTATTTGAACCTTTATTATTTAAAACATATGCAAATTTTCCATCTGGAGAAAATGAAACATCAATAGGATAATCAAAAAGATTTGAAGATATACCACCTATTATTTGATTTGTTGAGGTGTTTATTATTAGTATGTTTCCGTTATTTGAAGATCCACCATAACTATTTAATAGATATGAATACCCTCCAGTAGGAGAGCTACTTATGTCGTCTGGATATGCAAAATCTGAAGAGGATATACTGTTAATTACTTGATTTGTTGAGGTGTTTATTATTAGTACATTTCCAAGATTATTGCCAAAAGATAAACCTTCATAATTAGGTATATAAGCATATTTGCCATTTTGTATAAATGAGATTCCAGAGGGGTAATAAAAAGAGCTTGAAGATATACTGTTAACTACTTGATTTGTTGAGGTGTTTATTATTAGTATGTTTCCGTTATTTGAAGATCCGCCATAAAAATTAGACACATAAAAATACTTACCGTTTGGGGATAATTTTATAGTTTCAGGATTATCGAAAGGTGATACATAAAAATTTATGCTATTAATTAAAGTTCCATTATTTGCGTTTATTTCTACTACGTTCCCTTCACCTGAATTTCCACCTTTTGTATTTGTTATTAATAATAACCCCTGTCCGTTGTTTCCCGATGTACTTATTGAAGAAGTTGTAGAGACCTTAGCAGATGTTGATCCTAATTGTTGTACTTCGCCAGTACTTGATTTAAGCCATAGATACCCCTTGAATGTTGAGCCTAAACTTTGTGAATTTAATTTACATTCAAATGTAAGTTGTTTTTCTTGATTTTGTCCTATAGTAAATAAAACTGGCGAAAATATTGTTGGGATGGATGATGAATTAGAACAACCTAAACCTGTTATTATAAGATTCTGTCCACCATTATTACCAACAGTTAAAGTAAGATTTCCTGTTGAATTAAGGATAGGATTAGTACATAAAAAACCCACTTCGGCTAAACATTCTGAATTAAAATTTGTACTTCCAATATTAAAGTAACCTAATTCAAAAAGTGCCAAAATAGTGATTGCAATAATTAGAATACTCCAACCGTATGTTAATAAATACTCCGTTGCAGATTGTGCGCGTATTTCCTTTTTTATTTTATTTTTTGAATTAAGCATAATTTAATTGTAATAAATAGATATTTATTTTATACGTATTGTATATAGACTAGACACCATGGAACCAAAAACCTTTGTCTCCTTTTTTCTTGTTTTTTTTAGTTCCAAATATTTTTTGCATTAATGTTGGTTTTGTTTGTATTTCTTTTTTAATATGTTGACCTAAAACATCTGGATGTTCAGTTGCGTACTCATTTTGCCAAGCTTCAAACTTCTCTCTGGATGTTTGTTTTGATGACTGCATTTTTTTATTATAATCATCTTTCATTTTTTGCCATTCTGCAGAAGTATAACCATAAGGAGGCCTTTCTCTTATTGATGGAGGATCGAATTGATAAGTATACATCTCAACATAATAATCAAAATCTCTTTCTGTTAGAGGACATTTTGAAACATTTACACCTTCATTTGCAAAAAAAGTTATAAGCTCCTCTCTACTTATTTTTTCTTTTCTATTTTTAGCGCTTTTAGGATTGTAAACAACTGTTATTTTGCCTTTTGTGAACTCGACTTTTGCCCTTAATACAGGTTCTAACAACATTAATCTATATTGTAATCTTCCGGCATTTTCTATACTTATTAATTCTTCTTTTTTAACATCAGTAAATGTAACTTCTTTTACTATTTTATACGGTATTCTAAATTGCTTTCCGTCAATAGTAACATATTCATCATAAATGTCTTCATTTTTAAGGTCTTTTTCATATGCGTTTACATCGTTAATTTCTCTATGATCCATTTATGAAACCCTTTTTGTTAAAAATTATTAAATAAAAATATAATTAAAAATAAAAGAAAAAATTATTATACTCCGCCGCATCCGCAACTTGAATTGTCACAACCGCATGAATCAGCTTCATCCACTTTTCCACAACCACATCCTGAATTGCCACAACCGCATGACTCTTCTTCTTTTTTATTTGAGGATTGTGAAGAAGTCATTGTAGATATAGTAGGTTTTGAAGTTGACACTTGTGCCATACCTTTTGCAGCCCGTATCTTTTGTGCTTCTGCCATGTTGACTGGTAATGTGAAGTAATCTAACATTTTTGCATAAGTTCTTTGATAAGGCTCTGTTGCTTCTATTTCTTTTACATTTCTCAT
Source organism: Candidatus Micrarchaeaceae archaeon (assembly GCA_038730205.1). Classification (GTDB taxonomy): domain Archaea; phylum Micrarchaeota; class Micrarchaeia; order Micrarchaeales; family CABMGC01; genus JAJZOD01. The sequence continues at coordinate 3,040 of JAVYRW010000005.1, read as the reverse complement.
GTATTTATCACTTCTGTATGACCAGTCATGATGCATATTCTCCCATTCTTTTGATGGAATACTGTATTGTTTTTGTATCTTATCTCTGTATACCTCTGGAAATACATTAAATGTACAAAATGGTAATACTCTTCCATCAGGCATTGAGTAATGTATATCGCACTTCTCTACTCTTTTTATATCATACGAATATTCATCCTGGAAATGCATCATTCCTAAGAACATAGATTTTAATTGGAACGATCCCATGGATGAAAAATCATGCTTAAATATTACAGACATAAGCATTCTACCAAAATTTACAGATTTTGGCTGTTTCTCTTTATCGATATATCTTTTTAGACCGGTTACTGCTTTGAGTGCTATAAGACGTCTTTGTAATTTTGATTTTCCTGACATTTCATTAACGGCATTTTGCAAATGTTCCAACAAACCTGCAGCATCAACGAATCTTGTCAATGGAATTATTTTGTTGTCTTTATCTGTAAAGATATACGAACCTGCTCCACAAGCAAAGTGTATCGAAAGATCATATTTGTATTCTCCAGTTAATGCTTCTATAAACTTATTGATACCTCCTACATAAGGAACAGAGAACCAATCGTCTTTTGTTATTACACCGTTTGTTTGTTCTTCTATTAATTTAATTGCACCAGGTATAGTTATTCTTTGCCTTTCTCTTTGTCTAGTAGGCATTCTTCCAACTAATGATACCGGTTGGAAGTTAACTGCTTTTACAACATCAGAGTTATTAAGTGCAAAGTTGATTATGTTTGATAATTCTCCATCGTTTATTGTTCTTATTACTGTAGGTACAAGAACTATTCCTATACCTGCTTTTCTTGCTGCGTCTAGCGTTGCTGGAGCTTCCCAATGATTTTTAGGATTAGCTCTCTTACTTACACCGTCAAAACTCATGTAAAGTGTACTTACTCCAGCATGTCTTAACTTTATTGCGTAATCTGGATTATTAGCTAGGTTTATTCCAGTAGTGTTTAATTGTATTTGGTCAAAACCCGCTTTCTTCGCCATCCCTACTATCTCTACTAGATCACTTCTCATTGTTGGCTCTCCGCCAGTAATTTGAAGTGCGTTAGCAGGAATGGGTTTTTGTGATTTAAGCTCTACGAATATCTTATTTAATTCTTCTCTTGTAGGCTCATAAATAGGTTCTCCTTCTTTTGCATAGAAGAAACAGTACCAGCAACTTAAGTGACATCTGTTTGTTATAACAACATTTGCTAAACCGGTATGTGATTTATGTCTTTCACATATACCACAATCAAAAGGACAATTTTCCCCTTTATTTATGTAATTAGGATTATCAAAACCTCTTCCGAAGTAGTTGTAATTTTTCATACGCATGTACATATCATAGTCTTCCCAGTACTTTTCTATTGCCCAGCCGTGATCAGGACAAAACTTTCTGATCATTACATTCTCTGCGTCTTTGTAAATTGTTCCGTCTACTATCAATTTACATTCAGGACATACTGTTTTTGTCCTTTCTAAAACAGGCATTTTATTTATTTCTTCCATTGTTCTGTGATATGGGGCTAAATTTAACTCTTCTTTTGATATTGTTACTTTACTAGTAGTTACCACCATCTTCTGATTATTAACAGAAGATTCAACTATATTCAAATTTTTGTCATCCATTATAATACCTTACATATAAAACGCTATTAAATGGTTTATACCATTAACCTATTTAAATATTAGCTTACGCTTAACTTATTTAAATATTAAGCTATTTTTCATATTTTTGAAATATACTTAAATAATTTATTTATACAATGCCCCAATTATTAAAGTATCAATATATTTGATTTTTATCTTCATCTTACATTCTTTTGCTAATTTTATAAGTTCTTGCTTTGAAAGTGCATGTGATCTTACAAATTTCCTTCCTAAACCCTTTGAATCTTTATTATACTCATAAATTAATATTTTACCATTTTTCTTTAAGAAATTTTTAATATAATTAATTGAGTTTTCTTTTTCTTTCCAATGATGCAGTGAAAGAGAGGATAATATTACATCAAATTTCTTATTAAATGGAATTTCTCTACTACTACCTAACCTAAATTGTATATTTTTAATATCTCTACTTTTTCTTTTTGCTATTGAGATCATTTGCTTTGATGGATCTAATCCGAAAACAATAACTTTATTTTTTGAGTAATTTGAAATTGTAATAGGTATTACTCCAGGACCAGTTCCTATATCTAAAACAACTTTAGGTTTATAAGAAAGTACGTCTCTTGAGATAATGCTTGAAAAATTTTTGTAATTATTTGTCTTTGTTAGTAAAAAATATGCAATTGATAAAAAATAACCAAATTTTTCTTCTCCTTTTAAATAGAATTTCTTATTTGAGTGTTCCATTTTTTACACGTTTATTAAATTGGTAGTTTATTAGTATAATATTAACAATATCCGCATGTACATTTAATCATAGTAGATCTTCAGCCGTAACTATACCAACTATTGTTTTACCATTAATTATAATTATTGCAGGAAATTGTTTTAATATATTATTTGCTACGCTAATTGGAGTATTTTCAGTCAACATTGGAAATGGATCTTGCATTATTGTTTTTAATTTTGCTTCTTTTTCGATGCCTATTGAATTATTTGTTGTTATTGAACCTACAACTCTATTTTGTTCAAGTACCGGAAATTGCGATATTGAGTATTTTTTGGCTAAACGTATCATTTTACTTACAGTATCTGATGAATTTAATAAAATTACATTTTTTCTCATAATTTGGGATAGAACTTTTTCTTTTCTGTATTCATATTCATCTAATATTTCAAAAAGATTACATGCAATTTTATAATTAGGTATAACTACGCCTCTTTCTATTTTTGTTAAAAGAGATTGACTTATTCCCGCTTTTTTAGATAACTCTTTTTGAGTAATACCTAATTTTTTCCTTTTTGTATATATTGCAAATAATTCAGGGAACATTTAAACAAATTAATTTGAACAGGAAGTATTTTAAATGTTATTTTAAAATATTCAAATATGAATAAA
>JAVYRW010000004.1:0-22928 GCA_038730205.1 Candidatus Micrarchaeaceae archaeon | reverse complement strand
CTGAAGGTTTGGTTTTTGGTTCATTGTCTGTAAGCATAGGCCTTTTTTCAGGTGCCGCTTTAGTTGTTCTTGTTGGATTTATATTACAAAATATAACAGAAGGTTTTCCAATAGCCGCGCCTCTTTTAAGAGAAGATAAAAAAAATCCATTAAAGTTGTTCTTGCTTTTATTTATTGGTGGTTTACCAACGGTACTAGGTGGAATAGTTGGCTTTTATTATAGCTCTACATTATTTAATGTGTTTTTTGATGGTCTTGCAATAGGTGCAATACTTTATGTAATACTTCCGATGCTTAAGCATCAATTTAAAGAAACAGATTTGGTAAAACAACGATTGATTTATTTAGGAATATTTTTTGGTTTTCTAATTGGATTTCTTGTTAATCTTATATGATTTCCTTGAACAACAATTATTAATTCTTATTTTTAATATAACAATTACTTTAAATAATTATTTAACTTTCATTCTTAACAAAATAAAGAAAATTGTAGAATGCTGGTTTTGGAATTGTTGTTGTAGAGTTCAAAAGACCAAAATCTGCTCCTCCATTTGTGCTTCCAAGTAAATCATACCAATAAACTCTTTTAATAAAAGAGTAATTTGAAAAGAACATTATTTCTTGTGTTAAAAATAAAGCCTGTTTTTTTTGTGAAAAGTTAATTCCTTGAGTCCAGTTATTAGAAGGTATTCCTGTTTCGGTTATCCAAATAGGTTTTTTTGTAAGATTTTCATAAAGATTAAGAGTAAAGTTATAGACCTGCGCCACAGTTATATTTTGGTAAGCTTCCTGATTAAGATTATAAAATGGAATTGAATAAGCATGTATTGATATTGCATTGCAGTACTTACTAGCACCATAATCCCATACTGCCTTATAAAAATAATACTCTTGTTGTACCTCACTTAAAGGAAATAGTTCAGCGCCTCCAAAACAAACTATCGTGGCGTTAGGCTCTGATTTTTTTATAATCACATACGCTGATTTTATCATATTAAAGTAATGTAATGCACTTCCATTTTCATAGCCGCTTTGAAATTCTCCTACTAGAGGTTCATTATAAATTTCCCATTCTGTTATTTCAGGATAACTTTTCAAAGCGTTGTATATACTGGCATTCCATGTATTCAATGTCCAGTTACATCCAGAAGTACATCCATTTTGTGAAGGTTGTGCATTAACAGTTTGATAATCTAAAATACCTAAATACTCTCCATGATTATTAATAACGTTTGTTATTATTGCATTTTTACTACTACTAAAAGAAATATCAGTTCTAAAACAATCTATTCCATTTGAAGTAGCTATATTCATTACTGTATTATTGTTTGCTGCGTTTATACAAAACTTTTGAGAATATTTTTTTGTAATATTTGTAATCATTGCCTTATTATTTGAATTATTTATATTTAAAAATATTAAGAAAACTACAATCAAAATAAAAACTCCAATTAAAATAAAATATTTTTTCATTTTCAAACCAAAATTTCTGTATTATGACTTAAATTATATTTAAAACAGATTAAACAATTTAGTAATTAAATAAAAGTCTTTAAATACATTCTTTATATACCCTATTTACTTATTTATCTTTATGAATCTTCAAACTAGATTTGGAATTTCGATTTGGTTTATACCTTCAAAAGAAACAACAACAAAATTAACCACAATAATATCTAAACTATCAAAAAAATATTCCTCTCCATTATTTGAACCACACATTACTTTATCTAAACATATAAAAATAACTGATAAAATTGTAGATATATTTAAAAATAATTTTAAAGAGTTAAAAGAGTTTGAAATGGAAGTTATTAATGTAGATCAAGATAATAAATACTTTAAATGTTTATTTTTATCCTTAAAAATCTCAGAAGAGTTCAAAGAAGCAATAAAAATTTCAGAAAAATTATTTAAAGGAGAACAGCCCGAAGTAAATCCACATCTTAGTTTGATATATGGAAATATGCCAGAAAACGAAAGAAAAGAGTTAGTAATATCATTATCAAAAGAATTAAAAGATATCAAAAAAATAAAAATAAAAAAAGTAAAATTATATATTACAAAAGGAAGTGTATATACTTGGAAAGAACTGGCATCGATTTCATTAATTAAAAAATAATCATTTTATCTTTTCAAATAAATGTCCTTCTTTATTTATTTTTCCTGAAAATTTTCTAAAAACACAGGCATCTAAGTTTTCTATTGGTGTACCTAGTTGTTTTCTAATTTTTTCTGAAGTATCCGGCATAATTGGAGAAATTAATATAGATATTATCCTTAAAGATTCTAATAAATTATACAAAACAGAACCCAATTCGGTTCCAGAAAGTTTCCAAGCTTCTTTTTCATTTATGTATTTGTTTGTATTTCTTATTATTGACCATATTTCTTCAGTTGCATTAAATGTATCGAAGTTATTCATTAATTCATTTATTTTTTTAACATCAATTTTTTTATCCAATTCAGGAATGCCTTTTATTTCTCCATTGAATTTTTCAACAAGAGTCAATGTTCTATAAACAAGATTACCTAAATCATTAACAAGTTCTCCATTTATTCTAGATATTAAAGCTTTTTCAGAGAAATCCGCATCATCTCCTAAAGGAATTTCTCTAACAAAAAAATATCTCAAAGAATCATTTCCGTATTTTTTAACTATGTCTTTTGGATCTATCACATTACCTAACGATTTGCTCATCTTTTTTCCTTCTACTGTCCACCAACCGTGTGCAAAAATTGTTTTTGGGATATCTAAATCCGCAGAAAATAACATAGCTGGCCATATTACAGAATGAAACCAATTAATTTCCTTACCAATTAAATGCAAATTAGCCGGCCAATACTCTTTATAATCATCATTTGGCCAGTTTATTGCAGTAAGGTAATTTATTAAAGCATCAAACCAGACATAAATTGTATGATTTTTATCTATAGGCATTTCAATACCCCACTTAACGGTAGTTCTAGAAATGCTAATATCATTTAATCCTGTTTTCACTCTATTTATTATTTCCAGAGATTTATTTTTAGGCATTAAAAATTTATTATTTTTTTCATAAAGTTCAAGTAACTGTTTTTGATACTTACTTAATCTAAAAAAATAACTCTCTTCTTTTACTTTTTTAACATCTCTTCCACAAAAAGGACATTTCCCATTAATTAACTGAAGTTCGGTTATAAATGTTTCATCAGGTACGCAATACCAACCTTCATACGTTCCCTTATATATATCTCCTTTTTCATAAATTTTCATTAAGAACTTCTTAACCGTTTCTTCATGATTTTTATCTGTTGTTCTTATAAATTTATTATAATTTATTCCCAAAGTTTTCCATAACTCTTTAAACTCTTCTGATACTTCATCAACAAAAATCTTGGGAGTTTTATTATTTCTATTTGCTGCTTCATATATTTTTTCTCCATGTTCATCTGTTCCAGTAAGAAAAAAAACATCATTTCCAGCTAACCGCTGCCATCTAGCTAATATATCTGCCATAATTACAGTATAAGCAGTACCTATATGTGGCTTATTTGTTACATAAAATATTGGAGTAGTAATATAATATTTAATAAAATACACCTAAACTTAAAATAAAACCTTTTACAATACACTCTTTTATTCCTTTACAAATATAAACACTATGTAAAGGGGTGATACTGTGGACGAAATAGCAAGTTCTGAATTAGAGGAAAAATTCTCCGAGTTTCTAAACAATTATTATTCAGAGCAGATAAAAGATATGTACATAGGCTACCCTAAAACAAGAAGTCTTAATTTAGATATAAGAGATTTGGAGCATTTTGATACTGATATAGCTTTACAATTAATTCACAAACCAGATGAACTTTTACCTATAGCTAATGCCGCTTTATCAAAAATGAATCCAGATCAAGATGCAAAAGAGCCTGTACATGCAAGATTTTATGGTGTTACCACACAAGCTCCTATGATACAAGATGTGGGCTCTGAGTTTATTGGCCAGTTTCTTTCATTAGATTCATTAGTTGTAAAAAGGTCAGAAATTACCCCTAAAGTAAATATTGGTTATTTTAAGTGTTTATTTTGTGCTAGTGTAATAGAGATAAAAATGGAAAGGGACACAGTTGTAGAAGTATGTCCACAATGTAAAAGAAAATCACTAAAACAAGATCCTGAAAGATCACGTTTTTCAAATTTACAAAGATTAGCTGTGCAGGATCCATTAGAAAGATTAAAAGGTAGTACACCTACCTGGCAGTTAGAAGTCTGGATGGAAGATGATCTAGTGAATAAAGTTATTCCTGGAGATAGGATAGATATAACTGGCATATTAAGAATAAAACCAAGAAAGAATCCAAGAGGTAAGGAAGATAAAATACTTTTTACTATGTTTTTTGAAGCAGTTTCAATAAAACCAAGGCAAAAAGAATTTGCAGAATTAGATATAACTGAAGATGACAAAGTAATAATAAATGATTTATCAAAAGATCCTGAAGTTTTCGATAAAATAGCAAAGTCACTTGCACCTTCAATTTATGGACATAACGAAATAAAAAAAGCACTGGTTCTTCAACTTTTTGGCGGCACCCCCGAAAAAAAATTGGTTGATGGTGCTTTAATTAGGAGTGATATACATATACTTTTAATTGGAGATCCAGGCAGCGCAAAAACAAGATTTTTACAAGCAGTTACTGAGATAGTTCCTAAAGGTATTTATGTAAGTGGAAAATCAACTAGTGGAGCAGGTCTTACGGCCGCGGCAGAAAGAGATGAGTTTTCAGAAGGAGGTTGGACATTAAAAGCTGGCGCACTGGTTTTAGGTTCAGGAGGAGAAGTAAGTATAGATGAGTTTGATAAAATAGGCAATGAGGATAAATCAGCATTATTAGAAGCTTTAGAATCACAAAGCATAAGCGTTGCAAAAGCAGGAATAGTGGCTAAGTTCAGTGCAAAAACATCAGTTCTTGCAGCTGCAAATCCTAAATATGGTAGATTTGACAGGAATCTTTATCCAGCTGAGCAGTTCGATATATCACCTGCTTTGCTTTCAAGGTTTGATTTAATATTTCCTATAACTGATGTTTTAGATGAAGAGCGTGATAGAGAAATAGCAAATCACATAATGGTACAACACTCAGCTGCAGGTGCACAAATAGCTCAAGAAAAAGAGTACGAACAGGTAGAAAAACAACCAATAAATACTGAATTATTAAGGAAGTACGTTGCTTATGCTCGTAAAAATATTAAACCAAGATTAAACTCAGAAGCAAGTCAAAGAATTCAAGATTATTATGTTGAGTTAAGAAAAATAGGAATGAAACAAGGCGCAGTTCCAATAACTCCTCGTCAAATAGAGGGTCTAGTTAGACTTTCTGAGGCTAGTGCAAAATCACGTCTTTCAGATAAAATAGAGAAAAAAGATGCAGATTTAGCAATATTTCTTTTTGATTACATGCTTTCAAGTCTTGCTGTTGATAGAGGCGGCAGAAAAGATATAGATACTCTTTTAACTGGTATGCCTAGGGAAAAAGTAGATAGGATGAATAATTTATTGAATATAATTAAAAGATTAGAATCAGAAGAAGAAAGTGCAAAGATAGCAAGAATATTAGAAGAAGCTGAAAAATTAGGAATAGATAGAAATACAACAAGTAAGTATCTTCTTGAACTTGAGAGAAGTGGAGATGTATTTAGCCCGAGACAAGGCATAATAAAGATGGTAAAAAGGAGTGATGATTAATTTTAGGTGTATTTGATAGAAAGAAGAATAGAAAACAGACAAATAGTTAGTATATTTTCATTGTTTCTCTTAGGACAACTACTTGCTCTATTTTTAATAATACTCGGTTTACCTTATGCGCTACAATTAGAAAATATAATAGCATCCCCTACTAATATTTTAAGTACTGTAGTTTCAATAATTCTCGACATAGTTGTAATAGCCTTAATTTTTTCATTTATTTTTAAATTATACAAAAATAATACAATTTTTAGAATTTTAGAAGGTTACATAATAATTTTGGGTTCAGGTTCAATATTCTTTCTTACAATAATGTCATTTTTTGGAATTTATATTTCATTACTTTATAGCTTATTAATTGCATTTATATTGTCATTATTGCTTTTATACATAAAAACAATGAAAAAACAAAATCCAAAAATAAGAAATATAACAACTCTTTTAAGCAGTGTAGGATTGGGTATATTAATAGGAGTTGGTTTCGGTAATATTTTACTTTTATATATACTTATGGCAGTTTTTGCAGTATATGATTATCTCGCTGTTTTTGTTATGAAGTTTATGATACCGATGGCAAAACAAGCTGTAAATATGAATCTAGCTTTTATGATAAGTTCATCAGACATAGAAGCAATACCAAAAAAAGATTTCAGTAAAAAAGAGATATCAGAATTTAATACATATGTTAAAAAAAATAAACATTATTCTGAACATTTAAAAGAAATAATCAAAAGAGGAAGTTTTCCTACATTGTCAAGTATAATGTTAGGTAACGGAGACATAATGCTTCCAGTAGCAGTTGCAACAGGTTCTTACGCAGCTACTTATAATTTATTTCTATCAACTTTAATTGTTATTTTTTCAGGCTTAGGTGTAATAACCACTATGTTCATATTAAGAAAATATAAAGTAGGATTACCTGCAATACCTCCTTTATTTTCATTTATAAGTTTTGCTTTTGCAATTTTCTTTATACTTGAAGATCCTACTCAAACATTTTTTATTATACTATTCATTTCTGTAGCTATAATTTCAATGGGCGCATTACTTATTACATTAAGAAAATTAATTAAAAATCAAAAAGGATTGGTATAGTGGGTTTATTGTCAAAAATAAAACAGGAAGACTCAGAAATTTTTTCATTAATTGAAAATGAATTAAATAGACAAAGAACTTCAATAGAGTTAATACCCTCTGAAAACTTTACCTCAGAAGCAGTTTTGCAAGCTATGGGAAGCATACTTACTAATAAATACTCTGAGGGATATCCTGGGAAAAGATATTATGGTGGAAATGAATTTATCGATGAAATAGAAAAACTTGCAATTGCAAGAGCTAAGTCATTGTTTAATGTAGAACATGTAAATGTACAACCTTATTCAGGTTCTCCTGCAAATATGGAGGTTTATCTTTCAGTATGTTCTCCCGGAGATGTGATAATGGGACAAAGTTTAACGTCTGGAGGTCATTTAACACATGGATGGAGCTCTAGTGCTACTGGTCAGTTATTCAAAAGTGTTCAGTACAATGTAAAAACAGATGGTTACATAGATTTAAATGAGGTTAAAGAGTTAGCAGAAAAACATAAACCAAAATTGATATGGATTGGTTCAACTGCATATGTGAGAAAACTTCCATTTAAAGAGTTTTCAGAAATAGCAAACTCAATAGGAGCTTACTTAGCTGCGGATATATCACATATTTCCGGATTAATAATCTCAGGTGTGCATGAAAGTCCAGTTCCATATGTCGATATAATTACCACTACAACACATAAAACATTACGCGGTCCAAGAGGTGCTATAATAATGGTGACTAAAAAAGGAATATTAAAAGATCCAGATCTACCTTCAAAAATAGACAAATCAGTTTTCCCTGGATTTCAAGGTGGTCCGCATGATCATGTAACAGCGGCCATAGCTATAGCCCTTAAACAAGCTTCAACACCAGAGTTTGTTTCTTATGCTAAACAAGTAGTTCTTAATGCCAAAGAACTCGCTTTATCATTAATGGAAAATGGAATAAAATTAGTTACTAATGGAACTGATAACCACATGATTTTAGCTGATTTAACTGATATCTCTCCGGGATTTGGTGTTTTTGCTCAAGAAGCTTTAGATAAAGCCGGTATAACTTTAAATAAAAACACAGTACCTGGAGAACGTTCATCACCATTTTATCCTAGCGGCATAAGGATGGGAACTCCAGCGGTTACCTGTAGAGGCATGAAAGAGCCAGAAATGAAAGAGATAGCTAATTACATCTCGAATGTTATATTTTCAATAAAAGAAAATGTACTTCCTTTATCAAAAGAAGAACGTTTATCATATATTAAACAATTTAGGGAAAAATTAAATAATAACAAAGTTATAAGTAAAACAAGATCTGAAATACTGGAATTAACATCAAAATTTCCATTATATAAAAATATGGAGTTATAATTATATAATTTAAATATTACTTTTGAACGGATCGATTTTTATCTTTCTTTCATATCTGTTATATGTAAATTCCTCAAAATCAGTTTTATTTTTTAAAATCCATTCGTCATAATTTATTTCTGGAAAATAAGTATCTCCTTCGTAAATACTTTTTACTAAAGATATATGTAAAACTTGTGTAATTGGTAACATTTGAATATAAAGCTTTGCACCACCAATACAAAAAACATCTACATTAAATCTTTTTGAAAGTTCAAGTGCATCTTCAATGCTTCTACATAAAAAAGCACCATTCTGTTCAGGCAACGTTTTACTTACTATTATATTGTTTCTATCTTGAAGAGGCCTAAGCGAAACAGGTAACGATAACCATGTATTTTTTCCCATAATTACGGTTTTATTTGTTGTAAGTCCTTTAAAAAGAAGCATGTCATCTTTTATTTTCCAAGGAACTTTATTATCTTTACCTATTACTCTATTTATCGACATAGCAACTATAATATTAAGTTCCATTCAAACAGCAATCTCAAAATTTATTTTTGGATAACTTTCATAATCTTCTATTTTTGTCATCGTATGCTCCCAATTAAAAATATCTTTGAAGTTTTCAGTTTTTATTTTTGGAGCCTTAAATTTATTAGGATCCCTTTTTAATTGTTCTTTAGCACCTTCAAGATGGTTTTCATATATGTGCACATCTGCTAAAAATCCTACCAACTTGCCTTCTTTTAATCCGGATTCTTTTGCAAGTAAATGCAACATTAAACCATAACTAGCTATATTAAAAGGTAATCCTAACATTGTATCTACAGAACGTTGATTCCATAATAAATTTAATTCATCATTTATCACAATAACTTGAAAACTATAATGACACGGAGGCAAAGCCATCTCGCTTATTTGTTGGGGATTCCATGCTGAAACTATCATCCTTCTATCATTAGGATCTTCCTTAAGTTTTTTAACTAAATTTAAAAGTTGATCTACGCCCTTTGAAGTATAATCATCTCCAAATCCAGTATATGGTGCATTAAAATGTCTCCATTGAAAACCATATATGGGTCCTAAATCTCGTTCTTCAAACATTTTTTTCTTTGAGTTTTCATCATGTCCATATTGGACTTTTTTAGGAGAAGCCCACTCATTCCAAATTGAGTTATTCCTTTCTTGCAGCCATTTTTTATCAGTTTTACCTTTTATAAAAAATTCTAACTCAGAAGCTATACTTTTAAAAGGCATTTTTTTAGTAGTAAGCAATGGAAATCCTTTTTTCATATCATGTTCAAAAATAGCTCCTGCTATTGCCAAAGTTTTAATATTTGTTCTATTATTTTTCCATTTTCCAAACTTAAATATATTATCGACAATTTTTAAATAATTCGAATCTGCGGTTTGCATTTCATCTAAACGTTCCTTTCTAATTTGAAAAGTTTGATTTGAACTTTTATCTTTTTTAAATAAGCTTTCAGCATCTTCCCCCTTAAAATCCATCCGAACCTCCACGTATTATTACAATTTTAATAATTTAAAACTTTCTATTTTTATGTTTTAAATAATTAATAAAATTAGAAAAAGCCAAATCTTCTTTTATCATTTGATTTTTTATCATGAAGTTCTTTAAATTGTTTAATAAGTGTTTCTTCCTCTTTACTTAATGCTTTTGGTATATCTATATCTAAAGTTATTATTTCATCTCCATGATACTGCGTACCTAATCTTTGTATGCCTAAATTCTTTAATTTAATCTCTGAATTATTTTGTGTTCCTGGACTTATCGTTATTTTTTTATATCCATCTAAGGTGGGTACCTCTATCTCTCCACCTATGATTGCGATGTAGAATGGTATTTTAAATTTAGTATAAATATTATCCCCTTCTCTTTCAAAAACCTGATCCTTTGTTACTGATATATCTATGTAAATATCCCCGGAACCATTTTTACTGTAATCACCCATATGTTCTAATCTAAGTCTCATTCCATCTTTAACTCCGGGCGGTATTTTAACATCTATTTTTTCAGTCAAAGATACTCCTCCTTTACCTCTGCATTCTTTACATTTTTTCTCATAAAAACTTCCTGCTCCTCCGCATTCATTACATGTAGTTACAGTTTGCATTGCTCCAAAAAATGTATTTACAACTTTTTTTACAGTTCCAGACCCTCTACAAATATTACATTTAACTATTTTTGAACCCGGCTCTCCTCCCGAACCAGAACAGTGTTTACACTTTGCTATATGTTTTACCTCTATTGTTTTGTTAATGCCTTTTGCAGATTCCATGAAACTTAAACGCATTTTATATAAGAGGTCATTTCCTCTTACGTTATCAGAGCCATACGAAAATCTTCCATTCCCAAAATCAATATTGAAACCCATATCTTTAAAAATGTCGTTAATATTAAAACCCCTAAAGATATCTTCCTCACTGTATTGCTGATTAAATTTTTCAGGTCCATAAGCATCGTACTGCTTTCTTTTATCTTCATTTCCCAATACTGCATAAGCCTCATTTATTTTTTTGAATTTTTCTTCGGCGTCTTTTCCACTATTCCTATCTGGATGATATTTTAGCGCAAGCTCCCTATAAGCTTTTTTAATTTCATCTTGCGAGGCGTTTTTACTTACGCCAAGTACTTCGTAAAAATCATCGCTCATTTTTCTACCTTATAATCTGCATTTACTGTATTGTCTGAATCGGATCCGTTATCCGGATTTTCTGTACCGGGACCTCCGGTTCCGGTACTTCCTTGATCACCTTTATAAACGTTTTCACCTATCTTTTGTAACATTTCAGTAAGAGCATCGGATTTAGCCTTAATTGCAGATGTATCATCTCCTTTCAAAGTTTCTTTTAAATCGGTATTTGCTTTATCTATCTCTTCATAAAGCTCTTTTGGTATTTTTTCTTTATACTCCTTCAATGTTTTTTCTGTAGTATATGATAATGATTCTGCATTATTTTTTATCTCAATCTTCTCAAATGTTTCTTTATCTTGTTCTGCGAACTGTTCAGCTTCTTTTACCTTCTTTTCTATATCTTCACGACTCATTTTATTCTTTGCAACAACCTGCATTTTTTGTTCTTTTCCTGTTGTCTTATCCTTTGCAGTTACGTGTATTATTCCATTTGCATCTATATCAAAAGTTACTTCTATTTGGGGCATACCTCTTGGAGCAGGAGGTATTCCTGTTAATTGAAATCTACCTAACTCAACATTATCTTTTGCAAGTTTTCTTTCTCCTTGCAATATATGTATATCTACTGTTGTTTGATTATCTTCTGCAGTTGTAAATACCTGTGATTTTTTAATAGGTATGGTTGTATTTCTTTCAATAAGTGTTGTTGTAACTCCCCCGTATGTTTCAAGACCTAAACTTAAAGGTGTTACGTCAAGAAGTACTATGTCTTTTACTTCTCCTGTAAGAACTCCTGCCTGTACTGCAGCACCAAACGCAACAGCTTCCATTGGATCTACTCCTCTTTCTATTTTTTTTCCTAAAAGCTGTTCTACATATCTTTGTACAATTGGCATTCTAGTAGGTCCTCCGACTAGTATTACTTTATCTATGTCTTTTGGTTCTAGTTTTGAGTCTTTCAGTGCCTGCATAACTGGCTTAGTTGTTCTTTCAACAATAGGCAAAACTATTTCTTCGAGCTTAGCTCTGCTCATGCTATATGTGAAGTGTATTGGTGCATTTCCAGGTCCCATAGTAAGGAAAGGTAGATTTATTTCACTAGTTAATGTAGTTGATAACTCTATCTTAGCTTTTTCTGCCGCCTCTCTTATTCTCTGCATAGCTTGTGTATCCTTTGTTATATCAACTCCCTTCTTAAGTACCTCATCAGAAAGGAATTTAACAATAGCATTGTCCATATCAGTTCCTCCTAATGCTGTATCTCCACTTGTAGATTTAACTTCAAAAACTCCTTTTCCAAAGTCCATAACTGTTACATCTAGAGTACCTCCTCCAAAATCATAGACTATTATTTTCATGTCCTTTCCACTTTTATCTAGTCCATATGCAAGAGCAGCAGCTGTAGGTTCGTTAACTAATCTGACCACTTCCAATCCTGCTATTTCTCCCGCATCTTTAGTAGCTTGTCTTTGATTGTCATCAAAGTAAGCTGGTACTGTTATAACTGCTTTTTTAACCTCTTCACCTAAAAATGATTCTGCATCTTTTTTTATCTTTTGAAGAACCATAGCAGAAAGTTCTTGTGGAGAATACTCCTTTCCAAATATTTTATACTTAAAGCTAGTGCCCATTTTTCTTTTAAATGCATTTAAAGTTCCATCAGGATTAGCTACTGCTTGTCTTTTTGCTGGTTCTCCTATTAATCGCTGTCCATCTTTTGTAAAAGCAACGTAACTTGGAAATGATTTTCCATAAAGTGATGTACCTTCTGCACTTGGTATTAATACTGGTCTACCTCCTTCTAAAACAGCAGCAGCTGAGTTAGATGTACCTAAATCTATTCCTATTATTTTCATATTTATTCACCTTTTTCTTTTTTCCCATTCGATATTATTACCGAAGCGGGTCTCAACATCATATTATTTAATGTATAACCTTTCCTTACTACTTGAATTATAGTTCCTTCTTCCTGATCATTATTTTTACTTATCATTATTTCGTGTTTATATGGATCAAATTTTCCTTTTGTGTCTATTTCTTTAAGTCCTTCCTTCTTTAAAACTTCTAATAAATTTGAAAACACCATTCCAACTCCTTTTTCTCCTTCATTATTTAATTTCATTGATTCTATAGCAAGCTCAAACTCATCCAAAATTGGGAGTATCTTAATTGCAAATTCAGCTTTTCCAAAGTTCTTAGCATTTTCTATGTCCTTAACAGTTCTTTTTTTGTAATTATCAAACTCTGCAGCTAACCTAAGTAATCTATCTTTTAATTCATCTTCTTTATTTTTGGGTTCCTCTTTTTTATCTTCTTTTTCTTGAGTGTTTTTAACTTCTTTAATGTCTTCTGTAATTTTATCTTCCTTTTCTTTTTTTTCCTCTACCATTGAAATCTACCTCTAGTATGTTATCCATCCTTTGTGCAAAATCTATAACTCTATTAAACTCACGAAACATCTCAGCTTGCATATCCTCTATAGTGCTTTTTAAATCATCTGATCTTAAGTAATACTGTCTACCTTTTCTAATTATCAAACCAACATCAATAAATCTGTTTAAATGATAAATTACTGTACTTCTGGGAATTTCTAAATCTTTATTAAGTTCTTTGCTTGTTACTCCTTTTCCTAAATTACTTTTAATTATTATCTCCTTTAAAATATTTGGTTCTATCTC
Organism: Candidatus Micrarchaeaceae archaeon; assembly: GCA_038730205.1. Lineage (GTDB taxonomy): Archaea > Micrarchaeota > Micrarchaeia > Micrarchaeales > CABMGC01 > JAJZOD01. Next base: position 9,447 of record JAVYRW010000004.1, on the reverse strand, counting down.
ATCTTCTTTATTTCCAAGATCAAAGACCTCACAGAACCACATTGATAAATGGTCAATATCCTCTTTTTCAGGTCTACCTACTGATTTAATTACTATCTTCTCTATAATTGCCATATAGATATATTATGTTGAAATAAATATATAAATCTTTGTTTTTTTCAACAATTTATTAAAAGATTTAATATAAAGTTAAAAATTCAGATAAAATTTAAAAGAAGATACTTTATTATATATTTTCATTTGTATCTATATGAAGGAGATTAAATGAAACATACACATAATAAAATTTTAAGCAGCATAATTGTTGCAGCTTTTATAATAGTGGGTTTTATAGCAATAATAACATTTCTTTTTGTTCCTGCAAACTCTTCATACGCAAATGTACCATTAGTGACTTTAGTCATGATAATACTGTTAATAATAATGTGGGGATTATTGCTTATTTTAATGTCAAAAAACGGTTATCATGACATTATAGAAGACCCTATGTTAATACTAAAAAATAGATATGCTAAAGGAGAAATATCAAAGAAAGAGTTTCAAGATAAAATTAAAGATATAAAAGGAAAGGCGTAAGTCTTGGTTCAAAAGCAAGAATTGAATAATACTAGATTACCATACGATAACGATACTCCATCAAAAAACTTTGATGGACAACCTACACTAATTAAAAAACATATTCTATCTGTTATCTTTACTTTTATTCTTTTTATATTTTTTATTATTTTTATTTCGTATGTTCTTATTATTTCATCATCACAATCAAGCAAACAATTACTTAATGTATCACAGTCTCAAGATCTTTTAGGAAGTGGTACATACTCATCTTTTACATCTAATGTTGAGTTGTTCAATGTTTCTCAGTACTCATATATAGGTTTACTTTTGGGAAATGAAACCGCTTACGTTTCAGAATTTGAAGGCAGTAACTCTTATTATCAAGAGTTAATAGTTAACCGAACTAATGCAACCAAATCATTTTTAGAAGTATACTTTGACATGTCACATCAATTAAATAATCAAAAGGTAATAAACGGTTCTATTAGTTTTTTTAAGTTTTTTTATACAAATCAGCAAATTAATACTACGTCAAGCGTGTTAACATTGGTAGGAAAGAAAAATAATACCTTAAGTATAATATCTATGTTATACCAAAATGTTTCAATAAATCAAACTATAAAAGATATTGCTTTAGATTTAAATAAATAAAAATAGAATTATGGACTCCGCGGGAATTTCATGATTTAAAATCATTTTGAACCCGCAACCTCCTGCATGCCATGCAGGCGCGCTACCGTTGCGCTAGGAGCCCATAATAAGTATTCTTTTTATAAAAAGTCATCAAGCAGGAGAGATAAAAAGTATGTTCCCTCCTCTTAAGAGGATAACTCCTAACTTTGTCTTTGTACTGCCTCCATCGTCGAGTTCTTCAGCACCCTCAAGAACAATGTTCATATGTACATCAAAGGACTGTACTTTACCTCTGATATCACTTCCGTTTTTCAATCTTATCAATACTTGTTGACCTATTGCCTTATTTAACAAATCAAAAGGCCTTTCGTGGTTCATATTCATTACTTCACCAAATAAATGCTCTAATATTATCTAATTAAATTTATATATATGTGTTTTAAAATATTATCTTGCCATAATTACTATTTTGTATATATTACAGTTAATGAAGCCACAAGCGACGTTTCATTTTGTTGTGTTCCAATTATAGTATAATTTAACCAAACATATCCTGAAAACTGAGTACCTTGAGCTCCTCTTGTTGCTACTCCTTGTGAATTATAACAATAAAGTTCTATTGATGTAGAACTTCCTGTATTAACATTTATTCCATTAGTGAACTCATTATTTGGATAATAATAAAAGCTATTATACACTCCAATATTTCCATAAGCAGGAGAATCTCCATTTGTAGAAGGTGCAGTTGAACAAGCAGCGCCTCTTATCAAAATATCTCCTCCTGTATTTTGTGCTATGCTCATATTTAATACACCTGTATTATTAATAAAAAAAGCACCACAAGAAAAACCAGAGTAAGTTACACAACTAGGTTGAAATATATTATTATTTGAGTTTCCTATAATATAAATAACGGCTACCGCAACAATTATTATAATTAAAGCTATTCCATAAGACGCCATGAAATCCATAGCGGCCTGTCCTTTCATTTGATTTTTCAGCATCTTCAACTATTTCGCCTTCATCTCGACTTTTGCTTCAAAGTCAGAGACTTTATACTTAAATTCTTCATCACTCTTTATTAATCCTTTCTCCTTTAGAAATTCTCTAGCCAATAAGAAATATATTAATGAAAGTGATCTTCTTCCTTTATTGTTACAAGGTATAACTAAATCAACAAACTTTATCCAGTTATCTGTATCGCATAATGCTATAGTAGGTACATTTGTCTTACTTGCTTCCTTAATTGCCTGCCTTTCATTTCTGTTATCGCTTATTAAAACTATTTCTGGTTCTATGAAATCTTCTCTGTTTGGATTTGTAAATAATCCTGGCATTACTCTTCCGGTTATTAACTTTATGCCTGTTATCTCTGCAAACTTTGTTGCAGCTGTTATTGAGTAAATTCTTGATGCCGTTACTATAATTTCAGAAGGACTATATCTAGCTAACATTTTTGCAGCTAATCTTATTCTTTTATCAATTGTTCCTAAATCAAGTAAATACAAACCATCTTCTCTTACTTTGTAAATGTATTTTTTCATTCCAGGTGTTCTTACCTTTGTACCTATATGTATACCTACTTCTAAATATTCATTTTGATCTACAAGTGTTTCTTCAGTCATTCATTCACCAATTTTATATTTTTAATTTACGAAATGGGGTCGCCGAGATTTTCAATTTCTTTTTGAACTCGGGTCTTATGCTCCCTAAGCACAAAGCCTAACCAAACTAGCAGACGACCCCATTCGGTTTTAATTATTACTCTTCATATTATTTATATGTTTTCAATCACTTTCTACTATAATTCATTATGTCATCAATTAGATCTACGTGACCTATTAACATTCTTCTGCAACAATATCTAGTTATTTTCATTTCATCAAGAACTTTCCTTGAGTCTTCTTTATTTTTATTAACTCTTCTGTCATAATCTTCCCATTTGTCAGCAATTACTTGACCACATGAAAAACATCTTACCGGTATCATCATAGTTATCAACAAATTATCTGTATGATTTTTGGAATCTTGCTCTTGCCTTTGGTCCTTTGTATTTCTTAGGTTCTACTCTTCTATAATCATCTACAAGAATATTCCTATCATACTGCATAAATATATGTTTTAATTCATCACTTCCAGAAGCTTTAAGTATTGCCTTTGCTAGTGCATTCCTTGCTGCTTGTGCTCTTCCACTTACACCCCCTCCATGTACATTTATCTTTATTTTTGACTTCATTGCTAATTCCATAGCCATGGGTGAGATGTTTAATGGTTCTAAAACTATTTCCTTTATCTCTTTTGGTTTTATTGTTTTAATATCTACTCCGTTTAAATAAATTTCTCCATTTCCTTTTTCATAAATACTCGCACGTGCAATTGCTTCTTTTCTTTTAGCTCTTTCTACAAACACCTTTGTAGAACTTTTTGTTTTCTTTGTTGTAGTTTTTTTAGAGGAACTTTTTTTAGTCTGTTTTGTTATTTCTGAAACTTGTTGTATTTCTTGATTAAAAACACTTAATTCTTTATCTAGCTCTTTAACTCCTTTTGGAGCGTCAGTATTTTTTTGTGTTACATCTTCTGGCATTATATCACTTATAACCTAATTTTTCTGAAATGGTTTTTATTGTAATGAGATTTTCATAAACCTCTTCTCCTTTTTTAATTTGAATATCAGATGTTGCTGTCATTCCTTCTGGCATACCTGTATACACTTTAAGATTTTTATATGCATTTTTACCTTTTGGTTGTCTGTAAGGCAACATACCTCTTACAACTCTCTTAACAAAAAGATCCGGTCTTCTTGAAATATATGGTGAATGTTCAGGATTTGCCTTATCTTTTAACTCTACTTTTACTTTATATTTTGAGATAATATCTTTTAAATGTCCACTCATAACTACTTTTTCTGCATTAAATATATTTACTTGGTTTCCTTCAAGAAGTAGTTTTGCAGATTTACTTGCTAACCTTCCAAGAATTACTCCTTCTCCATCAATTGAATATTCAGTCATCATATCACACAATTATTCTTACATTATTATTTTTCATTATGCTTTCAATATCAATTATTTTGCAACCAGCAGCTTCAAGTTTTTTTATTGCACTTTTTGAGTACTCAACTGCTGATATATTAAATTTTTTTGTTATTTTTCCTGTTCCGAGTACTTTTCCTGGTATAATTATATAATCATTGTTATTTGCATACTTCTCTAATTTTAAAAGTGTAACTTTTACTCTCTGTCTTCTAGGTTTTTTAGATCTAAATATGGCACTTTCTGATAAATTTGCATTATTTCCATTCTCTTTTGATTTTTCCAATGATGCTATCCATTTTTTTGTTGCATCTTTTTCTATTTTCATTAAATCACATTCTTATTGCGGGGGGTGAGATTTGAACTCACGCAAGCTCTAAAGCTACAGGAGCCTCGGTCCTGCGCATTTGACCAAACTCTGCCACCCCCGCTCGCTTATTTATTTTTTAAGCTCTTTACTTATATCTTTTACCTCACTTTTTATTAAATCTAAAGCTCTTGTCAAAATATCCATAGCTTGCATTTGTCCGAAAGTTTCTATGTAAAATTCAAATTCATCTCCTTTTTCATTAGCTTTATATGTCGCAAGTCCTGGTTGGAATTTAGCACTACGTGATCCTTTATCCATTATTGCTTTAGCATCAAATCTTAATTTTTGTCCTGTTGCCAACTTCATTATAGGTATATTATCATTAGCTACTTTTACGAATTTATCACTGCTTATTACATCCTTTGAGTATATAGTTATGGGTCCTTCGGCATTAAGCTTGAAAAATATCTCATCCTTTTTATTATACCCCTTTGGGGTTAATATTGGTACTAAACCAACTCTATGTGCTATGTATTCATCAAACATAGCTGTAGAATTTTCATAAAATGTAACTGAGTCTATTGCAAAACAGTCAACACTATTCATAATTACCCTTCTTAGGGCATTTGCAAAGTTAAAACCCGCGTCCTTGAGTATGAATCTCACTGAACCAGGTGTATTTTCAATAACATCCACTTTCATAAAAACCAGCCAAAAATAGGCATCTAGACTTTATAATTTATATATGGTAATATATTTAATCCTTTTGTAACTTGATTAGTAGTTATTTTACTTATATATAAATTAAATAATAAACAATAAAATAAAAAAGTTTTTATTATAGTTATGTGTAGTAAAACTGTATTAGTATGGATCTATGGGAAGCTTATACTAGAGAAAGACTAGAGCTTAATTTTGGCAGCCAACAACTTCTTCTTAATACTGGGGATAGACATAATAGTTCATTAATTCAATATTTAGATAGAAGTATAGAGTTAAAAACAAACAAAGTACTTTTTAAATCTTATTCTTATGAAAGTAGATACATACGTTCAATTGATATTACATTTGATTTATTAGTAACCTTTTATGACGTTAACACAAGTAGTATTTTTGCATTTAGGCAAAGTAAAGAGTTTACTAATAAGGAACTTTCCAAAATAATACAGGAGGTTAAAAAATTAAGAAGCAATAACATAGAATGCAGAATTATAGGTTTGCAAAATACTCATTTAGGTTTAGTACACGGTATAACACAAATGAAAGAAAAAATACAATGTAATTTAGCTGAGTTGGACATTTTTGGAAAGGAAAAAAGAAACATACTGATAGATACAAAAACGGGCATGTCCTATAATATTTTAATGGAAAATAGAGTATATAGACCAGGAGAACTTCTAAATAATCAACTTTATGATGATTTTGAAAAGACTACTGCTAACTTAGTCTTCTAAATTAAAATTTTCAATATCTTCATAAACCGCTCCAGTAGAAGTTAATTTGCTTCTTTTTAATATAAATCTATCAACTTCAAAAGAGCCTAACTCATACTCTAAATATTTATCTAAAATATTCCAAATTTTTTCATTATTTTTTACTCGTAAAATAGTAATATGTGGAATTTGTTTTTCATCCGTTTTTACATTAGTGACAAATTTTTTCATTTCAGAATTAAGAATACCAATTTCTTCAGCACCTGAAAATATCTTGACAAAAATAATACCCCTAGTCGAACTTTTTTTAAAAGAGCTTAAACCTCTTAATTCAATATTAAATTTTTTTATTTTAATTTTTGAAAGATTTTTAATCAAATTTTCTATTTGTTTTTGATTTATCTCCCCCAAAAACAAAAGAGTCAAATGCAGTATATCTTTATTTACAAAAGTTACATTTTCCAAAAATAAATTTTTTTGTAATTCATAAATTTTATTTTTTAGTTCCTGTGGTAAGTCTATAGAAATAAAACATCTCATATTATTCAATTAAAAGTGTATTTATTTATAATTTTATAAATAATTAATACTGATGTCTTTATGGCAAGTATAGAAGATTTGTCAAAACTTGATTTGCGGATAGGGCGCATAAAAAATGCAGAAGAAATAAAAGGTGCAAGAAGTTCTGTTTATAAATTAGAAGTTTATTTAGGAGAAGAAATAGGCACCCGCACAATAGTTGCAGGAATTAAAAATAGTTATGCTATAAATAATCTTTTAAATAAACAAATACTTTGTATAATAAATCTTGAACCTAAAAAAATAGCTAATGTTTTTTCTCAAGGAATGATTTTAGCTACTGGGGAAGGCAATAATATAATTTTAATTTCTCCAGAAAAAGAAGTTATGGATGGTTCAATAGTAAGGTAAGTTTATGATTTTATGCATTACTGGGAAATCGGGTTCTGGAAAAACTGAAACGTCAAAAATACTTTCAAAATTTGGATTTGAAATTATTGAAATGGGTTCAATAATAAGAGAAGAAATGAAAAGGCAAAATATTCCACCAACTCCAAAACAGACAAAAGATTTTATGCTTAAATTAAGAGAGCTTTATGGCAATGATATAGTTGCAAAAAAAATAATCGAAAAAATTCAAAATATAAAAAATCAAAACATAGCTATAATAGGTATAAGAAGTATAGCAGAACAAAAATATTTTGAAAGTAATCTAAAGTCTATTTATACTATAGCAATAATTGCACCATTGGAAGAGCGTTTTAGAAGACTTACTTTCAGGGGCAGGTCTGACGATCCGAAAAATATAGAAGAATTTTTGAAGTATCGCGAAGAAAATCAAATAAAAGTTGGAATTGAAGATGCAATAAACAATTCAGAATACAAAGTAGAAAATACTGGTTCTATAGAAGAATTAGAGAAAAACATTTTTTTATTATTCAAAGAACTAAACAGTATAGATAAAAATTTAATTAAATAATTTATTATCTACCTCTGGTTATCATTGGTACATCCATATTAAATGAATTATTAATCTCTAATTTTTGTTTTCTAATTATATGTATTCCCTCTTCCGTAAGGGAAAGAGGTTTGTATACCTCTCCCCTTTCGGTAAAATCCACCACCCTCCTTTTTTTAAGTTTTTTAAGTGTGTACCAAATTCCGCTTTGAGACATGTTATACATTTCAGAAAAATACTGAACAAAACTAGTAGCTGCAGGTATCTGATCTAATCCTATCTCAGAAAGTAAAAGTATCTCCTTTTGAGTAAACTTTTTTTCAATTCCCGCACTTTTAAATATAGTTCTTGTTATTTGCATAAGAGCACCACAAAAAAAGAATTTTTAAAACTCTTATGCATTTATTATGTACAAGAACTTTGTATTGTACATAATTCCGCATGTTGCTATAACTACTGGTGATAAATTGACTTTATTTATAAACCATGTAGCATTTTTCATTTGCAACACTTTAACTAATATTATCTAGGAAGGCATTGATATTTAAATCTTTTCTACAAATTCCTATACGTTTAAATTATATACTTTAATTTATCATTTATTAAAGTGAATTTAATGTATTCTGAAATAATTAGAGTAATTTTATTAATTTTACTTGCATCTATGTACGCTTACTTTGACGTATTTAACAAACGTGAAATACCTAATATATTTGCATATATGAGTATTGTTGTTGCATTAATAGCGGTTATTTTGTTAGGTGGTGATCCTTACTATATATTATTATTAGCAGCCGGTATTGCATTTATAGGTTATATTTCTTACGAAAAAGGTTTTGTAGGTGGGGGGGATATCTTTGAATTTGTTATGATAACCTTACTCATTCCTTTACAACCATTACCTTATCTAATTAATTCAATTCCACAATTAGGTCTTCCATTCATATTTTCAGTTTTCATAGCTTCTGGTTATGTTTCTATAATTATAATACTTGTATACTACTTAATATTCGCAAAAAAAACAAGGCTTGAGAAAAAATTTAAAATAGAAAAAAAGATTTTAATAAAATCTTTATTTATGTTATTTATTTATTTTATTCTTGCAATTTTAATATTTTTTGTATTAAACGTAAATATTTTAGGCGTTTTATTACTTGTCTTAATAGCTATCCTCTCTTCATTATTAATGATATTTGAAAAATTAATTAATTATAGAATGATAACTGAATCATTGCCTAAAGATATACTTCCAGAAGATATGATAGCTTTAAATTTAATGTCAAAATCTGAAATTAAATTCTTTGAAAAAAAATCAAAGTATTTTGGAAGACTGGCAAATAAAAAATTACTCGTAGATATAAAAGACGTTAAAAAAAGAATACCTGTATATAAAAATGCGGCTCCTCTTGCAGCATTTATTTGGTTTGGGATAATAATTTCGCTTCTCTTTGGGAACCTAATACTTTTAATAATTTGATAATTTAAATAATCATTAATTGGTAAATAAATGAATAAAAATATTTATTATAATTTTCAATCAGAAAATAATACTTCAAATTATTCTGAATTAAAAGATTCTTCAGAAAATACTAAAAATGAAAATGTTTCATACGCCTACTCTCCAGAAAATGATTCAAAAGAGGAACTTCCTTGGGAAAAGAATGAAAGAGAAAAAAAAGAAACAGCCCAAAATTTCCTTTCAAAATACTGGATGCTTATTATTATTTTAATTTTATTAATCGCACTTCCATTTACATTAATAAAAATAAATTTCTCAAATTTACTCAATAATAAAAACACAGGTGCAAATTTAACCAAAATTAATACAAGTACGGCTAATTTGAATAAAAATACTTCAAATATTTTAAATATTCAATATCATAATTTATCTTTATATCAAGTAAGTACACTATTTAATATACCTAAAAACATAATTAATAATAATTGGAACGGATACACCCAAATTTATAATGACAGTAAAATTGGTTCTGTTAAAGAACAAAT
>JAVYRW010000003.1:0-28394 GCA_038730205.1 Candidatus Micrarchaeaceae archaeon | reverse complement strand
AAAATAAAAGTTTGTGAAAATATTGGCAGTTATGACTGTGTAGTTCCATCTACAAAATTAGTCAAAGTAGTATTAGAAACAATAAAAAAGAATAATTATATAGATGATTTTCAGGAAGTAACAGAAGGCAAATTTAAGGTAATAAAAATAAAATTATCCAAAAAAATAAACGATATTGGTGTAATAAAACCAAGACATGCAGTTTCAACAAAAGAATATCAGTTATATGAAAAAAGATATATTCCGAGCAGAGATTTTGGATTTTTAATACTTTCAACCCCAAAAGGTATAATGACCAATAAAGATGCAAAAAATTATAATATTGGTGGAAGATTATTAGCGTACTTATATTAATTTAATGTTGATAAAAATGCAGGAAATAGAAATACAAAATGGTGTAACAGTTTCAATAGAGGATGAAAATGTTCACATAAAAGGTAAGTTAGGTTCAACCACAAAGAAATTTAACAGCAGATTAATTTCACTTTCACAAGATGGTAAAAATATAAAAGTAAATATTACAAAAAATAAAAAACTTCAACAAAAAGCACAATTAGCAGAACAAGCATTTTCATCTGAGGTTAAAAATTCAATAAAAAGTGTTCAAGAAGGAATAGAAACAAAAATGACTATATTATTTGCACATTTCCCTATGACTATAGAAATAAAAGGAAAAGCAGTTTTTGTGAAAAATATATTTGGAGAAAGAGTTCCAAGAGAGACAAAAATAATTGGCGACACTAAAGTGGAAGTAAAAGGCCAATCCGTAGTTGTTAAAGGCGTAGATGCTTATGATGTTGGTCAAACAGTTGCAAACTTAAGAAAAATATGTTTTGCAAGAGGTTTTGATACAAGAGTATTCCAGGACGGAATATATAAAATAAAGGAGTAAATATTGTGTGTTTATATGAACATTAAAAAGAAATCAAAATTTGTAGTTCCCAATTATGGCGCAAAGAGCAGAAGTGGAGTAAAAAATAGATGGCGCCATCAAAGAGGAATTGATAACAAAAAAAGAATAATGAGAAGTGGTTATGGTGCAATACCTAAAATCGGATACAAAAACGATGTTATTAAAAATGGTCTTGGTGTAGATGGAAAACAAAAAGCATTAATTAGAAATGAATCTGAATTAAAAGAAGCAATGTTAATTCCAGATGTATCAATAGTTTTACATCATGCATTATCAAAAAGAAAAAAATTAGAACTACAAAAAGTAGCAGAAAAAGAAGGTCTTAAAGTTGCAAATAAGGTGAAAGCATGACTATAAAATTCGCTAGACGTGTAGCCTCTGAAATATTAAACAGAGGAGAGAGTTCAATTAGAATAAATCCTTCAGGTATAGAAGATGCAAAAAAAGCCATGACAAGAGAAGATGTAAGAACATTAGTTAAAAATGGAGGAATATATGCAATAAAAGCAAAGCACAATAAAAGTTCAAATGCAAAATTGTTAAAAATTAGAAGAAGCAAGGGAAGAGGAAGAGGACAAGGTAAAAGAAAAGGAACATTAAAAGCCAGAAGAGGAGAGATTTGGATAAAGAAAATTAGATCTCAAAGACTTCTATTATTAAGATTGAAAATAATGGGTAAATTAGATAACGCTAAATACAACAAATACTATATGCTTATAAAAGGTAATAGCTTTTCTGATAAAGCTTCATTGATACTGCACTTAAGAGAGAGTGGCATAAAAATATCCGATGAAGAACTTAAAAGTATAAAAGATTACATGAAAGCTCAGTACAAGTGATGATTTTATGACAAATATTTTTAAAGTAGGTTTCAAAAGAAAAAGAACACACATGACTAATTATAAGAAAAGACTTTCTCTTATAAAAAGTGATATGACTAGAGTAGTTATAAGGAGATCAAATAAAAGTATAATTTCACAAATAGTAAAATACTCAGAAACCGGAGATATAATTCTAGTAACTGCCTACTCACATGAGTTATCAAAATATGGCTGGCCTTCAAGAAGTAATAGAATGACTGCATATTTAACTGGAATGTTATTAGCAAAAAAAGCAGCAGTTAAAAAATTAGAAAATGAAGATTATATACTTGATATAGGTTTAAGTGCTCCTGTAAAAAATTCTACACCTTTTGTATTTGCACAAGGATGTATTGATGGCGGTTTAAAGTTACGTTCAGGTTTATCAATAGAAAAATCTATATTTGAAAAACATAATGAATATGTAAAAAAGCTTAAGGAAGATAAAGCAGTTTATGAAAAAATTTACAGTGCTTATATAAAATCAAAAGTAAATCCAGAAGAGCTTTTTTCATTATTTGAAAAAGTCAAAACAAAGATCCTTAATGAGTGATTAATTGGAAAAAAGAGAAAGAGAGCGAGGAATTAATACTGTTTCAGAGTTTGCATGGACTCCAAAAACAAAATTAGGAATATTAGTAACAGAAGGTAAAATTAAAAATATAGACGAAATATTTGCTATGGGCAAGCCAATAAAAGAAGTAGGCATAGTAGACGCATTAATTCCAAACCTTGAAGATAAAGTACTTGAGATAGCATCAGTCCAAAGAATGACAAAAAACAACAGAAGACAGAAGTTCCGAGTAACTGTTGTTGTTGGAGATAGAGCAGGCCATGTTGGAATTGGGGTAGGAAAAGATGTAGAAGTAAGACCTGCAATAGACACTGCAATAAGAACGGCAAAGAAAAATATAGTTTCAGTAAAGTTTGGATGCGGTTCATGGGAATGTAACTGTGGGACCCCTCACTCACTTCCATTAACTATAAAATCAAAAGTAGGTAGTTCAGAGGTAATACTCAAACCTGCGCCAAGAGGCGTAGGCATAGTAGCTGCAGATACAATGCGTTCTGTAATAGAGCTAGCCGGATTAAAAGATGTATGGACTTATTCTCGTGGAAGAACAAGAGACATTTACAATGTAGCCACTGCAACACAAAAAGCACTTAAAAAAATTAGCGAAATAAGAAATCCAGAAGTTGTAAAAGCTTTACAGTAATCTATTTCTATTTATTTTTATTCTTATATATTGTTGATTTATAAAAGTATTTATAAATCAGTTTATCCTAAATTACTTCATTGCCTTGATGGTGTAGCGGCAGCATAAGGGACTGTGGATCCCTAGGTCCGGGTCCGACCCCCGGTCAAGGCCTTAATTAGTCTAAATTAATTCAAATTTATATTATACTTTATATTGTTATTACTCCTTTTCAAAAAAAATAATAAAACGTTATTAATATATTGTTTACAGTACATTGTATACATGTTTAGATGTTTTTAGAAATATTTTCTGTAGGCGCTATAGACGCGTTAGTACCTGTTTTAATTATAGTTATATTTATAGGCGCAGCTGCAGGAATAAGTAGAGGTTTCAGTTTCTTTAATTTATTTGGAATAGGGACATTAATGGGTTTAAGTCCAAAAGGTAAAGGAACATTGGCTCAAAAAACATTTAAGAAATCTTATGTTAGAGGTTCACAAAAACCATTGAAAGTTACAAAGAAAACTATAAAAGATGAAAAATCTGATAAAGAAATTAAGAACGATTTTAATAGAATTTTCAAAAATCAAAAAACTGCTGCAACAATAGATAATAACGATAAAAATCCTAAAGGTGCAGGTCAATTAAAAGAACCAGAACGAAAGAACTCATCTATTTTTGTATCTGCGTTTGAAAAATCCCTTATTTTAACATCGCCTTTAGTAAGAGGAAGTTATGGTGCAACAAAAGGTTTCATAAACATGGTAACTCATAAAGGAAGATTCAAAAAATTAACCGGTGTTGTATATCAATATAAAGAAGAAAAGTATAAACTCGGAGAAAAAGATTTTGCTAGATATACAAATAGAGGTTCTGATACTATATTAGACGAAAATATTCTTGGTTTAGTTGAAGCTAGGAAGAAAGTATTAAATGAAAGAGAAAAAATATTAAGTAATAAAAAACTTTCAAATATAGAAAAGAAGTTATTAATTGCAAATCTTACAGGCCTTGACAAGGTTTTTTCAAAAAGACTTCAAAAACTTCAGTATTCATTTAATCAAATAAATAAATTAAAAAATGAATACGATAAACAATTTCTTGAAATAACTAAAATAAATAATAAAGAAAAAAGAGATAAAAAATTAGATAACCTTGAAAAAAACACATATGAACAATTTTCAAATACTTACAAAAAACTTTTCAATACAGTTGAAGATTATAGGGTAGAAAGTTTAAAATCTAAAATTAAACAAATAAGAAATAAAAGTTACGGAAATTTTGAATTTAAGTTTCTATTTGGTGGTAGAGATAAAAATGAAAAAAATAAAAAACAACGTACTATAATAGAATTTAATTCAGGAAGAAAAGAAAATTCAGATGATGAATAATTAATATGGGTAAATATTTTATGTATAAACAAAAAATTTTTAGAGTATCAACTCTTTTATCTATATTGTTATTTGGAATTTCTTATGCATCACCAATATTGTGCAACTCTAACTTATTAAATAATAATCTTTATTCTGAGGTTGCATATTTTTCTAATTACGCAATATCAAATGCAATTTCACTTTCTCTTTTGGGAATTTTAGTTTCATTCTTTTTTATAGCTATAATTTATATAATAAATAAAGTATTTCCTGAAGCACGTTTAGGTTCCTTTATAACTAACGAATATCGTGAAATAGTAAAAACAATATTAATAATAGTAATAATTTATGGTGCGTTATCATTTTTTAGTGGTGTAGCAGTATCATTAACTGGTGCTTCAATTGGAAGTTTTTCTACGAATCTAGGTAATCTTCTTTATAATAGTGAAGTATATTTATGTAATACAAATAATGTTCTAACTAGTGGCGCAGGAAACCTTATTGATGTTGCATTAGCTGATGGATTATTAAAATCCTTAGTAATAACATGGGGAGGTCTACCAATTCCTCCTGTACCACTTCCAGGAATAGGTGCATTTCTACCTGTAGTCAAATCTGGTGTTGAGTTTAACTTATTGACTAATAATATTTTTCAAACAGATTTTGTAAGTGGTGCACAATTTGTAACATCTGTAATGAATGATATTTTCAATAATGTTATTTTTCCAGCTGTAAATTTAATAACAGTACAAATAAGTATATTACCATTATTTGAAATAATTGGTTTATGGGTTCTGATACCTTTAGGAATAGTTTTTAGAGCATTACCTTTTATAAGAGGAATAGGCGGTACACTAATAGCATTTGGAATAGGCATTGCTTTGATATGGCCCGCTACATTAGTTTTGTTTAATGCACCAGTATCAAACTTTTTTTACAGTTATTTATCTATACAAGGAGAAACTCCCGTATCAACATGTGCATCTTTAGGTTTAATATCTTCTATATGTTCTGGACTTTCTGAATACTCATATTTTTCTCCATCTATTGCATTAATTAATTCAGGAGTTTCATCAATAGAACCATTTTCATTGGCAGTCTCTTCTTTATTTTCAATATACCCTGGATTGAACTATATTCTTCAAAATTCATTATATATAATATTACAAGTTTTCATACTTTTTATATTTGATTTAATAATAGTTTATACAATAACTGAAAATATAGCTAAAACATTGGGAGGTTCATTGAATCTTTCATTGACTAATAAATTAAAGTTGGTCTAATGATACCGTTTTTATTTGCAACACAATTAACTGCATGCAATTTAAGTAATATAAACATTAATAACTGGATTGAAATAGATGCATTAATAATAATTGCAATGTTTTCTATTGGAGCTTTAATATACAGTTTAAGTTCATTATTTTCTTCACAAACTAGTAAAAAAATAAAAGGAAATGTTATATATGAACTAAGTGAAGGTATAATAAGTCTTTTAATATTTTTATCATTAATTTCTTTAGTATATGCTTCATGTTCAGTTGGATCATCTCTTTCAGGCCAAAGCAATTATCAAAATATTTTTCAAGCTGATTCATATTATATAGGTAATTTATTATTTGTAAAAGGTACTTCATTAGTTACAGTATTGAGTTTTCAAGGAATAGCCGTAGCAATAGATGGGAATATAGTAACTTTATTATTAGGGGCAGTTACTGGTTCATTAAATAACGAGTTAGGCGCTAAAACAAGTCTTATTAGTTTAGGAAGTTCAGGTTCTGGTTCAAGTTCTGGTTCTTCAGGATCCGCACAGATAGGTGGCGAAAATCCTACGACAAATCCAACTTTAGGTTTTGGTATTTCTCTATCTACTGGTTCTGATGTTGAAGGTTTATTTGATACATATGCAGGTACCTATGCAGTATATGGTGCAGCTATTGTGGTAACCTTTGGTTTATTGTTTGTTCTTTATCTTTTAATTCCAATAATAACTGCATTATCATTTACTTTAGTGGTTCCTATTTCTTTAATACTAAGATCACTCGGATTTTTAGGTCCAAGTGTAAGATCAATATCAAATACCTTATTGGCACTTGCAATTGCTTTTTATATAGTCTTTCCATTAACAATAAGTATGAACTCTTTTGTAGTTAATTGGATATACTGTAGTAATAATGTAACCGTTTGTAATCCTTATACTGCATATACTGGGAATTATAAATTAAGCACTATACCTCTGGGCTCACTTTTAAAACAAAATACAGTTAACTTTCTAAATTATGGTGGCTTTCCTTTATCTTTACCAACAAGTTTCTATGGTTCTATAATTGGAAATGGAGGTGGCATTGGTCAAGTTGCTAAAAATCTATTAGAAGGTATAATAAATTTACCTAATCAAGTGGCAGGATACTCGACTGAAGTTGCACAGTATTTCTTTGAGGGCGTTTTACTTGTTGCCATAGATTTAATGATAACCCTTGCATTTGCACAGGGATTAACGAAAGCATTAAATCAAATACCTCATCTAATAAATTAAACAAAGAAGATATTATGAATAAAAAAACAAAAACAAATAAAAATAAATTGTTATTATTAAATTTATTTATATTATCTTTTATAATTTTTAATTTAAGTTCATCTTCTACCACTAAAGTAAATTATAATCTTGAAACTACGGTATCACAATTTCAATCATGGTTTCCAGTAATTTCTCTTGCAGTTATAGCAAGCTTTTCAATAATTATTTTATACTATGTTTTAGGTTACATACTCAACAATAAAAATATGATAGGGGGTGCAAAATTAGAATTTCAAAAGATACTTTTTACAATTATCATAGTATTAGCTGTTATTACAATATTAAATTTTGCTGGTACTGCAGAATACTCTACAAATTTAATTTCAAAAAGTTCAATACAAACAATATGTAACCAATTAAATAATCCTAATACGGATAACTCATTGGCATTTGTAAGTTCTGCAGAAAGTGTTAATTCACCTACTTACAATGTATGTTCCGGTTTAATAAATACCGCTGGCGGCACTAATATAACTTCTAATCTTGATTATGGTTTAGGATCTGTTTATGTAATACTTTCAAATCTTACTAACCAAGCAGCCAATAATTTAAATGCTATTTATGTTTATAGAACTTATATCGGTTTCTTATCTAATTTTAAAGCTACAGATGGTTTATGTTTTCCACAAGAAACCTGCTTAACCGGATTAGAAGGAGCGTCTTTCAGTGTAAATTATGGTTACAATCCTTTTGCAGGTTACAATCCTTTAATTACTAGGTCTACCGAATTTGTTTCAAATCAATCAACTTTAATATTTTATATTTTTATAATGCAACTTCTTTTTACATTACTTTTAATTTACGGTTGGCCATACCTTTTAGCTGCTGGATTAATTATGAGTGCATCTACTATAACAAGAAAAGCTGGAGGTTTCTTAATTGCTTTTGTAATAGCAGCATTAATAATATTTCCAGCAATTTATTTGATGGAGTATACCGCATTCACTTCAAATACACTATCTCCTATAGGGGCAACATCTCTTCCATCATTATCTTTAACTGGAAAAACACTGAACTCTCAAAAGATAAATTACGATGCAACGGGTGCTAACTTTTTTGTATTTCCTAACGCAGAATACATACTCAACAACGATGGTTGTTGGCCTCACGGAGGATTAGTCTCTCAAGAATTAATTATTGTTGGTGCATACAGTGTACCTATATACGGACTTGTTTTAGGAATAGTAAACGCTTTCGGTTCTTTTGGAAGTACAAATGCTTTAAATGTAATAATTCCATTCTTTAATTGTCAACCTGCAAACGCTATTAATTCTGTATTTGATTTAATGAATTTATACGGCATAATGTCTGTTGTTGGATTGATATTTCCATTATTAAATATCTTTATTGGAATTACTGCAACAATAGGCATATCTGAATTATTAGGAGGTACAACTAATATATTGGGATTAAATAAATTATTGTAGTTGAAATATTATGTTAAGAAAAAAATTTTTATTAATATTTTTTTTCTCAATGTTATTTTTAAGTTTATCTGGAGCATCACAAACATATTGCAGTGATCTTTTTAATAATGTACATGGAATAGTAAGTAACACTATTTATAATTTATCTACTTTTAACGAATTAATTTCTTTTACCGGTTTAATAATAATAGCAGTGCTTTTAGTAATGTCTTTAATTTATGGTTTAGGTGTTGCCTTAGGTCTGGATAGTTTTAAGCAGTTTGCAAAAACAGAATATATCGAATCATTTGTTAATTTATTAATTTTAGTTTTTGTTGTAGGTTTAATTTTTTCAGCTAACGGTGCAACATCATTTTTTTCCAATCTTACTAACTCTGCAGTACCTTATTCAACTTCTAGCGGAACACAATTAAGTACCACATCCGGCGGAATAAAAGACTTATACCTACTAACATGTAATAATATTCTTAATGTACAAGTACTTACTGGAATTACAATATTAATAGGGACATATATAGAATTGATATATTATCAACTTCTTTCAGGATTAACAGTAAGTTTTAGTTTTTCTGGTACACACTCATTCTCTTTAGGCAATTTAATACCTAATTTCTCAATTGCTCCATTTGCTGGTTTGGGTATAACTCAAGCATTTATATATAATGAATTTTCAGCGTTAAGTGGATTTATAGGAGTAAGTATAGGTACAATAATCTTACTTTTTGTAATATACTTTCTATTTCCAATATTATTTTTTGTTGGAGTATTATTTAGATCTTTTCCTTGGACAAGAGCTGCAGGAGGGTCCCTTATAGCACTATTCATTTCATTTTTTATAATATTCCCTTCAATA
This sequence comes from Candidatus Micrarchaeaceae archaeon, assembly GCA_038730205.1. GTDB lineage: Archaea > Micrarchaeota > Micrarchaeia > Micrarchaeales > CABMGC01 > JAJZOD01. The sequence continues at coordinate 19,188 of JAVYRW010000003.1, read as the reverse complement.
CTTTCTGTTTTCACATTTTCAACAGCTTCAAATATAATATCTAATATATCTTCGTTATGTTCGCTTCAATCCGTTTCTCCAAACAATGCATGTTTTTCATCAAATGGCTTTGACATCGTTTCATTTGCACAAAAATATGGATTAGGTTCTTTGTCTGGAGGTTCATCTAGCTTATTCATTGCACAATTTTTACTTAATAATGGACTTTTTTTTAATTCAAATATATCCTTATACTCAGAAGAAGTAGGATTTTATGTAATAATGCTTATAGGTTTATTCATTTCATTTCTTATATCATATGATATTTTAGGTATTCTAACAAGTATTTTAGGATCACCTTCATTCAGTGCAAAGAAATTATTTGGAAAGATTGTATGAATATATTATTTAATCAAAATATAATGGCATTTCTTGTAAACACTTGTACAAGTAGTGTTAATTACTTTTTAACATCACCATATACCTCCTGGTTTCCAGTTGTAACTCTTGCCGTATTAGCAAGCTTTACCATTTTAATTTTAATTTATTCACTATCTACAATAATAAATGCAGGAAAAGTAAGAAGTTGGATAAAAAACAAATTTTTAGATTTACTTATAACTTTAGTTCTTATATTTTCTTTCGCTACCGTTTCTACATTAATATGTTCAAGTAATCCTACTCCTTATTTTTCAAAAGCAGGATTACTTCCTACAGCTTGTAGTACTCAATCAGTAAATGATATATACGCACTTTCTTTATGTGATTTAAATCAATTCAATACTTATGCTCTACAGTTTAATCAATACCTTTACTTTATTTTACTTTCTTTATCTATAACTCCAAAAGTTTCTGGTTATCTATCTGCAGGTCTAGCAGGAAATATAGGAATAGCCGGAATAAATCCAACCTTATCTGTACAAACCGGCGCGGTAGATTTAGACCCATTTGGCAAAATAAATAAATTTGATGGATTTATACTACCAGCTTTATACTCACTTGCTTTATTGAATGAAGTTGAACTTCTTTTACTTTCCTCATCACCACTTTTATTTGCAATATTCATAGCCATAGGCTTAATTGCACGTTCATTTGAAATTACAAGAACCTTTGGAAATGGTATGATCGCATTTGCAATAGGTTTAGGTTTTATTTTTCCAATAATAGTTAGTCTAAATTACGGATTTATGGATTACGGTATACAAAATGCATTAAATTTAGGTTTTGGTCAATTTACAAATGGAGTTACGCCTGCGCTATTACCAACTAGTAATCCGATAGTTATTTTTGCTTCAGCAGCTATGGGTTTTGCATTAGGTTCAGGTTCTCCTTTAGGTCAAGCAGCAACATTACTACCTGAATATTTTTTTGTTTATTTAGGTTTAATAGTTGTAGGAATAATGATAATACCTTTACTAACATTTACCATAGTGACATCTTTTGTTTCTGACTTTTCAGGTGCCTTAGGTGAAAAATTTGATTTTAGTAATCTGTTGATAAATTTGTTGTGAAAAAATGAAAAAAATCCAATTAATATTTATATTTGCAATTATTTTTTTAGCTTTGCAAATTGGTTTTGTTTATTCGTCAAGTACTAATACTGCACAACAATACTGTACTCAAAATGGTATTGTCGAGCAAAACGCTCCATGGTACTGTAATCAAATAAATCAAGCTATGGTATCTTATTGGGAAAAGTGGTCACCTTTAGCTTATCTAGCAATATTTTTTTCTTTTGATATTGCATTAATTCTTTATTTAAGCAGTGTATTACTTTCCAATGAAAAACTAAAGAATTTAGCATACTCTGAATTTTATGAAGCTATGGCAACAGGTCTAATTGTAATAGGTTTTCTATCATTAAGCGCAACTATTTTAGGTTTAGGTCCTTCATTAATAGTCAATGCTAATCCTTATACTACATCTCTTTCTTACATAAATACTACCATATCATCAACGCAAAATCTCGTATCAAATCTTTTTACAATAGCGCAAACAGATTCAATTTATACATCAACAAAATTAGATTTCTGTTTATCTGCAACTGTTTCTACTTATTGTGTTTCTAATGTTATAGGTGTATTTAGTTTTGCAATAAATTATCTATTCATAATTCCAGCATCAACATTAATTTCTTACTTTATGGATGGATTAACTCTACTTTATGGTGAATTTTATTTGATCTTATTATTTATGTATGCTGCAATACCTGTTTTCTTAATTCCTGGAATAATTCTAAGAGCAATTTTACCGACAAGAGCTTTAGGAGGTCTTATGATAGCAATAGCAATAGGTTTTTATTTAATTATGCCTACTTTATTTTCAGTAGCATTTTATTTTACAAACACCAACTTAACAAACCAACTTAATTCAGAAAATACATTTTTACTTTTACATTCTAGTGGGGGCAATGCACAGATAAATGCAGCTTATCAATCATCTCCTTTAGTTACAGAACTTAATCTGGTCCAACAAGGTATGGGTTCTTTTTGGTTATCTGTACTATTTTATCCTGTACTTATATTTGCAATGGTATACGCAATAATAACTCAATTAGCTCAGTTTATAGGGGGCGCTATTCAATCATCTTCAAGATTAAAAATAATATGATGATTTATTTATTATAAATTTTATTTTTTCAAGAGATATATTTATATTTAAGTGTTTTATCTATATTATAAAAAACAAAGAGAGTTGTTAAAATTGGCAATGAAAACCGATATGTTTATATTCGTAATATTTATTGCAATTGGCGTTTTATTTTCTGTAGGCGTTTTAGTAAATACTAATCCAATTCTTATAGTAATTTTTTCAATATTTGCTTTGTTTTTTTCAATATTAGGTTTTTCTACAAGATATTATACTTATCTATATTTACCTCTTTTCAAATCAAGAAAAAAAAATATTATTTTAAATAATAAAGAAGCATTTATATTATCCCCATCTGGTAATACTATAATTGTAAATGATGAATCAGGAACTTATGCAACTGCATTTGTTAAAATTCCTATATATCGTTCTTCTACTGAAATGACTGATCCTGAAAAACTAGATTTAGGAAGAACATTTAGTAGAGTTTTAACATTAACTAAAGAAACAACTAAATTTTGTTCTGAAATATACGTTGTAAATAAAGACGATTACATATCAAGGGTAAGAGTAAAATTAGAAGAGGTTTCTGAAAAGTTAAGAACGGAACAAACAAACGGATCTCAAACTTCAGATAAATTAAATCGTTTAAAAGGAGAGTTAACTATGTGGGAAAATTTAATTTCTAATATTAGTAGTTCAAGATCTGAATCTCTAATTACATACAATATGGTAAGCGCTTTCGGTGAAAATGAAGAAGAAGCTTCTAGTATAGCTTATCAAAAAGCAGAAGAAATAGTAGCAGGTATAAGTGCCGCATTAGGTATTAGCGCATACATAGTAGAGGGTGAAGAGCTCCTTTCTTTAATAGAACCTAATTATATGATACCTGTAGAAACCATAAATGAAATAATTCGTCAAAAAAGTATAAAGGAAGGATTATAAGTGATAAAATGGATGAACAAACAATAATATATTTAGGTGTTTCATCAATAATACCGTTTGTATTACTTGTATCTGCTTCAAGTTTAGGCGCAGTTGGAATTATAGTCGATTTCCTTGCAGTAATAACTGTAGTAATTATACTTTTATTAAATTATGCAGATTTTCTTATTTTTCCAGCTGTAACTAAATTATTAAAAATAAAAATTCAATTATCAAAAGAACATTATTGTCCAAAAGAACAAAATGCAATAATAAAATACACTGGTGGAATATATTATGCCACTGGTTATTTAACTGCAAATCTTTACAATTATGTGTTCAATGCAGAATCTTCTAATACTTTATCCGAAGATGATCAAATTACATTAGCTCCAGAAAAATGGGAAAGAATAGTAATGAATGTAGACTTTCCATTTAAATTTAATGTTATAACTGATGCAAAAGATGTTCAAAAATACAGAGAAGATTTAGAAGGAGAAAGGGGTTTTCTTGAGTTCCAATTATCAAGAGAATCTAATTCATCTAATCCTAATCAGATGACACTTACAGAACTTGAAAGAAAGATAAATATTATACAAGCAAAAATAGATAAAATGTCCTCTGGAGAATTACCTTTGAATACAATAATGTATATAGAAACTACAGCTGTTGGTATAAGTGAAAAAGATGCTACAGATTCTCTTACAAATCAACTAAATAGATTAGAAACTGTATTTCACACGTTTGATATAAACATACTTCGTGTTGTAGGCCGAGAGATACATACACTTTTCAAATTAAATTATATTTTATATGATCCAAAATTAACTGAAAAATTATTTAATCATCAAAAATGATACATTTTATATACTACTAATTTAAATAATATTATTGTTAATCTTAATTGATTACTATGACTCTTGTGCGTATTCAAACTTTAATGAGCAATGAAATATCTAAGCGTATTTTTATAACAAGACCTCCAGAACCGCCATCAGAGTATTTATTTAATGATCCTACTAACTCAATTTTTATAGGCACGACTAAAATTTTTAAGGTTCCTTTTACATGGACATTTTCAAATATAACTAATCCTCATATCTCTGTCGTAGGTATAACTGGGGCGGGAAAAAGTTTTTTTGTTAAAACATTTATAACAAGGGCAAGTTATGTCTGGAATACTAATGCAATAATAATTGATTGGGCTGGAGAATATATATCGTGGGTTAAACAAAGCGGCGGAAAGGTTGTTGCATTATCAAAGGGAGATTACCTAAATTTAATGGATCTTTCAGGAATGAAACCTATCGATAGAACAAAGCAAATAATGAACTCATTAGACATACTTACAGATATTTCATCCTATCCTGAACAGAGAAGACTAACTTCAGAAGCAATAGAACAAGCCTATCTCAATATGGGCTTTCCATTAGCTACTCCTCCACCTCCAGGTAAAGAACCACCGACTCTAAAAGATGTAACTAAGCTTCTAGATGAAAAGTTAGAAGAAGGTACATATGAGTATCCGGCAGAATTAGAAAATGCAATATATCGCCTTCGCCAGTTTTCAAGAGAAGGTGAAGATTACTTTGCAAATAAAAGTACAATAGATATAGGTAAGATTACAACATCAGGTTTAATAGATCTTGATTTATCTAGTTTGCCGGATGAACGTTTCAGAGCTATGGCTGCATTGTTTATACTTCAAACTTTAAAAGAAAAAATGCGTTTAGAGAGCTGGAGCTCAACTGCAGGTCTCAAAACACTAGTTGTTCTTGATGAAGCTTGGAAAGTAGCTAGCGATGAAAGAAGTGATGCTGTTACTATAATACGAGAAGGAAGAAAATATAGCTTTGGTTTAATAGTAGCATCACAAAATCCTACAGATGTCAATGAAGCTATATTTTCTAATGTAGGAACTACATTTATGTTAAGAATACGTTTTGAAAAATTCATGAATTATTTACAAGGTTCATTAAATTTCTCAGATTTTATAAGAGGCGAAATTAGTAAATTGGGTGTAGGTCAAGCAGCAATAGATATGGCTTTTAATACAGGAGTAAGATTTCCAAATATATTTTTAGTTGATAAAATAGTAGGAGAACTTCCTTTAGATACCTACTCAATATTTCTTTCAGATATTTTATCTGAAAAAGAACTTTCAGATACTCAAATAAAGAAAGATTATACATTCGACAAAATGTCTCTTAACTCAAACTTAATTGAATTGGGATTCGGTTCAGACGCAATAAATAAATTAATTAATTATCTAAATCAACAAGGCAGAAATGTAGATATTAGAGATTTTGTTAGAACATCTATTTCCATAGGGGTAAACAAAAATACAATAATTTCCTTCATGCGTTCAATAGGCATAAACGAATCAATAATTTTAAAAATAATGTCTTATATTGTTGTGTGATTTTTTGCAAAATACATTTGTAGTAAGCAAAATAGATCTTAAAAAAATGCTTTCACCATTAGGGGTTAGTGCTGGAAGTATAGAAGCAATGTTAAGTATAATGGATAAATCACATAAACATATAGATGCAATAGCCTTTGTTGGAATGTTGCAAAAATTAGGCTTGACTTCTAATAAAATTGAAAATATTCTTAGAAGAATAGGAATTGATGACACAAGAATAGTAGAAATTTTTAATTCTTTAGATGAGGAAAAAATAGAAGCAACTTTCGGAAAGGTTGTGGATCTAAAAATTAATTAATATTTCATATGGTAGATTTAATGGCAAAATTAAATTCAAAATCAAATACTAGAAAAACATACTGTATAATGTGTGGAGAAGAAAAAAACGGAATAGAAATAAAGATAGATAATGTTATCACTTCAATACGTTTCATAAAGAAAAAATTATTTCATAGCGAAAAAAATAACAAATTAGTTGTATGTAAAAATTGCTATCCTAATTACACAAAAAACAGAAAAAGATATGTTTCACGTCAAAGATTATATATCGGTCTAGGCGTTGTTTTTCTTATTTTTTCAGTTCTTCTTGCTCCAAATTTTGGTACATTTTTAATTGGTTTAGCAGTATTATTATTACTTTATTTATTATCATTCTTGAATTATACGCCAGAACTTTTAATTTCTTCGACAAAAACAAAAAATCCAATTTCAAGGTTATTTAATACTAGTAATAAAAAGGAATTAAAAAATAGCACCTGAAACGTAACCAATAAATACGTTTGAGCATTAGTATTATTTGTGGTTTTTTGGTTGAAGATGCGATAATTACTCCAAAAGTTGAAAAAATAGAAATTGCAGGTAAGCTTAAAGGCACATTCGATGAGATAGCTACTGAAATATCTAAGTTACCATTTTATTCAACATTTACTTCACAAGATTCAATATCTATTGGTTTAGTAGAAAGCAGAAATATACATAAACAACCCTATCTTTTTTATATTTTCGAGATAAAAATCGATAAGGTTTCTATAATTTATTCAATACCAAACGATATAAGCGAAAGTATGAGACGCGCCTTTGTTATGAGAAATTTCTCATCATTGATGTCAATTATATCAGATGTTTATGAATTATCACAACAAGAATTTACACAATATGTAGATTCAACCACAGATAAACTTCTTTCTGGTTTATCTGAAAATTATAGTATATTATTTAATAAATACGATGCATTGCTTACCGAATACAGAGCAGTAAAAAGATTAAATATAGAACTTTCTGCATCTAATAGAAATTTAACATTAGAATCTTCACAACTACTTGAAGATAATAAAAAACTAAAACAAGAACTAGATAAATTACAAAAATATTCAGATGAATCGCTTATGTCTATTGTTGAAGATTGGATAACTGTACATGGCAGCAGTATAGATATAGATGAATTTGCTAAAAATTATAATATACCTCCTCCAAGAGTTGAAGAAATACTTGACAAGATGGTTTCTAAGGGTTATATTGAGTTGAGGGAATAATTTGAAATACAAAGTTTATGTAAATAACCATTTTAAATACGTAAAATCTTACAAAATACTTAAAAGTGTAAAGAACAATACAAATTTCTTATCAAAGTTAGTTATGTCATTTGTAGAAAAGAAGATAATGAAAAAAGAAAGTATTTAGATGTGTATATAAATGGTTTCAAGAAAAAAGTTAATAATAATCGGCATAGCAATTGCAATAGCAATAATTCTAATGTTTACATTCATTTTTTTATACATTAATAATTTATTATCTAATATAAAGCCTACTTATTTAGAAAATGGGAATATTAATACCTCATTATCTATATTTTCTTCAGGATTAGCATCATATAATAATTCTTTATCTGCAGTAATATACTCTTATTTAAATTATAATATAAAAAACGCTACTAGCTCTAATATAAAACTTTATTTATTTAAGAAAAATCCTTATCAAAAAATTTATTTAATAAATCCTTCAAATTCATGTTACAACTGTTTTAATTTGGATTCCTTAGAAAACAATTTATCTACAGATCTTAAAAGTTATGGATTAATAAACAATATATCCAGTTTTCAAATTATAAATTTGTTAAACACATCACTAATAACTCCGGATTCAACGGTAATAATACCTACTGGTCTATTTCCGGCTAGCTTACTTCCTGGAACAGGTTTTTCTTCATCAAGTAGCATTAAAAATTTAATAACTCTTTTTCAAGAGAATGATACTATAATTTATGTTGGGGATAACTTTTCTAGATTAGAAGAAAATGGACAAATTCTGTTAACTAATAATCTTACATCAACCTACCTCAATAGATATGGTCTAGAAACGTTTCAATTTAAAAATACCACTATAACTCCTCAATATCATTTTTCATCACCTACATTTAGATTTGTTAATGGTTCTTTTCTAGGTAGTATTTCATATATTAATTTAAGTAGTGGCAGTTTAGTTGCATTAAGTAATTATCCAAAACTAGGTTGGGAAAATTCTTCTTCATTATCTCAAGATATCTCAAGAATACTTTTTGAAAGATTTTGGATACCAATACTCGCCGAAGGTTCTATTAATCTTTCAAAAACACCAAGTTCAGTTCCTTTATCAGGTAAAAATCTTATAATAACTCTTCAAAAAACAATAAACGCAACAGGCAATTATTTACAGATTATAAATTCTTCATATCCTTTATTAATAGCAAACAGTACTAATGGTTACAAAACTCAAATATATGAAAAACCATTTAATTTAAAGTATTTAAATAAAGCAACAATAGGTTTACCTTCTGTTATAGGTTACGGTGAACTTGTTCCAACAGAAGTAAGTATAAGTCCATACTCAACAAATAAAGCATTTAGTCTTATAGCATATAACTCTTCTTTAAAATATATATATAGTTTTCCTCTTAACTTTTTTAATACATCTTATTCTGTTTTGAAGTATACTTCATTTGATGTTCCTACGGGCCAGTATTATATAGCATCTTTAGTAGATATAAATAATAATTCATATGGAAATGCTGCCTTTTATGTGCCTTATTTAAATATAACTTCCCCAATAACTGATTTCAAAAATGCAAGTTTTGTATTCAGTATCATAAGTGGGACATCACCTCTTTCAAATATGCCCTATACTATAAGTATAAATGGACAATTTGAACAACAAGGTACAGTAAATAATGGTATTATAAACTATACACTTCCAAAAGGAACCGCACTTAGTTATGGCTATCAAGTAATAAAAATAAGTTTAATTAATGTGAACTATACTGTTTACGAATACTATCAATCTCCTCCAGAAATTCCTCCTTTATATATAGAATTCGGTATTGCAGCGTTTGTAATTCTTCTTCTTAATATTATATTAAGACCGCCAAACACTGAAAATTATTTCATAGATGTGCCTCAAATGTTACCCATTAAAAAAGAAGAAGTAATTGTTAAATCAGATCAAATAATCTCTTTATTTGATACTCTAAATTTTAAATATAATTGGAAATATATGCCATTAACTTCTGAGGAAATTAAAATGGGAATAAGTAATAATATAAGAAAAGATAATATGCCATTATCTATAACTTTACAAAATACAAAACGTATCTTATACAAACTTTCATCAGAAGGAAAAATCATTTCGCTAAATGATTACTACTTACCTATGAGTTGGATAACAAAATCTGGACATGACGGAGAATATCTAATAATATTTAGAAGATTGAGGGATTTTTTTGTTTCGCATGCAATTCCATTTACTGATATTGATAAATCTGTAGATTCAGATATGGTAGTGAATCTAAGGGGTAAAACGTACAAATTATTTATATTCTCAAAATCTTCAGGCGTAAGACCTATAAAAGTAACAAAAGAGAATAAAAATATACTTATATTTATAAGTAACGAAGAAAAACTTAATTTTATAGATTCATTATATTCTGTTTATAACGAACAAATGAATGAATTAAGATTAGCAATATACTCTGGTTATTTAGAGTTAGGAGACATACAAAATCTTATTTCATTATTTTCTTGAATAATTATTTCTAATCAGACTCTTCGTTTTTTTCTTCATTATACTTCTCTTCAGACATATTTTTATCTGAATCATCATCAAAAAGTTTGTTATATCTTTTTTCTATAAGTGTTTTAAGTGAAGTTTCAATATCCTTATTATTAACATTTGTTATTTCAGAGAGATCATTTGATAGCTGTTTAATATAACGCATAATTGTTTTGTAACGTGTTTCTTGCAGTTCCATCTTTCTTACACCACTTAAATACCTTTGCAATATTCTTCCGCAATCCATTACTGCAAGTTTTATTTCTTCAATTATATCGTCTTCCTTTGCTATGGCCTGTTTTCCTACTCCTGAATAAGGTACATAAACACTTGATACATTTATCAATACACTAACGGGTTCCTCCTCAAACTTTCCTATTCCATATCTTTTCCATTGTATGCCCTTTACGGCTTCTGTTATTGCACAGTTAGAACCATCAAATAATAAAGGAACCTTATTTGCAAATCTTAAAACACTGCCTTCAGCTTCAATTGGATTTCCATTTTTATCCACATCATTTATTTTCTTTCCAGATTCTCCCCCATAAGCTATTCCTGCTTCAACAACAAAAGGTATTCCTCCTCTAAAAACCTTAGGTTTTCTTTCTACAACACTTTGGAACTTAGGGTTTAATATATTTTTTATGGCAACTCCTATTTGTCTTTCTCCTATTGTAGACAATGAGTCTAACTCAGGTGCCATCCATTTTATCTGTTTAAATGTTTTAACTAATTTTTCAGCATCTACCCATTGTAATTTTGTTGGTTCTATATCAAAAAAAATATCAGGTGATAAGGCTTTAATTTCTGCTATTTTTCCCTGTGTTACTCTTGAGAAACTCTCAATAAGAAAATTTGATAATGTTTTTTCTTTGCTTCTATGTGCAAATTCTATTAAATCATTAGTATCTATTCCCAAAGGATGTGGTTTTACTTCCTTTGGTTTTTTAGGCATTTCATTTATAGACCTTAAAAATACTACTTCTTTACCTTCTGGATCTATTAATTTTATACTTGCGTGCGGATTAGATAAAACAGTTCTTTTAATATACTCTTCAACTCCATGGTCACTTTTCTCATATTTTAAATCTCCGAACTCACCAAAAACTTCAGTACCTCTGCTCATTCCGTTTAATTCTTTCATATTTGTAATTAATGGTTTATTTGTTTTAATCTCTAAATCAACATTACATTCATAAGCTTCTTTTTCATTCGAAGATCTTATAGTAATAGGTTTACCTGTTGTTATTTTTGAAAATAAAGTACATCCTGAAGCACCTATACCTTGCTGGCCTCTTTGCTGAACATACCTATGGAATTTTGTTCCTGCCAAAACAGTTGCAAAAACTTTACCAACAAGTTTAGAAGGTATTCCGGGTCCATTATCTCTAACTGTTATACTATACTTCCCCTCATCTATTAATTTTATTATAACATCTATCTCAGGAAGAATTCCAGCTTCTTCACATGCATCTAATGAATTAGTAATATATTCGTGAACTATAGTTGTCATGGATCTAGTTTTTCCTGAATAACCCAACATTTGGCTATTCTTTCTAAAAAATTCAGATATCGAATGTTCTTTAAATTCTTTAAAAATTTCCTCTGATTTAACATGTTCTGCCATATTTTCATCTATATTTTTTTCTAAGACTTTCCATAATTCTGTAAGCTTTTTTATGCGTTCCGCCTTCTACTAATATCTGCAAAGCAGAAGTTGCTATATTAAGTTGTTCTGTGGTACCTATAATCCCAAGTGTATTTTCTTGCAATGCAATTACGGCACCACTCACGTCTTCAATATAATTTTTAGTTTTACCTTCAGTACCTATTAGTCTTGCCTTTATCCTTTTTAGTTCAGAATCTTTTTTTATTAAATCCTTAAGATCAATATATTTAAAAAAATACTCATCATTTAAAAGCTTATAAGAATGATTAAGTGTAAAGCCCATAGATATTGCAATTATTATATTTTTTAAATTATACTCATCATAAGGTTTTCCATCGATCTTTATTCTAGATTCATCTAAAATATCTATCTTACAATCTAATCTTTTTTCAAGTTTATCTATTACTTTATATACTCCAGAAATTTTTTTGTTTGGTATAAATATTATTTCCATTAAACTCTCCATAACTACAATAATAAATAAAGTTACTTATATTGACTTAATTTATAATTGCCTTCGCCTTAGGCACATATATGTGTTATTGTTAATTATTAATAAATCTTTCCTGTCTTTATGGTATATCTTCTTCAACGCATTATTTATAATTACTATAATTTATTATTTTTTGATTTAATTTTAATTCTTTTTTATTTGTCTTCTAAAACACTTATTTTTTATGTATATTATACTGTGATTTTTGTACGATACCTTTAAATATCTTTCTTTATTATATTATGATTGAATCGTGATTATTTCAAGATAAATCCGTATAAGGTTCATGAACTTCATGGTTCTGTCGAGGATTGTATAAAAATGGCAAAAACTCAAAAAAGAATTGAAAAAGAGCTTTTAACACTAAAGCATGAGTTAGCCACACTCTCAAACAAAGGTAATACGACACCTTCAGAAACTGATGTTAATGCATTATTGACTTACATATTACAAGAAAGAGAAAAAACTAACAAGCTTCTATACTCTTTAACGGAAAAAATTAAAAAATTAGAAGAAGATATTGAAGATAATTATGAAGTAGAAGATGTACCATATACCTCTCCAATAACTGCAACAAAACCCGCATCATTATTAAATAGGGAAATAGCACTTTCAACATTAGATGTTAAAATATTGAACTTCGTACAATCAAAAGGAATGATTTGCGCAGAAGACTTAAAAACAGAAATGAAGTATAAAGGAAGAAATGCGGCATGCGCGAGGCTCAATAAATTATTCAAGCAGGGTCTTTTAGATAGATTCCAGCTTGGTCACAAAGTTTATTACAAATTTGATGCTGGCAAGGCGACCAATACACTTATTATATCACCTCCACGGTAGATGGCTGAGCCTGCCTCCACAGCAGGCCTACCATCCTTTTTCTAACTTGCCACTTAATTAACTATAAATTAATTTATGTTCTATAAATTTTGATATTATGAACGCTTTAATTATAACTCATATAGCTGATTTAGATGGGATATCAAGTGGCGCATTAATAATGCGTAAATATAAAATAAATAAAAACAACATACTATTTGCAGATTACAATAAAGAAAAATTACTTGAAACAGAATCATTATTTAATAAAAAATATAAAAAAGGCATGACACTTTTTATAACCGATATAGGTGCAAGTACTTCAACGGCAGATATATTTAAACGAATGATTTTAAAAGTTAAAAAAAATAAAGGCAAAGTTTTTTGGTTTGATCATCATGTTTGGAGTGATGAGCTAGTTAAAGAATTAGCTTCTTTTTGTGATATTGCAGTTGTAAATGAAAATAAATTGTGTTGCGCAGCAGAGATAACTGCAAAAGAGTTAGACTTAAAAGATAATTTTACAAATAAATTATTAAAAATAGTACACATGGCAGATTTTAATATAAAACCAAAAGACAAAAAAACAAAAGATTTTATAGGTTCATATGTTTTAAGTACAACTTATTATTCTTCATTTAATTATAAAAAAAGACAACGCATAACAAAAGAAATAGCCGAACAAATAAGTAAAGGAATAATTTTGCCTAAGTTTCTTGTAAAAGATAGTGAAATGTTTAAAAAAATTAATGAAAAAAGATTAAAAGAGTTATTAAAAAACATTAAGAAATCAAGAATTTCAGCTATTGGCTTTACAAAATTTGTATCTACTAATGACGCATGTGAATCTATTCAAAAACAATGTAATGTTGATATAGGTATCTATATAAATACAGAAACATCAAAAGCTCATTTAAGAAGTAAATTTATGGACTGTTCTGTTCTTGCTCGTTCTTTTGGTGGGGGAGGTCATCCTCACGCTTCTGCGTTTGAAATAAATAAAAATGAATATAACTTAAAGTTAAAAGAAGATAGAGATAAAATATCGGATATAATATTAAAAAAAGTTTATAAATTATATCAAAACTCCAAATCCTGAAAGTTTCCATCTTTGATTAAAGTTTCTTAAAACAGAAATTTTTGCAGAATCATCAATACATGCTACTCTATTCAATTTAATTTCTATTGTATTTCTTTTTAAATGTGTAATATAACCAATAAACGTTCCAGTACCTATTCCTAATAATAATTGTTCTCCATCTTTAAATGCTTGCTTAGGTATATCAGATCTATTTAATGAAGTATAATTTATAGTTATTTGATTTACAACATCTGGTAAAGTTCCAATTTTTCCTATTATCTGACCTACAAATCCATCAGCTTTTGTCATTGAAGGGTCACATTCGGTTCCAACGGCAATTAAACCTCCTGCAATTGCACTATCTAATCTTTCATTACCTGCAGATAATGAATCTATTTTTGTAATTATAGGCGTATAATTGTCTTTTTTCTGTGAATTAAAGTTAATTCCAGGGCGTATCTCAATTTCATCTCCTTCTTTAAATGTACCTTTTATTATAGAACCTCCAACAACTCCTCCTACGAGTTCATTTATTTTTGTACCTGGTTTGTTTATATCAAAAGATCTAGCTACGTTCATTATTGGATTAGATTTTGTATCTCTTTCTGGGATTTTTATTTTTGCTAGCTCTTCTAGTAATGAATCAACGTTTATTCCTTTGTTTGCCATAATTGGTATTATAGGAGCATTTTCAGCAGTGCTTCCTTTTAAAAATGCCTTTATCTGTTCATAACTTTTTTGTGTCTTTTCTCTGCCTACTACGTCAATCTTTGTTTGAACTACTATCACATTTTTAATTCCTAAAGCATTTATTATCATTAAGTGTTCTTTTGTTTGTGGCATTGGGCACGGTTCAGCTGCAGATATAACAAAAAGTGCACCATCAATTATGCTTGAACTTGCTATAGCTGTTGCCATAAGTGTTTCGTGTCCTGGTGCATCTAAAAGTGATATTTTTCTGAACGGAGAGGCAACATTTCCATCAATACATTTTTCTTCAACAGTAAATTTTCCATCACTCTCGCATTTTCTTATAAGCATATCTGCATAACCGAGCTTTATTGTCATACTCCTTTTTAAGCTTTCACTATGTACATCTGTCCAAGTATGAGTCAAAGCAGAAACCAGAGTTGTTTTTCCATGATCTACATGACCTAAAGTTCCTATGTTGAGTTCACTTTGTTTATTCATCTATTATTCACTTTTTTCTTTAGGCTTGAAAAGTTCTTCATGTGCCTTTGAGCCAAACTGTTCTATAACAGTATTTATTTGTACAGTGTCAGGGCCTATAGCATTGCCTCTTACTAGCTTTCTAGCTCTGAAACCTTTTTCCTTCACTCGCATTCCTACTCCATAAGATATCAAAGCCTTTGTTTTTCTTATCCCATCTATTTCTTTTCTTGAAGGAGCTCCTGAAGAATCACTTAATCCAGTTATTTTTAACTTAAATCCTTCTAAGCCCGCAGCAGCACCTTCTATTACCTCTCCGATTACTTTTCCTATCAACTGTCCCTCTCTTTCTTTTGGAACTTGTGCGTGCCCTGTTTTTCCTGTCTTTTTATCTGAATAAACAATCTGCATTTTTTCACCTTAATTAACATAAGTTATTATTTTATTGATTCTTCTATTATTTATTAATGAACCTTTATTATCTGTACATGCTATCTGGTTCTTCCTTGAATCTTTTAATTCTTTCACTTACTTCTTTTGGAACTGCTGGTCTTACTTCCTTAATTGCTTTTGTAAAATCTTCTCCTTTTACTATATCTCTATTATTTCTAATCGCATTCATACCGGCTTCTCTACATATATTCTCTAACTCTGCACCAGTATAATTTTCTGTTATTTCAGATATTCTTTCTAAATTAACATCTTTATCCAAAGGCATTTTTTTAGTATGTACCTTCAATATTTCAAATCTTGCATTTTCATCTGGCATAGGTATCTCAATTATTTTATCAAATCTTCCCGGTCTTAATAATGCAGGATCTACTTCTTCTGGACGGTTTGTTGCACCTAATACAACAACATTCTTTAACTCCTGTAATCCATCCATTTCGGTAAGCATAGTATCAACAACTCTTTCTGTAACTCTTGTATCATCTTCTCCAGAACCTCTTGAATGAGCAATTGCATCTATTTCATCAATAAAAATAATACAAGGCGCAGCAAGTCTTGCTTTTCTGAAAATTTCTCTTACTGTTTTTTCACTCTCTCCAACATACTTACTTAATACCTCTGGTCCTTTTATAGATATAAAGTTTGCTTCTCTTTCAGTAGCTACTGCTCTTGCTAACATAGTTTTTCCTGTACCTGGTGATCCTACTAAAAGAACTCCTTTAATTGCCCTTATTCCTAATTTCTCAAATTTCTGCGGTTCCTTAAGTGGCAACTCTACAGCTTCTCTAATTTCTTCTTTTACTGATTCTATACCTCCAATATCCTTCCAATGAACATTTGGACGTTCTACAAAAACTTCACGAAGTGCACTAGGTTGAATATTTTTCAATCCTTCCATAAAATTTTCTCTTGTAACAGTAAGATTTGATAGTATTTCAGCAGGTATGCTTTGTTTATCTACTATATTAGGAAGTATTTTTCTCAATGTTGCCATTGCCGCTTCTTTTACTAATGCATTCATATCTGCCCCAGTATATCCGTGAGTTATATTAGCTAACTCATCTAAATCCACATCCTTTGCTACAGGCATGTTTCTTGTATGTATCTGTAATATTGTTTTTCTTGAGTTTCTATTTGGCACTCCTATTTCTATCTCACGATCAAATCTTCCAGGTCTTCTTAGTGCGGGGTCTATTGCATCCGGACGATTTGTAGCTGCAATTATAATTACTTGACCTCTTGAAGGCATTCCATCCATAAGCGTTAACAACTGTGACACCATTCTTCTTTCTACTTCATTTGTTGCATCTTCTCTTTTTGGTGCTATAGCGTCTATTTCATCCATGAAAATTATTGTTGGTGCTTTTTCATTTGCACTTTTAAATATTTCTCTAAGCTTTTCTTCGCTTTCTCCAACAAATTTACTTACTAACTCTGGTCCAGATATAGTTATAAAATTCGCATCGCTTTCATTAGCTACTGCTTTGGCTAAAAGTGTTTTTCCAGTTCCTGGAGGTCCGTATAACAAAACACCTTTTGGCGGATCTATACCTAGTCTTTCAAATAACTCTGGATATCTTATTGGTAACTCTACCATTTCTCTTATTTTTTGTTTTGCATCATCAAGTCCTCCAATGTCTTCATAATGAACATCAGCTATCTTAACTAGCGATTCAGAAACCGGTTCATCCTTTACTATCAAGTTTGTGTTGTTTGTTATTTTTACTATTCCATGTGGAATTACTTGAACTACTAAAAAGTTAAAAACTAAACCAAACATAGGAATTGGAATAGAATCTCCTTTTGCTAGAGGCCTACCTTCCAATCTTCTTTTAGCATACTCTGGAAAATCTGGCGAAAGAGGTGGTCTTTGACTAGGCGGAGGCGCAAGTGTAACCTTTTCTGCATCTTTTATTTCTGCTTTAGATACGAAAATTTTATCTCCTATTCCTACTCCTAAATTTTGTCTTAAATAACCATCAATTCTTATAAATCCTAATCCTTCATCACTTGGGTGTGCGGGTCCAACTATAGCGGCTGTTGATTTTATCTTACCTTTAAGTTCTATCATATCCCCTGAGTTTATGTCTAATGCTCTACGCGATTTACCATCTACTCTAGCAATACTCTTACCAGAGTCAGTAACAAGTGCGTCAGCAACTGTAAGTTCTATTATATTAACCATAATTTAGGCACCAAAGTAATAGCTATAAATATTTGTTAAAAAACTTATATATACTTTTGCTTATATATTTACGTTAACAAGAAAGTATTTTTTTTATTTAAACTATAAATTATTAAATATGTCCTTTAATTCGAATAAATTATATATCTTTCCTTGTAATAATATAATAAAATATTAATTTGTGTTACTTATGGGAAAATTTCCACTAGCAGATGAAGCTTTAACTCGTATTTGGTTATGTAGAAAGTGTAAAGCAAGAAACAAAGCAGGAACTTTGAAATGTAGAAAGTGCGGAAGTAAATACATGCGTGTTAAAAGAAAAGAAAAAATGGCAAAGAAATAATCGTTAATAAATAATGTTTAAAAAAATGAAGTGAGTTTAATGACAGAATTAACCCCTATAGAAAATATGATTTTGGAAGCTATGAAAGAACTTGGAGCAGTAAGCGACGAAAAGAAAAAAACAGCAGATGATATAGCAAAAAAATGCAACAGACCTAAAAGTATGGTTACAAATGCATTGGTAAGTATGTCTCAAAAAGGAGCTATTAAAAGAGTAGTAAGAGAAAAAGCATCAGGTTATTATATAATAAAATAATTTACTGATGATTTAATGGAAACAGATAATATAGAGTTTATGGCAAAGTACAAAAACTGGATAGCTATAAGAAAAATGACAATAACTCCAGATACAAATCCTGAAGAAATTGCATTTTTTATATCTGGAGTAAGACAATCAATAGATAGAAAAGTATTCGAGTTCTTAGATTTGGATATTCCTTCTTTAGATTCGTATGCAGAAAAATTATCTGGAACAGTTAAAAAAAATCCAAATGGTTTTTCTGAAGTCTTACTTAAATTTTCAACACCAGAAACAAAAGCAATAATTTCAAAAGCGTCTGAAAAAAACCCAAAACACGAAAATTTTGCACGTATTTATCTAATGAGAAAAGTGGCACAGCTTCTTAAATTAGATTTTGATGTTAGTCAAGAAGCCTTATCAAAAATATATCCTAAATTAAAACCGCCAAAACCTAGAGGTAGATTATCAAAATCATAAACTCTTTATTTTTATTTCTTTAATTATTACTTATAAAAAACAAATAAAAAATTTATTATTTTCAAAGGGGAGTTAGGCTAGCTTGGTAGGCTTTCAGGTTTGGGACCTGACGACATGAGTTCAAATCTCATACTCCCCATTTATTTTTGGGGTTATGTATTTAATGAATGTTCAGAAGAAGATGTAAAATATTATAAAAAACAAAGCTTAAAATCACACGATTAGAATTCAAATACTTTCAAAAACAAATAATTAAAAGGTATA
>JAVYRW010000002.1:0-35675 GCA_038730205.1 Candidatus Micrarchaeaceae archaeon | reverse complement strand
ATAAAGAACGAAAGAAAAATAATTTTTGCTGGACGTTTTATTAAAGAAAAAACAATAGATAAATGGTTAGAAATTTTCAAGAAAGTAATAAGTTTAGATAAAACAATAAAGGGAGTAATAATAGGAAATGGTATTGAAAAAAATAATATACAGAAACTTGTTATAAAATTGGATTTGGAAAAAAATGTAGTAATCAAGCAATTTTACAAAGATAAAAAAGAGTTATATAGAGAATTAGCAAGTAGCTCGGTATTTTTACATATGTCAGAAAGAGAAGGTTTAAGTATAATTGTTCTTGAAAGTTTACAATGCAATACTCCGGTTGTATTACCCAAATATACGCCAATACCTATTGAAGTAAGTTCAATGTGTGTAATAAAAAACGAAGTTGATATTCCTAATACAATATTAGATATAATTAATAAAAATAACGTAAAGATAGATGGTAAAAAACTTAATTTTTTCTCTTCGAAAGGAGTTCTTGAGTTTTACGATAATTTATTTAAACAAATAAAAGAAAAATAAATACAAGATAAAATAAAAAGTGAATGTTTTAATTAGTTCTTTAATTTAGGTTCTTGAAAATGTTTTGTATCTATTAAAACCATATGATGGTTTGCATCAAAACCTATTGCTACTTTAAATGCATCAGGATCTATGGTTATTGTACTATCTGAGTAAGGATCATTTATATAAAACGCATCTTTATCATAGCCTTTTACAACAACCCAATGTGGTGAAGGCTCTAAATAAGTATTAACTTGACTTGCGTCTATTAAAACAATAGGTATTAAACCTGCAGATAATGCTTTCTTTATTGAGTTAAGTGTAATATCGCTGTGTTCCTCTTCTATGTTCATACTTTCTGATTTTTGCTTTATTTCATTGAATGACGAATTTAAAGTATCTAAATTGACATTTTCATATACTGCTATTTTTTTATCATAACCTTCATCTTTAGTGTTACTTATTATCCCTACCTTTGCGCCTCTTTTTGAGATCGAGTATGCAACACCATATTTTGAACCGTGCCATACACTTCCATTTACGGCTTCTTGCCATATTGAGTACTCACTTTCTTTCTTAAAATTAAACTTTGGATTTATATACTTAAGAACCATCATTGCGCATGCTGCAGAACTTGTAAACTCTTCACTTTGCGGGTAGTGTGGTACCTCAAACATTGCCTTTTCTTTAAGTTTTATTTTTTTCAACCTTCCAAGAAACTTATTTTTAGTTACTTTTTCAGTTTTTTTTGTCTTAACTTTTTTAGAGGCAACGACTTTAGAGTTCTTTAATTTATTCTTTTTTATATTCTTTATCATTAATACACCATTAATAATGTGCAGGGAGAGAGATTTGTTCAATACTTTTGAACTCTCGTAGGCCTAAGCCAACAGATCTTGAGTCTGTCGCATTTGACCAGGCTCTGCCATCCCTGCAGCATCTAATAATTGTCAACATTACATTAATAAACGTTAATACAACTTAAACAGGATTGATATTTAAATCTTTCTTTATATTTTGCTTTTTAATTTTTAAAATAATAAAAATAAAGAGTTACAGTTAATGTTTATTCGTTCACGTATATATATTTAGTGTTGGAGGTATAAAGTATAAATTAGGTTTTTTCTACTTTAAGATAGTATTAAAAGTTAGTTGTGTTTTTATGGAAAATATTAAGATAAAAAAGATTTCAGAAGTTAAATTTAAAATTGAAAAAGAACAACAAATGAATGGTGGTGTTGTTTTTTATAGTACAGAGGATATGCTTGAAAAAATGAAAAAAGATAGTACTGTACAACAGGCAATAAATGCCTCAAAACTTCCAGGAATAGTTGGAGATGTTTTAGTTATGCCAGATGGGCATCAGGGATATGGTTTTCCTGTAGGAGGAGTTGCTGCTTTTGATGCAGAGGAAGGTATAATATCACCAGGAGCCGTAGGTTTTGATATTAATTGTGGAGTTAGATTAATTAAAACATCAATAAATGTTAATGAACTCAAACCAAAAATAAAGGAGCTTTCAGATACTTTATTTAAAACTGTACCTACAGGAGTTGGAAGTAAATTAAATTTAGGCTTTAAAGAAAGTGATTTAGAACTAATAACAAAAGAAGGAGTAAAGTATGCTGTTGAAAAAGGTTATGGAGTTAAAGATGATATTCAAAGGATAGAGGAACATGGAAGGCTAGACGGAGCAGATTTCTCAAAAGTAAGTAAAGACGCTAAAAAAAGAGGCTTAAACCAGTTAGGCACGCTAGGAGCTGGGAACCACTTTCTAGAGATACAGAAAGTAGAGAAAATATTTGATGAAAATATAGCTAAAGCTTACGG
Organism: Candidatus Micrarchaeaceae archaeon; assembly: GCA_038730205.1. GTDB lineage: Archaea > Micrarchaeota > Micrarchaeia > Micrarchaeales > CABMGC01 > JAJZOD01. Next base: position 33,338 of record JAVYRW010000002.1, on the reverse strand, counting down.
CTTAGAAAAAGATCAAATAGTCATAATGGTTCATACAGGATCTAGAGGCTTCGGCCATCAGATATGTAGTGATTTCTTAAGAACCTTACTAGATTATCAACAAAGAAACAATATACAGCTACCAGACAAAGAACTTAGCTATGCAAAAGTAGGAAGTAAAGAAGCTCAAAATTACATAATGGCCATGAACTGCGCAGTAAACTTCGCTTTCACTAATAGGCAGATAATAACACACCTGATAAGAAAAAGCTTTTCTGAAGTATTTGGAAAGGATCATGAAGAATTGGGGATGGAACTACTTTATGATGTTGCGCATAATATAGCCAAGCATGAAGAACATACAGTAAATGGTGAAAAAAGAAGATTGTATATACATAGAAAGGGTGCCACAAGAGCATTTCCAAAAGGTACTAAGGAGTTACCTTCAAAATACAGAGTAGTGGGTCAACCAGTAATAATACCGGGAAGTATGAGCACAGGAAGTTATATTCTTTGTGGTATGGAAAATTCAATGAAGGAATCATTTGGAAGCGCATGCCACGGATCTGGAAGATTAATGTCAAGGCATCAGGCTTTAAGAGAGATACCTTCAAGCAAAACCTTCAACATATTAAAAGAAAAAGATATAGAGATAAGAGTTAGAACTAGAAAGCTAATAAGTGAAGAAGCTGAATGGGCTTATAAAAATCCTGATGAAGTAGTTAGTGTTGTTGAAAGGGCCGGATTAGCAAAGATAGTATCAAAAAATAAACCACTTGTTGTTATTAAAGGATAATTTTAATCAAAACCAGCGGCTGTTAAAATACTTTCTAATTTTTTAAAGTATGCATATGAAGTAGGTATATTTACATTTGAGTTTATATATTCAAGTATTTTTATAGCTTCTTTTAAATTCTTTTTTTGAGCTAATATTTTTGATATATAAAAAAATAAAATGGGGGAAGTGTTAAGTAAAGGTTTAACAAAATATTCTGCATCCTTTCTTTTTGACTCAACAGCATAAACCATATTTGCATAATTATTATAAATTTCTCCTGTTTTATTTTGATTTAGAACTTTCAAAGAATTAAGAGCATAAAACATTCTTTTTAATTTTATATTTGTAATAAACTCTAAATATATAATATCGCTTCCTTTTTGTTCAATTTTTGATATTTGTTTTAATGTTCTGAAGAAAAATTCTTTTGACTTTGAAGTTAAATCTAAAGATAAATATTTGTTTGCGGAATTTTCTTCCATAAAACCTTTTCCATTATAATTTAGATTAGTATAGGCATAATCAGATAAAATACTATAAAAAATACCGAAAACATAAGAAATAGAGGGTGTTGTTGATTCTTTTGATAAAGCATTAAGAGCAGTGTATGCTTGAGTAACGGAATCTTTATTTATCAAAGGCGTTATTTTTTCAAATAAATTTGCTTGTGAATTGTTTCCTTCTTTTATAACAACTAATTCGCAAACTGTACATATGCCTAAATTATTTGGAATTAATATTTTTGAAGCACAATTATTACACACTGCAGGAAATAATGATTGTAATAAAGTTTTCATTTCTGATATATAGTTTGAATTTAATGACATAAAATTAAGTAGGTAAACAAAATTTATATTACTTTTGAATTTTTTGCTTGATAACTATAATTTTTTAAGATGTAAAAATAAATGCAGTTTATCGAATGGTTCTATTTTAATCCTTTGAACTACTTTGAATTTATGCGAAATGTTTTTGATAAATTCTTCAAATACTACTTTTGGATCTTTTGACACATCGATACTTTGTGACTTTATTGCAACATAAGCTGAACCTCCTTTTTTAAGCAACTCTGCATTTTTTATTAATATTTTATCCTGTGTTGGAGCCGCAACATCTTCATATATTATATCTACTTCTCCTACTTCTGAGAGATATGAATCAGTATTTAATGCGTCTTCAAAAATAGGTAAGATATTTTCACGTTTTTCGCACAATGTTAAAAGATCACGCATGCTTCTTTTTGAGATTTCAACTGCAAACACGTTTCCTTCTTCTATTATATCACTTACATGACTAACTGTAGTTCCGGTAGACGCTCCCAAATAAAGAACTTGTGAACCTTTTTTAATGTTTAATTCGGATAATCCATTTATAATAGATGCTGCAAGTTTACTTCTATATGGATTCCATAATCTATACTCGGTATTTTTAACTTTTATAAGTTCTTCATCATAAACTTTTATCCCAGGGGTAAGATTTTTAGTAGCTAATTTATTATTTATTTTGTATACACCTTCGAACGCTGTATTTATATCCATTATTAACACATGTTTTTATAGATTTTAATATATTAAGATATAAAATATTAGGTATAGAAATGGAAGTACGGATCTTGGAGTTTCTAGAAAGTATAAAACACGATAAAGTAATTTCTGATCAAGAATATCTAAGTTTTGTAGGAGAAAAACTTAAAAAATTTTTAAGTGCAGATGAGTTTAAAAGCAAGAACTTTTATATAAAGCCAGAAGATAGAACCCAAACTGATGATTTTTTAATAAATACAGAAAAACCCTATGTAGATAATAACTTAAGTGGATACTCGGCTTTTCCAGAATTGATAAATTACAAAAATAAGAATTTTAAAAGCTGTTTAATGTTACCAATAAGAACAAAAAATACACAGTTTGGAATAATAATTTTGCTTTCTTTGAAAGAAAATGCGTTTGATCAAAAAAATATAAAACTATACGAATTTTTTTCTAATATGATAGGAGAGGAATATGAAAAAATATTATTTAATGAAAAAAATTATTTATTAAATAGATATTTTGATGTTGTTTTTAATAGTGAAGTTCCGCAAGTAATAATTAATATAGATAAAAAAATTTTGAGGTATAATAAAAAATTCCTCGATATAATAGAAAAGAATGTTCAATATCCAGAAGGTTTTCAAATAGATACACTATTTGATTTTAGTAAAGATAAAAAATTCTTTGAATCAAAAAAAATTTCTACTAAACTAAGTACGTCACAAAGAACCTTTGATGTATCGTTTAGTAAAATAAATAATTCAGAGTATCATCTAATATTTAATGAAACTACCGATATAGAATATGGTAAAAATATAGAAAGACTGATAGAGTTTAATAAAGTACAACTTTATTTATTAATGGATAAAAAATTCAAGATATATTGGACAGGTGGCGGTATAGATGGTTACGAAAACTTAGATAAAGAGTATTTTATTGGAAAAGAACTTTATGGATTGTTTGATGAAGAAGATTTAAAAAAGAAGTTTTTGGAAGAATTTGAATTTAAAGTTTTTGAGTTGCCAATGAAATTGCAAAATACATCAGTTATAAACACAAAACTTTTTCTGAATAAGAATAAAGATTTTGTTGTGGGTTTTATATTAAGAAATAATGAAAAGTATTCAAATATTTTGAAGAGGACCATAGACGACATAATTAAATTTTCTGGAGAGATGATAGTTATAACTGATACTTCTGGTTATATAAAAAGTGTTAACGATAGTTTCGAAAAAATAACTGGGTATAATAGGGATATTTTAAATAATTTTGATGTTTTTAGTATTTGTGCAGATAAAGAAAGTCAAAGAAAAATAATAAACTCATTTGATATTGTTAAAAAAGGAGGAGTATTAAACGGTATGGAAGTTTCTATAATAAATAAAAATGATGGAAGCGCTTTACCTTCATTACAAACAGTAAAACCAACATATGATACTGAGGGTAAAATAAATGGATTTATGTTTATAGGTAAAGAATTGGTAACAAAAAATAAACTTTTAGAAACAGAAATAGCACTAAATGAAATGAATAAAAAAGCTGAACGATTAAAGTATGAAGGTCAATTAAAAACTCAGTTCATTTATAACATATCTCACGACCTTAAAACTCCAATAACTAATATAATGGGTTTTTCAAAATTAATGATAGCTGAAGAATTTGGAGCGTTAAACGAAGAACAAAAAAGAAATTTAAGTATAATAATAAATGAAGGAGATAGATTACTACAATTAATTTCGCAGATTTTAGACGTTGCAAAATTAGAATCTAAAAAAATTAAATTGGATATTAAACCAGTAGATTTTAATGATATTAAAGAAAGTCCAATAATAAAATCCCTTGAAAATGTAGCCACTAACAAAGGAATAAAATTGAGCTTTACAGTTGACAGTGACACTCACATTGTAGAAGCGGACCCTAACAGATTGATACAGGTTTTTGTTAATTTAATAAGTAATGCAATAAAATTTACAGATAAAGGGGGTATAACAGTTTCAGTTAAAAACCATGGTAAAAAAAATCCGCTGGTAAGAGTTGAGGTTAATGATACAGGAATAGGTATAAATAAAGAATACAAAAATAAATTATTTAAAAAGTTCTTCCAGGTTAAAAAGGAAACGAGTAATCTTACAAGACCAGAAGGTACTGGAACGGGATTAGGATTAAGTATAGCAAAAGAAATAGTGAGTTTACATGGCGGAAAGATAGGAGTTACTTCAGATACTGGAAAGGGGAGTACATTTTGGTTTGTAATACCCATATCTCAAAAACAAAAGAAAAAAGTAGAACAAGATCAAGATCAGAGTAGTAGTAGAAATACTTAAGCATAGTATTGTCTGTTGTATTTTAATTCTTTATTATTATGAGTAGGGTATTAAAGCGGCACATGAATTACCTATACCACTTTGGAATGTGTATGAGTTATGAATATCTGTGTAATTTTGACCTTCAAATATTCCTGAAAACTTTACATTTGATATTACTCCAGTAGTTGAGTTTAATTCCATACTTATAGCCAAACCAGAAGTTAATTTAGAGTCTGAGTTAGAAGTATAATTAACAAGATAACCATAAGAGAATGGTCCTGTTATTTTAGTAAGTATAGATTTTGGAGTGACTGTGCTTACGTTTTGGTAAGAAAATGGACCTATAGGTTGCTGATGAACATATGAAATAAATGTTTGATTATATATTGAAGAAGTACACTGTGATTCCTCTGCATAAAGAATGTTTAGATTAGCAACCAATGTTCCTATATAACTGTTATTTGCTTCGGTAATTATTGATTGAGATATACTAGGAGTGGTTGTGGTTGTTGTAGGAACAGTACTCTGTTGGGATGTTTTTGGTGCTGTACTAGATTGTATTGAAGTTGTTGTGCTTATTGTACTCTGTGCAGGAGTGATTGAACTTTTAGGAATGGGGGATGGTTGTGAGTTTATTACAAAACTACTTGTTGGTATTGTAAGACCAGAAGGTACTGGAGTTAATTGAAGCTTTGCGTATGTTGAATTTGAAGATAAAAGTTTGATTTGTAAATTGGCAGTTGATAAACCCTCAGTACTTATATTTAATGTTGAACCATTGTTTATTAAAAATGACACAATTGTACTAGATAATACTGGGGATTGTGATACTAGTAAACCAGCGGATGATGTTGTTGCGTTATTCAGATAAATAGAAAATGTGCTTTGAGAGGAAGGTAGTGTAAATTGTAAAGATGAACCTTGTTTAATTGTAAACGTTTGTGAACTTGAAATTTTATTAACTCCACCTAAAGACAACAAAACAACTACTGCAATCGCTATTATTATAATTGCTGCAATTATTAAAGTTGTTGGAGATCTTTTTCTTTGAAAACCGTGTGTTTTATGTTTAAAATTTAAACTGGCCATAAATTTAATTATATAATAAAAGAATTTAATAATGTTTTGCTATAACTTTTGTTATTATAGCAAAGAATTTTTTTATGTTTTTAACTTGATTTATTCATTACTCTTCAAATATTTTATCCAAATCTACATTTTTAGACTCTTCTAACTTCTTTTTTATACCAACGTCAGAGTAATCAGCAAACTCTACTCCGCCTAAAACTACCATAATTTTTATTGCGCTTTTTTGCATTGTAGGATCAATTCTTGCTCCCCACTTCATCATTGCATCTTCACTTATACGTGCAGCTACTTCTTGGAAAATCTTTTCCGCTTCTCTTAATGTCAAATCTTCTCCTCCTATAATATTGACAAGAGCTTTTTTAGCTGTTGAAAGATCTACATCTAAAAGAGGACTACTTAAAGTATTATTTATTGCAACTGAAGCACGATCGTTTGTTTGTGTAGAGTTAGCCTCGCCTATGCCAATTACAGCATAACCAGAATCTTTAAGTACACTTCTCAAATCTGCAAAGTCTAAGTTAACCATTCCTGGTTTAGTTACCATTTCTATTATTCCTTTCGTAGCATTAGCCAATATTTCATCACTTATTCTAAATGCCATATTTAACGGAAGATCAGGAGCTACTGCAAGTAATTTATCATTAGGTATAATTATTGTAGTATCTGTAACTCTTTTTAATCTAGATAGACCTTCAAGAGCATTTCTTAAACGTGTTTTGCCTTCACTTGAAAAAGGAAGTGTTACTATTGCAACAGTTAAAGCTCCTGCTTCTTTTGCTTCATGGGCAATTATTGGTGCGGAACCTGTACCGGTACCACCCCCCATACCACCAGTTATGAAAACTAACTGAGCATCATTAATTACATGTTTTATCTCTTCTTTGCTTTCTATAGCTGATTCTTCTCCTAGTTTTGGATCGCTTCCTGCACCTAAACCTCTAGTTATTTTTTTACCTATAAGCACCTTTCTATTTGATTTTATTTTAGCTAAATGTGATGCATCTGTATTCATAGCTATTAGATTAATTCCCTCTATGTTTATTTCAGATATGCGGTTTATTGTGTTTGAACCAGAACCACCGGCACCAACAACATATATTTTTGGTTTAGCTGATTCAATAAATTTAAGTAGCTCTTCATCATCTTGTGAAACAAATTCTTTATTAGCCATTAAAGTCGCCTTTTTTAATATATACAAACAAAAACATAAAAAGATTTGCAGATTTTAAAAACTTTACTGTAAATGGTTTTTTAAAGAAAAAGTTTATAAGAGATATCATTCTTAAAATACTGATACAAATGGATATTCAAAGTAAATTAGAAATAATTAAGTCACAACCTACTGAAGAGATAGTTACAGAACAAGATTTAATACAGATACTTGAAACAAAAACTAAACCAGTTCATTATTTTGGTTTAGAAATAAGTGGCATGCCACATATAGGACATATTTTATGTGCAGGGAAAAAAATAAATGATTTAGCTAAAATAGGTTTTGAAACTAATATTCTTCTAGCTGATTGGCATACAGTTGCTAATCAGAAATTAGGAGGGGATTGGGAAAAAATAAAAAAGGCAAGTGAGTTTTACAAAAAACTTTTTTCTATTGCATGTCCATCAAGTAGAATTACGCTAGGTTCAGATTTATACAACAATAATAATGAGTATTGGAAAGAGGTTATGAAAATAGCTACAAAGACAACCATGGCTAGAGCTACACGTACATTGATAATTCAAGGAAGAAGTGAGAAAGACACTTTATACGTTTCACAATATATTTATCCTATAATGCAGGTAGCTGATATAAGAGCCTTTGGAGCTGATGTTGCGCATGCAGGCATGGATCAGAGAAAGGTACATATGCTTGCAAGAGAAGTTTTCAAAGATTTAAATGATAAAAAACCATTAGCATTGATGCATACACATTTAATACAATCTCTTCTTGAACCACCGAAAGTACAAGAAAGCGCAGATAAAGAAGAGATAGTTACTGCAATGAAAATGAGTAAATCAAAACCAGGTTCTTCGATACCGATACTTTCTGATGAAAAAGAAGTTAGAAAAATAATCAGCGGAGGATGGTGCCCTGAAGGTATTATAAATGAGAATCCAATTTTAGGATTATGTAAATACATAATTATGCCAACGCTAGGAAAATTAAAAATTGAAAGACCTGAAAAGTATGGAGGAAATTTAGAATTTGAAAGTTATTCTTTATTGGAAAAGGAGTTTGAAAATAAAAAAATACATCCGGCAGATCTTAAAAATGCTGTATCTAATAGTTTGATAAAGATAATGGAGCCCATAACAAAAGCATTCTCAGATAAAAAAGATGAAATTCAGCTACTTTTTAGATAAAATATAAAACTGCAATAGATTTGTTGTAATTTTAAGTATTTTTCGCCGGGGTAGGGATTTGAACCCTAAATTCCAGAAGGAAACCGGTTGCCTTGTTCGCATCATAGATCAGCTCTCGTGATTTGAATCTCGAGACCGGCGCGTTACCGGATTCCGCCACCCCGGCAGTGAATATTTTAAATAACTTTATTAATATATATCTTCACATTTAAATAAGAATATATTTTAGCAGTATAACAGGAAGTATTATGAAAAGTTCTAGAAAGGAGTTGTTTGGTAGGATTTTTGCAGTTGTAGTGTTTGCTTCATTAACTATATTCGGTTTTGGATTCTCAATTTATCTAATAAATAATGCGAATAATGCTTACAGTTATTTTCTTGCCTTTTCTTATTTAATATTATCAATAGTTGCTGGTCTTTTTAATACATTTACCGCTTACTCATATTATAGATCGTATTTATACGCAAAGTATCTTAAAAAAATACAAAAGACTTTGAAACCAATTAAAGATTTTCCTAAAATTGCAGTTGCAATTGCAGTTTTTAATGAAAATCCTAAAGAAGTAGACAAAAACATAAAAAGATTATTAGAACTAAATTATCCTAAAGATAAAATTAATTTTTATATGTTAGATGATTCTACAAATATTAAAAAGGCTTCTGATATTAAAAAATCCTCTTTAAAATACAATTATAAGTATATACATAGAACAGATAGAAAGGGTTACAAAGCAGGTGCATTGAATAATTTATTGAAAGATTTAAAAGAAGAATATTTAGCAATATTTGATTATGATGAATATTTAACTAATAAAAATTTCTTATTAGATTTATTGCCTTATTTTGAAGATAGTAAATTAGCCTATATACAAACAGAAAAAAGATACAAAAAACACACATTTTTCTCAGATACTATAGATTTATTCGATGCGTTTTTCTTTAAATTTATACAACCATCTAGGGCACTTAATAATACAGCAATATTTGCAGGTTCTTGTGGTTTAATAAGAACGGAGTTACTTAAAAAAATAGGTGGATTTCCAGAGTATGTTATAGAAGACACATTCTTTAGTTTTGAATCAGATATACAAGGATTTAAAAGTTTATACATACCAAAAATTTATGCGTTAGGAAAACCTATTGAAAGCTTTACTGAATTAGTAAAACAGCAGTGGAGATATAATTATGGGGACACACAATTCTTGGGGTATTTTATAAAGAGAACAAGGTATAACACTAAAAAAGCACTTTCGCCTTTATCTAATGTCGATTACATGACACATGGCTTTGGACTGAATTATATATCGGTAATGTTAATATTGTTCACTTTAATATCAATAATGATAGTTTTTTCACAATTACCTGTTTCTCAATTAAACATTTCAAATATATTTACATCTCAGTATATTAGTTTTGATTTAGAGTTATTAGGCGTTGGAGCCCTTTTTGTTTCAATAATAGCACCAATAATAATAACAAAAATATATTTCAATTCAATTAAGAAAGGATTTATGATATTTTTATTGAATTTTGCACTTTCTTTTGTAAGAGCTAAAGCTGCTTTTTCTGCAATATTTAGAAAAAAATATAACGTAATATGGGATAGACATTCAAAAAATAATAAATACGGAAAGATTATTTATGCATTAAGAAATTCTGTTTTTGAGATTACTTTTTCTGTTATGCTTTTTATATTTAGTATTTTTGCAATTCTTATAAACAATATATTTGGAGGAATATGGTTGTTATGGTACGGCTTTTTATATATCTCCACATTATTTATGTTTTATAAATATAGGTAAATAAATGATTTATTTTAAAAAACACAGAACAGAAAATGGAGACATGATTGCTATGTGTGATGAAAAAATAATTGGCAATGTTTATAAAGATAAAAAAACTGGCACGGTAATAGATTTAAAAAAATATTCAAACTTTTACAAAGGAGAGTTAGTAGAAACTGTAAAAGCACTGGAAATGCTAAAAGATGTTTATTTATATACAGGAAATATAGTTGGAAATGAAGCCGTGAGTGTAATAATAAAGGCAGGTTTAGCAGATGGAAGTGAAGTAATAAAAATAGATAATATACCTTCATTACAGATTTATAGGATATTAGGCAAGTAATTAAGTAATTAACCCGCAGTATCTTTACTTTCGTTTTTTAATAGTAATATTGCTTGTGCAATGTCGCCATTAGAGTTTTCAATTGCTTTTTTTATTTCATCTGTATCTGAAACCCCAGTTTGCTCTCCAACAAAATGTATATCATCTTCGCTTATTTCTAATTTTGATTTATCTTTTTCAGATATTTTTCCACTAGTAATTTGATATGTTTTTGTTCCTTGAGCTTCTATTATTGAAACATCCGGACCTTCTATAATTATATCTTTATCTGGACATTCTAAAATAACTCTAATTACATTTATGTTGGTGTTTTTAATACCCATACTGTCCATCATTCTTTTTAACATTCTAGGGTCCATATTAGGCATCATTATATCACAGTAATATTTGTAAGAAAAAAGTTAAATAATGTTGTGAATACTTATAAAATGTATGTATAAAGTTAAAAAATATAAAATTAAAAATGGGAAACTTTTTGAGATTAGATTAGATTTTTCAGATAAAATAGATAATATAAAGATTTTAGGAGATTTTTTTGTTTATCCTGATAATGGTTTAGAACTTTTAGAAAAAAGTTTAATCGGTTGTGCTATTGAAAGAAGTAAAATTGAATTACAAATAAAATTATGTTTAGAAAAAAATAATATAGAGATTATTGGTATTGATAATATTTCAATAACAAATGCCATTCTAGAGATGAAAGAATGAAATGGAGAGTATTAAAATTAGGATCATTTTCATGTTATGAAAATATGGCTATAGATGAAGCGATATCCAATGGTATTTCAGAAAAAATATCAGAACCTACAATAAGATTTTATAAATGGAACCCTAGTGCAGTTTCAATAGGTAGATTTCAAAGTATGGAAGAAGAAGTGAACATAATAAATTGTAATAATTCTGGGATTGAATATGTAAGAAGAATAACTGGAGGCGGAGCAGTATTTCATGATTCTGATGGTGAGTTAACTTATAGCATAATAGGAAATGAAGAGTTATTTTCAAAAGGAATAAGAGAAAGTTACAAAGAAATTTGTAGTTATTTAATTGAGGGTTTAAATAATTTAGGAGTTAGGTCTACTTTTGTTCCTATAAATGATATAATTGTTGGTAATAAAAAAATATCTGGAAATGCTCAATCTAGAAAAAACGGGGTTGTTCTCCAACACGGAACTATATTATATAAATTGAATTTATTAAAAATGTTTTCTTTACTTAATGTTAGTAAAGAAAAAATATCGGATAAAATGATAACTAATGTTGAAGATAGGGTTACATCAGTAACAAATGAGAATCCGAATATTACTTTTGATAATTTATACGAATCAATTCTTAACTCATTTACAAAAAATAAAGAGACATATTTTGGAAAATTAAATGAGCAAGAAGAAAAAGAAACAAAAGAATTAATTAAAAAATATAAAAGTAAAGAATGGAATTTTTATAGATAATTTGTGTTTTTTAAACTTTTTATAAAGAACTCTCCTGCTTTGTAAGAACTTCTTACGAAAGGGCCTGAGGCAACAAATAAAAATCCTTTTTCTTCTGCTATTTTTTTAAAGTATGAAAATTTTTCAGGAGTTACATACTCTTTTACCTCTGTATGAAATTGAGACGGGCGTAGATACTGGCCCATTGCAAGAAAATCAACTTTATTATTGCGCAAATCTTCCATGGTTTCTAGTATTTCATTTGAAGTTTCTCCCATTCCCAACATTATTGCAGATTTTGTAAATATTTTATTATTTAATTTCTTAATATTTTTTAATAACGAAAGTGTTTGATCATAATCGGCCCTTTTATCACGAATTTTTTTGGATAAATTTCTTACCGTCTCTAAGTTATTACCTATAACATCAGGTTTTGAATCAGTTATCACTTTTAATAATGAAATATCTCCAGAAAAATCAGGTATTAACAACTCTACAAATGTATTTGGGTTTTGTTTTTTTATTTCAACAACACAATTGGCAAAATGAGAAGCTCCTTGATCTGGAAGATCGTCTCTACACACAGAGGTTATTACTACATAATCTAAACCCCACTCTTTTATTGATTTAGCAAGTAGAAATGGTTCATTAAGGTTTGGTTTTTCGCCAGTTGCACTTTTTTTAACCGCGCAGAATCTACAACCCCTTGTACATAAACCTCCCAATACCATAAAAGTTGCAGTGCCAGAACTCCAACATTCGGAAGCGTTAGGACAATGAGCATCACTACAAACGGTATGCAAACCTCTTTTTGCAATTGTTTCTTTTATTACAGAATATTTTTCTGTTGATGCAGGCTTTATTGATAACCATTCCGGTAACATTATATCAACTAAAATAAATAAATCGCATTAATTAAAAAATATATTGTAATTTTTAATTTAGAGAGATACGTAAAATTTATTTAAGGTTTAGTACCGTATCCTAGTGCCTGATAGCCATTTTCTACAGTTTGTATAGGATAATTTGGTGCACTATAATTACCATATAAATAGGGATATGTAACATTTCTCGATAAATAACAATTGTATTGACTAAATGTATAATTATAACAATTACCATTTAAATTAAACCAGGCTACAACATTTGAGTTAAGTGGTGAACCGTATATACCTTCATTATAAAGTGTTTGAACTTGTGAAGTGGATAATGTATTAGAATATAATTGAACATTCGATATAGAACCATTGAAACCATCGGCTAAATTAAACAAAGAACCTAATGTAAAGTTGTTTATTGGAATTGTTGCCATGTTAGAAGTGCCTTCTTCAGTATTATTTAGATATAATGTATAAGAATTTCCGTTTTTTGTGACTGCAACATAATACCAAGACATAGGATTTATTGATGTTGATGAAAGTGTATTAACGCCATCAGTTAAAACAAATTTATTTATTCCTGAAGAAGTTGTGATAGTTATTCCGTTAACTCCAGAAAAACTTACTGGATACTCTTCTGAAGTTGTTTTACCAGGAAGAACCCACATAGATAAACCAAAATTTCCAGATAAAGGAATATTAGCTGTTATAAATGAATATGTTTTAAATTGAGCTACCTGTAATTTAGAACCAATTACTAATGGAGAATTTCCCAAATATACACCACCAGTATTAGAATCAAAACAGGAAAATTCATTTGTACAATAAATTCCAGGAACTTTAACTGAATTTAGATTATCGTTTTGCGAAGTTATTACTGAACCGTTAAGAGAAGTAAATGTCACCCCGTTTGGATAACTTAAAGGTTCAGTATTAATTACATCGTTAAAGTTATCATTTAGTGGCCACCAACCAGTTAAGCCAGAAAAGCTTATAGGCCCCGAACTTACTCCAGCATTATACATTTGCTGTATTTGTTGTGGCGATAATAATGTACTGTATACCTGTGCATTTGCTAACTCTCCTTTAAAATAAAACCAACCAGTTTGTGCCGATGGCCATGTTGAAGTGTATCCAGTACCTAATTGATAAAAATATGTACTTGAGTAACTTTGTTCTGGATAAGAATCCGTACCTATTTCCTTACCATCTACATACAATGTTTCAATTCCATTTGAGTACGTATCAACAAGTAAATGCCAATTACCATCATTATAAGGAGTTGTAGATACTATTTGATCAGAAGGTGAACCATGCCAAAATAAACTTGATCTTAAAATACCGTTTGTATCTAAATATATTGATGGTACAAAACCAGAAGGAGATGACCCAACTTGAGTATTTTGTTGTCCTAAAATTACACCATCGCTTGTAGATTTAAACCAAATTGCGAAAGAAGATGTATATGTATTTCCACTTCCACTTGTTATATAATTAAATACCTCTGCAGGTAATGAAAAATAAGAATTAACTCCGTTAAAGTAAGTTACATTGATTGTTGGTAAACCGTTGATTTTATTTGTAAATGCTACTGTTGATGAAGTTGTAATAGTGTTTTGACCGCTTAAATCTTTAGTATTGCCATTCAAAGACCACCAACCGACTAAACCATTATTTGAAATAGGAAGCCCATTGAGGTTTCTTTTATAAAGTAAAAACATAGAAGGTTTAGAAAGAGATGTGTTGTATATTTGTATATTAGATAAAGAACCGTTAAAAAACTCTGAGCCTAAATTACTTCCTAAGTACATGGTTGTCCAAGAGGTTCCTGATGAAAAAAATGTAGCTGAACTAACTATTTGATTCCCATTTACATATAATGATAAAGTTGGAGAAGAACCAGACGTTATTGTTAAACCTATATCATACCAAACATTTGGAGTAAATTGATAACTTCCTGTTTGAAAATTACCACAATTATTTGTAGTCTGAATTTTATTTGCAGTTGCAAATAATAGATTAATGCCACATCCTGCACCTGTTGTTATTAATCCGGCGTTGTTTTGCTCAAAATTACCAGGAAGAACCCATAAGTTTATTGATAAGCCATTATTTGATACTGGGACTTTTAAATTAGCTGAAGGCGATAATACAATATCAGTTAAACCATTAAATGTTGCTACGGTTCTTTCATTATTTGGAAGATTAAATATACCATAATTAGATGAATTGACAATATCTGAAGCTCTTTGAATATACGAAGAGGTAAAAGGTGAAGTAAAATAGTAATTGTTAGATACTGAATTAATTAAATTTTGTATGTTTAAAGCTTCTAATTGTTTAGGATAAAGTTCTATATTTGTTCCGTTTAAGAAATAATTTGTTAATACTGTGTTTTGTGAATAAATTAAGTAAGGGATCGTTAAAAAATTTTCACTTTGATTTGTTATTACACCTTCGAAGTTGTTGTAACAAGAACTAAGTCCAGATAATTGATTTGCTACAAGTATCATGCTTGATTCTTCTGCAGTAGTATAAGATGGACACGAATTGTCAGTTACTAAAACTACAGTACCGTATTGTTCACCGAAGTTAGAACCTGAAACAGCATAACCTCCCGTTATTACTTGTGTTTGATTATTTATATTTGCAAAATTTATATTTCTTAATATTCCTTGTTGCAGATAAAATAAATCATATTTTCCAGTAAGATTTATATTTATATTTACAGGCAAAGTATATTTTGATGGAATTCCTGTTTGATTAAAAATTATATTTTCTATATAATTTAATGATAACGTATAGGGATTAGATTGAGATATTTGAAAGTTTGTTTCATTTACCGATTGTATACCTAAAGAACTGTAATAATTAACAAGTGATTGATTATATTGTGAAAATGTTAAATTACCCATAGCATTACTTAGATATGCTGCTGAGGGTGAATTTGATTTCACATTTGGGAGCGTACCGTTAGAGATTAAATAATGCAAATATAAAGTTAAATTATTTATGAAATTATCATTTCTCATACTTGCATTATATTCATAATAAGAAAGTACAGAAAGTGCTTGTTTTGATGAATCTGATCCGAATTCTCTTGCGGTTGTATTTATTGATTGTAAAATATTTAATTGTCCTGATGAAATAGCAATATTTTGTTGTTGAGAGTAATATTGAGTTTCGATAAAAACAAATGAAAATAATACAGACAACATTAATATAAAAAGTATTAAAGTTGTTAATGTAAAAAGCTGTCCTTTTTTAGAACTTTTTGAGAATATAATTAAATAAATAAATAAATTATTTTTTATTGCCATGTAAATACACCGAATTTATATAATTTACCTCCCTGTGAACTTGAAATTGGAGCCCCTATTATTGATTGAGTATTTTTTACAGGAGAAAGTATAGATACTTGAGATATTGATTGTGAAGAAGATATTAATGGAGGAGTATATTGTAAATAAGTATATGTAACATTTGAGTTATAACCAGTATGTCCTAATCCGGAATAATCATTAGTATCTCCTTCTAAAGGTAACCACGCATAAAGACCCATATTTGAAACAGGATAGTTTGCTATACCTTCTTGATAAATATTAGATAAATTACTATAAGTAAGGGTGCCTGAATAAAGTTGTAAATTAGTTATAATACCATTAAAACCGTTTATACATGGAACTGATGCGCAACCGACTAATAAGCTATTATCCGCTCCAAAACTAGCAAACATTCCGTTAATATATTGTAATGAAACTGTATTTTGTGGATAAATCCATTCTGATAAAGAGTAATCATTAGATATAGTTGACGATTGACTATTGATTTCTTTACCATTTATATACAGAGAAATAGTTCCAAGAGAAACATTATTTACAACTCCAATTGAGTACCAAGTGTTTGGTGTAAATCCACTTCCTAAAGAAAGACCTGATCCGCCGGAACCCAAATAAAGTGTATAGACATTAATAGTATCATTAAATTCTGTAAAAGAGTTTCCAGAATACTGTAAAAGTGTATTTGAAGGCCCATACACCCCGTTAATTTGAACACCGTAATTATCTGATGGATATTCCGAGTAAGATAAATAGGTTGCACAGCTACCAAAACCTTTTGAGTATAAATAGGTTAATGCGTATACTAAACTTGCATTTGTATTTGAAAAACAACTTCCAAATGAGTAAATATGATTTGCAGAAGCCACTGACAATATACCATCAGAAAGTATCATTGATTTTAAAGTATTTGAAGGTGTTTGAGTTTTAAAAATTAAGTCGCCGTTAGATAAATTATTTGCAAGAATAAAACCGTCATTCCAAATAGTATAAACAGTATTATTAGATATTATTGGATTTCCTACTGTATTTCCTGTATTTAAATTTGTATTATAAACCCAATTTAAAGTCCCGGGTTTTTCTATATCGAATAATTCATTAGGAAGAAGTCTTAAATTGTTATATTCGCTTTTGGAAATTGCAAAGTTAGTTGTGAGTCCGTGTGGAGTACATTCTTCTACAAATGATGCAGAAGATTTACAAAATTGGGTTCCGTTTTCAAGAGTAATATAAGAACCCTGGGTAGTAAATGGAATTGTGGGACCACTTTGTGCAATTTTTGACATTAATGTGCTATTAAAGTTCATTGAAAGCATATTGCCATTTAAATCCGTAGCTATTATAGAACCATTTAATTGACCTAAATAAAGTATTGGAAATTGAGTTATAACATTTTTTGAAAATGATCCATTAAATGTATTTATTGAGTATATTTGATATGTTGAACCATCTGAAGCACCAAAGTAAATTTGATTATTAAAAATTAAAGGAGAAGAGGTTATAACATAATTATTAGTTAATGAATAATTCCAAATATAGCTATCATTATTTAATGAAACGGCATGAACTTGAGTCCCATTAGTGTAGATAAGTTGACCAGAATAGATGTTTAATGAGTTAGGTTGTAAAACAGTATTTGAAGTTATAAATGGTGTATTTATCCAACTTGTTTTTCCTGTGCTACTGTTTATTGCAAAAATTTGATTTTTTGATCCGAAATAGATGGTTCCAAATGAACTTACCAAATTAGTAGTAATACCATTAGGAACATAATATGAGTAAAGAATAAATGGATAATTTGGTCCAGAAGGATTAGTATATGACCTGGAAGAATTTTCGCCAATTTGTGTCCATTGACTTTGTTCTACAGTTCGTAATAAATTATTATTAAAAGAACTTTGTGCTGATAATGTTTTAATGTTTGTAGAAGTAAATAAAGAAAGAATTGAATCTACTTTAGAAAAACTTATGTTTAAATTTGAATCTGGAGTAAAAACGAAGTAGGAAAGGATTGTAATTGCGAATGCAACTATTAATAATGAAAAAATCGCATCTGTTGTAAAAAGTATACCTTTCATCAAAACATCTATGAAGTATAATATTCACATCATATTTATATAGTTTAATAATACTACTTATTTTTACATAGATAATTACTTAATTTTTCTTTTGTTTGTGTGAAATTACAATATGATATGCTTCTCCTAAAATCAAACCGGTAGTTAATGCTAAAATAATTTCAGTTATTAAAGATAAAATAAATATGTTAGGATATAATATTTCAATTATGAATCTTGCTAAAAAAGATATAAGCCATATTTCAAGTATTAATGGAGATCTTTTGTAAAATGTGATACCGTTCTTTTCAAAAAATTTTACACCAACAGATAACTTTCTCCCTATAAAATAACCTAAAATTATTGAAAAAATTACTATTATAAAATCAATATAATTAGTATTAAATGATAGCAATCCTAAAAATACTAAAATTAAATATATTACAGGCCCACGATATATATTTTTTTGAGTATACTGAATTCCTTTTGTGTTTTTATAAATTCTATATATAATGTATAATATAACTATAACAAGAAGTATACCTATATCTTGTAGTGATAAACCTGAAGTTATAAATTGAGTTTGTGACATAAAAATCTAAAGTTTTAATTATTATGTAATTAACATTAATATATAAATTTAGTAATAAATAAAAATATAAAATAATATTTTAACAATTAAATAGTATTAGTTATATATTAAAATTATCTGATGTTAATTTTATATAAATATTTAATTAAAATACTGGACTTGGCGGGATTCGAACCCGCGACCTTCCGCTTGTTTGGTTTCAATAAAACTTTTTTTAATTACTTGCAAAGCGGGCGCGCTGCCGCTGCGCCACAAGCCCATGTTTGAATATTTGACTTTAAAGATTATATAGTTTATGTTTTTATATCTTTGTTGATTTCTAGTATTTTTTAATTTAAATATCTATGAATTTTTGTAAAAAACAAAATCCAATAGATTTAAATATTTTATTTATAATACCTATCTAAATATCTACAGTGATATATATGGTAACAATATACCCTATAGCTAGAAAGCAGTTAGCAGATGACTCAGACGATGACGACTGGGATGATGAAAGCGAAGATGACTCAGACGACGACTGGGAAGAAGACGAAGACGACGAAGAATAAAATTTAAGTCTAAGTTTTTTTACTTCGTGAACGGTTGTTTATTACTTTTGAATTTTTGTTTGATTTATTAACTCTTTTTCTTTTCTGAGATTTATTTCTTAAGAATATTGATAATATAATTATTAAAACTACTAAAATTATACCGTATATAGTTAGATTACCATATGAAAGCTCAAATAAACCTATTTGTGTTAAAGTTATTGTTTCGTTTGGCATCCAGGAGTAATTGTAAACGTAGAATTGTGTATATTGTGTAGATGATGGATTAGCTGCGCTTGGTAAAAATGATTGTTGGGCTATTACAGGCTCAGGAGCTGGATAACCATAGTAATCTGCAATTACTTGAGACTGTGTTATGCCACAAGCAACTGTATTAAATGAAAACTGTCCATTGCTATTTGTTTTTGCTATATCCATAAGTCCTAATTGGCTTGTACATAAACCATTTCCTGAAAAACTAATCGGATCACAGTACTGATGTTGTCCGTTTGAACCTATAGGACATACTGCATTTGTATATATGTTACAGTTAGGAGTAGGTATATTAATAATGCTCTGCTGTGCCGTATTACATTCACCTTTATTATTAAATTGAGGAGCATATGTTATAATATTTCCAGAAAATGATTCTGATGCGTTTAATGGATTTGCTAAAATACATTGTTTAGGATATCCTACTGAACCTGGAGTTCCGAATGCACACATCTGTGCAGAAAGCACACTTCCGGTCCCAACAGTTTTTGTCGGATTTATTCCATTATAATCAATATTCTGACCATAATATAAATATACATAACCATTTTGTAAAGGATAAAAGTTATTTCCTAATGCATTTATTGCATAATAACCGGCCGTTCCGTTGATATTTAATGAAGTTTGATTAGCATTTGCAGGATCTACTGTTGGATTTACACTCAAATTTATTGCAGTTAATCTTGCTATATCAGCGTCTACTGGTGCATAAATAGTGTTATTAAATCTGTCTTTGAATACAAAAATTAATCGATGATAACCGTAAGGTATATTTCCAAAAGATCCATTTAGATAAAGTTGTATTGGACTATCATAAACTATTTGTTGATACCAATTAAACAAATTAACTTCTCCAAAACCAGGAGGAGGTACTAATACAGGAGTATAGGATAGACCGGTATTTATAGGGACGTTATTAGTATAAGGTAAATTGGCTGCTGATGGTGTGGTTAGTGATACTGATTTTGAGGTTATAGTTTCGAACTCCATATTACTGCCTATTTTATTGAAGTTTACAATGTAATTAATTTGTTGAGTTGCGTTTAAAATATATTGTTTATTTGTATTTAATGACTCAGTAGCGTTAACATATAACTCAGAAAACAACCTATTACCAGTTATATTAAGGAATATTTGTGGTGATAAATAAACACCTACATCAGAAAGATTAGGCACATAATATCCAGATTGATATGCATTTTCATATGAAAGATAACTCCTTCCTCCTTCTATTGGTGCAGTTAATGAGGATGATGTTTCTTGTGCTGTAGAGACATAACCGTAATTTGTCTGTGTATTACTTAAATAAACAGAAGGTAATGAGCCCGGACAGTATGGAAGTCCAAATATCAATCTAAAGTTTGTCCAACTTTGTTTTATTGTTGTTTGATATGCATAAGGAACTATTGAAAAACCGCTAATACTACTTTCAAGTATAGGTACAGATGGAGGTATTGGTTTTGCAGTTGTAACAGAAGTTATTCCACTAGTTATACTTGTTAATGGTAATGAAGTTGGATAACCATTAACACAGTTGCTTGGAGTAAGACCATTTGTTACTTCATTAATACATTGTTGATTATAATTACTACTTTCTTCTGCCGATGGACTTCCCTTGCCGCTGCCATATGTAGAATATAAATTATTAGCGTATTGAAATACTTTTTGGGCACCTAATGATTCATAATAATTGAATGGATTATTACCTAAATATATAGGTGGACTCAATATAGGAGTTCCTGAGTTTGTACCTCCAAAAAGTTGAGGGGCTATTTGACAAGGGCCTGAACCATAAGGTTCGCCAGAGTATTGTCCAGCATAACAAACATAATTTACACCACCACCAACATTAGTATAATTGAAGATATTAAATCTAGATATTATTAACTCCCCATAAACCAGATTAGCTATATTTTGGGATGGGTTACCATTTCCGCCGTCTGTAAGTATTGCAATAGTATTGTTATAATTTATTGAAAAGCCTACACCTTCTAATTGAGGTACTGTACAATAATTAGAAGTAAAACCTGAAGAACATTGAAGTTGAGGCAGTTCTGGACCTATTGGATAATAGCCTTCTTTAGAAGAGTAACCTCCTAAAAGCCATGTTCCTTTTGGAGTATAATAATACTGCGATTCACCGAACAAGCTGAATGTTTTTGGATTGTTATTGCCGTTATAACCAGATACTGTTGCACTTAATATCCAACCGTATGGTGGAAATGTATTTGAAGGGTATAATGATGCTGATGCTGTTTGATAATAGTTAGGAGATAATGATCCAGATGATACGCATTGGAACTGAAATGATGATTGACCATAGTATATAGATCCTGGTTCACAGTAAAGTCTGCTAGATAAAGATGTGATTGGTTGAGGTATACAGTAATTTCCACTATTTTGTGCTGCTTGTACACAATAATTACTTGGAGGGACATTTGAGTAACAAGTACTTGCTTGTGTGGTATTTGCTACTGCACATGTATCTTGTTGGAACATATCATTAAAGTTTGTAGGTTGTATTGGTACATCATAACCAGTTGAGTTGATTACACGAAGCATCAACATATTAAAGTATATGCCCTGTGCTGGTGATGAAAATATACTAGAGTAAGTACTACTTCCTTGTGAAGGATAACCTATTATGCCTGCCCAGTTGTCTAATACATAAAGATATCCATTAATATCTCTTATAGCTAAAGGCCTGTGAAATGAATTTTTATCTAAATCATAGGTAGGTTGTAGGTTATAGCTACTTAACCAATCAGGTGTTTGACCATAAAGACCACCGTTTTGTAACCAGTAGTAAATATTCAATGAAGCTAGAGCAGGAGTACCTATTGGATTTGATGAAGAGGTTGTTGGTGAAGGTGGAGCTCCTGAAGAATCTTTAAAGAAACCTAAATTTATCGTACTTGAATATGAAAGATCATTACCACTAAACACATATATTGCACCTATTTGTGGTGATGCAAGATAAACTTGTGCACCGTTAGGCGAGACGGCTATTTCATTTAATTGATTGTTATTTATTGTATCTTTGTAATTAAATGAGGGTGTTAAACATGAAATAGAAGTACAATATAAATTATTTAATGTATTTACATTTGGAGAAACATCGTTTCTATTTGTATATTTCATTATTAAACTGTTTGTTACGCCATCATATGTTTCTGTACTTGCTATAAAAATATCTCCTTGATAATCTAGAGATATATTATACAAATTAAATGCCCTGTACGTTGATATCGGATTTACAATGTCATTTATGTGTAAAGGTATATTATTAACTTGTTCTATATTTCCTCCTCCTTTATCTATAATTGTTGACCAATAATTATCCCATTCTGTATTCCATATACTTTGGCAACCAGAACTAGAAGATCCACATGAAATATCGTTATTGGGTAATGGAATTGTTGTGTTATAATAAGTATTATTGTAAACTCTGAAGACTGCTATGTCATAAGTACCTAAAGATTTTTCAACTTTGTTTGATGAACTTACTTGAATATTTACTTTGTTACTCGATGTTTTTGTATATGAATCTATTGCCGATATTGATGCAATATAAGATTGATTTGACGGATAAACAGGAAGTGTCGCAGATATACCACCAGTACTTGTTGCTATTACTGAGGTTGTTCCATAAAAACGCGGAGCGCCATTTAAGAATCCACCACTACTTGATGTCGATAAAATTTCATAGCTTAAAGTTACAGAGTTATCAGGAGTAAATTGTGAACCTGTTATTGAAAATGTATTACTTTTTCCAGTGTAAACTGCATTTATATAAGGATTTGGAGAGATTGTTGCGTAATTAGAGAAATAATAATTGTAAGGTTGAACAGCTCCTCCAAGGGTTTCAATAGATGAAGTTATTGCTACCTGTTCTTCTAAATATATTTGATAAGGATAATTAGTTAATGAACTTGATAAGGTTATTTGTTTAGTGAAGCTTCCTGAAGAATTAACATAATTTTCTACCGTACCTTTTTGAAGAACTTGACCATCGTAGTTAGATTGTGTAGTAGGAGAACCAACATAAGGAACAATATAATAAGAAACGGAACCCGTAGGTTCGAATCCAGAACCTTGAATGGTTAATTGATTAGTAGACGGATTTAATATAGCAGTTATTTGAGGATTATATGTACTTTGAAATGATTCAGTATATTTAGAATTATTTTGGTAAGCATTTGTTTCTTTTGTAAATGACAAACTATTGTTTTGAGATGGATTTTGAGAAATAGATTCGTTTGTAACATTTGCATAGTTATTATCATAATTTCCTTGTTGTGATGTTAATAAGATTTCCCCTGCATTTGATTTATTTAAATAAAGAACATATATGTAATCGTTAGGTAAAGATGCTATTGAAATCATTTGATCGTTTGATGACATAAATTGATAAGCTTTTTGTGTATTTGTATTTATTCCTTCTCCAGTTCTATTAAATTCATAACTGCCGTATGGTGATGAACCTGAAGAATTATAAGCAGCTATAAATGTTCCTTGTAAGGTTATTGGAAATGGTTCTAATGTATTTTGAGGTGTAGAATAATGATAAGGTGTTATTGTAGAATACCTAAAGTTAGTAAGATTTGGTTCTGCAACCCCATTTTGATTCTTAAGAGATATGTTAAAATTATAAGTTAAATCTGGAAGTATAGGTGTTCCTACATTTAAAATTGCTCCGTTAGAACCTAAATACTCAAATGGTATGTCAATATTTTTAATCCAATTTAAGTTAGTAGTTACTGAATAAGTAAACATGTAGTTACAAACGACTAAAGGCAAGAATTGGAATCCGTTTGTATAGGTAGCAGAGGTTGATTTAGCATTTGCAAAATTAGGATAAGGTGTACTCCAAGACCATAATGCATGTTGCGCAAATGAAGGTACATTTTGGAATATATAAGATGTTGTTGAAAAACCGTTAGATAACTCGCCATCTATCTCGGGAGTATAAGAAATAACATCAGCTAATGTAAATCCAGGATTTGTTATCGATAAACCGCCTACCGTAGAGAATGGTATAAAAAATCTATCATGAACATAAGTTGTTATTTGAAGTTGTGTTGTTAATGAATTTACTGGATTTATACATTGATTCCCACCTACAAATGAACCCGGATTTGTAAATATGTTTGTTGGATTGTTATTAGTTATAGTAGTTGGACATGATAAATATGTTTCTGAGTCTTGAATATTATTTGCGTTTATAGAATTTACTTGAGATGTTTGATATGTTTGTGATGTAGTTTGAACTATTTTATCATTTTGTGCTCCGGAGTATGTTGTTTGAAAAGACTCACCTAATGGAAAATTACCGGTAGCTAAAACACCCCATATTGAAAGCCAACTTGTTGAAAGCAATGATGATGCGATTGAAGCTGATGAACTTTGGAAATATGAAGAGTAATCTGAGTATGCATTATATATAGTAGATGCTATTTGTATTGCTTTTGCGGCGTTATTTCCAAGAATAGATTGTAAGCTACTTGAAAGCTCACCAGTTAAGTATGATGAAAGACCATTAGCTAAGTAATTATTTATAGATTGTTGAATTGATCCTGTAAGTGAACCCATATAGTTAGTTACTGTAGATTGAAGATTTGTAGACAATGAAGAAGTAATTGCTGAAGTTGTACTTGTACCCGAGTTTGCCCATGCAGAACCAAATGTATTACTAATAGATGAAACAACTGAAGTAGATAAAGATTGTCCGATTGAAGAACCTAAACTACTTCCTAAAGATCCAGGAAGATAATTTGATAACTCACTTGAAAGAGCAGAGGATATAGCAGTAGGTACAGTTTGACTTATAGAAATTGAAACTCCATTAGTTATTGAGGTTATGGTACTTGATGAAAAAACGCCGGTACCTATTCCGTTTCCTATTCCGTTAACTAAATTATTTATATTACTAGTTATAGCTTGTGAAGCTATATAAGAAAATGAGTTAGGCAAAATACTAATTATTGATTGAGATATTGAGGAACTTATCGAGCTTGAAATACTAGATAAAAGTGTTGATGATAAAGAACTACCTAAATAATTAAATAAGGTTGACGGTAATTGTAATGTTAAACCGTTTGAAAAACCATTATAAATTGAGTTTTGTAGTGCTCCTGAAAGAGAAGAGTCTATCGATGAAGCTAATGATGGACCTATACTAGAGGATAATGAACTTCCTAAATATGAAGTTATTCCAGAAGTTAATGATGTTGAAATAGTTTGTGGAAGAGTTGTAGAAAATGAAGAGTAAAGACTTGAACTTAATGATTGACTAAGTGATTGACCTATTGATTGTGATAAACCATTACTTAATCCATTTTGTAATGTTTGGGATAATGATTCTGATAATGAAGATGACAAAGATTGTACTACTGATTCGGTTATCGATGTACCTAAATTACTTGCTAAAGACTGTGGTAATAATGTTGATAATGAATTTTGTAATGAACTTTGTATATTTTGAGACAAATCTTGTGATATATAATTTTGTAGATTTGATTGAATGCCTTGATATATTGCTGTATTCAATGAAGAGCTTATTGATTGAGGAAGTTGTTGCTGCAAATAATTATTCATATTATTAAATAAATTGTTTTGAAATTGTGGATAAATATTACTTTCTAAATTAGAAGATAAAGAGTTCTGAATATTTTGTTCAAAACTGCTTGAAAGACTTTGTTGTATAGAGGAAGATATGCTTTGTTCTAAACCTGCTTGAAGATTTGAACCTATTTGAGATGCTAAAGATGAACCTATTGTAGGAGCAAGTTGTTGTTCTAATGAAGAAGTAAATGATGAGGATAATTGTTGCGGTATTACATTAAGTACTTCCTGGGATAATGATTGTGATAATGATTGTGATAATGAAGATGAGATGCTTTGAGCTATACTTTGTGAAAACGATTGTGAAAATGTTTGAGATATTGATTGACTAAGTGATTGTGATAGTGAAGATGAAATGCTTTGAGATATATCTTGAGATAAACCATATGCAAGATTTTGAGATAGTGATTGACTTAATGATGAGCTAAGACTTTGAGTTAAACTTTGTGATAATGAAGAGGATAATGAAGATGAAAGACTTTGTACTTCAGCGTTTGTTAATTGTGTAGGAAGAGAAGTAGGTAAACTAGAGAGACCAGTTTGAAGATTATTTTGAATAAGAGTTTGGAACTGACCATTAAATGCGTTTTGTAAAGAACTTTGTAATGCTGTGTTTAAATTAGATGTTATTGCAGATGAGATAATTGATGTAAATTGTTGATTTGCTATTGGTGTTGGAAGTTGTGAAATTATGTTTTGTTCATTTGAGTTAATGTAACTTCCAAGATAACCTGTTGCACTACCAATTATTGATGTGCTTGCCTGTGTAGAAATTGTGTTTAATAATTGGGGAGTTATTAGAGAACCAGTATTAGAATAAAATGCCGAAGTAATATAATTATCAATAGATGACTCTGTGCCGGTAACTACAGATGGAATTATTGAATCAGTTAATGATTGTACCTCTGAAGAACTCATTGTAGGTTCAAGTGAGTATATTCCTTGATAAATATATGTATTTAATTGTGATTCTAAATTAGAGGATATTGTTGCTTGTGCCATTGATACTAACTGAGGTATTGTTTGTGAGGTTATACTTTGACCTATTTGACCTGAAAGAGCGGAGTACATCTCATTCTCTATTGCTACTGACATTGCTGAAGAAATTGAACCTGAAAGTGCAGCGCCGAAACCAGATGTTTCTTGAGTGCTACCTAAACTAGATTGTATAGATGATTGTATATCTGATTGAATGGCTGATTGTAAATTAGAAGACGCTTGTTGCATTGCGGTATCTATTGATGATTGCATTGAAGACTGAAATGCAGCTTGAATTGCACTACTCACATTCATTTGCTCGGATATTTCTGGTATGTTTATTGTTATCTGTTCGCCATTTTTTAAAGGTATTATTAAAGTTTGGGGAGGTATATTTATTGTTGCTGGAGTTATAGGAATTAGGTTTGAAATTTGATTAATAGATGTAGAATTAGTAGTACTGTTTTGA
Source organism: Candidatus Micrarchaeaceae archaeon (assembly GCA_038730205.1). Taxonomy (GTDB): domain Archaea; phylum Micrarchaeota; class Micrarchaeia; order Micrarchaeales; family CABMGC01; genus JAJZOD01. The sequence goes on along the minus strand of JAVYRW010000002.1, from coordinate 6,003 downwards.
CCTGTTAATGCTTGATTTAGTATGTTTGTATATGCTTGTGTGATTGATTGAGAAGAGGCTGTTGCAGAATTTGTTAATTGAGATACATTGTAATTAGAAACTAACCCGCTGCCACCTGAGGAATAATTTGGTTGTGTTGGAGTAATTGATTGTGTTGAAATATTATATTGAGAAGTGGTTCCATTCGAATAAAATAATGTTTCTGAACCTGAAAGAGCATAATAATAATCAGTACAAGGAAGATTAACTGTATTAATAGAATAATTTTGATAATAATGAGTAGTTGAGCCAGTTGTAAAACTACAGGCTAATTTGTAATAAAGCATTGTTTGATTTGGCATGTATATTATTGCAGGAAGTTGATTTTGATTAAATGTTTTTTCGGATATTGTTGCGTTTGTTGATATGTTTTTTAAATATGTAGTAAATACCGGAACATTTGAAACTAAAGTATTACTTACATTGTCATTAAGTATGACTGAAGGTTGATAGGGATTTGAAGCTCCAGATATACTTGAAAAAATAAATAGGGGTATAATTGAAAAAAATAATAAATTAAACAAAAGTTTATTTTTCATTAAGTAACCAATAATTAATAGTTTTATATGTAAATATTTAAATGTATAGTATATATAGAAATATTAATAATTTAAATTATATTTATTGATATGAAACGTATCAATTTTTTAATTGTTTTATACCAGCCGCTACTGTTCCTTTTTACATCTTTTATTAATGATTTGTACTTTTGTTTTTCTTCTGAATTTAATTTGCCTTCTTTTACGGTAGTTTGTTTTTTACCATCAACAATTTGAGTTTCGGTTTTACTTATTATCTCCTTTCGTATCATAGAGTACCATTCATCTAATGTGTTTCCATGAGCTTTTATCATTCTTATAAAGTCTTTCATTTTTATTTTTCTTCTTTTTCCTGTTCTATCTTCTTCTGCTGCAGGAATAAGTGCAGCTTTATCACAAATTTCTTCAATATCTGCTTGAGAAAAACCTATTGTAGCTCTTGCCAATCTTCCAAAATTTATTCCTGCAAGTGGCATTTTTCGTGTATTGTATTTAAATGCATTTTTTCTTGTTTTATAGTCAGGAGGAGGTATATAAATAGTTTCTCCAAAACGCTTGCTTCTCTTTAGGGCGGGATCTATGTCCCAAGGTTGGTTTGTTGCGCCTATTACAAATATACCTTCAGGATTTTTTTCAACACCGTCCATTTCCTGAAGAAATTGATTTACTGCCATTCTCATAAAACTTTGTTGTTCTCCTCCGCCTTCACGTTTCCCTCCAAGTGCATCAATTTCATCAAAAAATATAACCACCGGAGTATTTTTTCTTGCTTGTTCAAATATTGCATGCATGTTTTTTTCCGTATTACCTGCGTACATATCAACTATTTCATTTATTGCTGCGATTATCACATTTGAGTTTGTCTCACCGCCAATTGCATTTACAAAATAAGTTTTACCGCAACCTGGAGGTCCGTAAAATATAACTCCTAAACCTAATTTTTTACCGTATGCTTTTAATAGCTCCGGTTTTCTTATAGCAAGTATAATATTTTCATAGATTAGTTTCTTCTCTTTTTTCATTCCAACTACATCTTTGAATGTTATGCTTGATTTGTGCCACTTTACTTTTTTTAATTGACCATCAGATACTTCAGTAGAATTTTTTTGTTCCTCTAATATCTGAGAATTAGATGTATTCATGTTTAAGTTAGATGATTCAATAGGGGAGTCACTTGAAGGTTTATCTAATTTATTTTTTAATTGGTCTAATCGTGCTTTTGCTTGTTGATAATTAGGATTTCTTTTAAGAGATAGTTCATACCATTCTTTTGCTCCTGAATAATCCTGCTGATACTCAGATATTATACCCATTACATAAGGTGCGTCATAACTTTCCGGTTCTAATGCTAAGACTTTTTCAGCATCGCGAGTTGCTTCTTTGTATTTGTTTATTATTGCATAAGAAAGAGCCCTATTGAAATAAGCACTAGCATAATTAGGATCAGCATCAATTGCTTTAGTATATAAAACTATAGATTTTTCAAAATCATTATTTTCGAAAGCTTTTCCTGCCTCGTCATAAAAATCTTTTGCCGCTTTTATTCGTGTTCCTTCTTTTTTTGGTTGTTGTGGATTATTTGGGGAATTAGTAGACATATGAACACTATTTAACAATCGATATTATTAATTAAAAAGTATAAATAGTTTATGGAAAAATAGAAAATGTAACTATTTATCCTCAATTGAATCGAGAAGTTGATTTAGTGCAGTATCAACTCTTGATATATGTTTATTTTCTCTAGGAACATTAACAAATTTGCAAGACATAAATTGTTTTGATAGCTTTATAACTTCTTCATTTAATTGAATTAATTTATGATCTTTTACTTTGTATAATTTATTAAGCTGTTTAACTATTATTTCGCTATCTGAATAAAGAATTATTGGAAAACTTTCTTTGCCTTCTTTTATAAGTTTTTTTAAAGCGGAAATTACAGCAATGTATTCTGCTTCGTTATTTGATTTTTTACCATTATAAAATGTTTCTAGTATTTCTTTTTTACCATCTAATATCAAATAACCGGATGCACTTTTCCCAGGATTATCTCTAGATGCACCATCAGTATAAACAAGTATTTCGTATGTTAACAAATTCATCATTTAATTCATCAATTTTTTAAGATTACCTATTTTGCCAAAATCTAATGTTTCTCCTTCGCCTATGCATAATGCCTGTAATTCATCAATATTAAAGATTTCTTTAAAAATTGGAGCCATTCTATCTACTCTTTCTAAATTTACACTGAGTCCTTCTGAAAAATAACTCATAGCTGGTATAACCAATATTTTTTGATTGTTTTTATTTTTACCAAATAAAAAACATTTAAGTTTTTCTTTTTTTCCTGTATCGGATATAAGAAATAAGGATGGATGTATATGGCCCATAATAAGAAAATCAAATTTTTTTGATTGTGGCAGTTCTGAACCGTGTATAAAAATGAAATCTGCTAGTTTTGCTTCTTTAGAGTATATTTTAACATTATCTTTATTTATTGAATCTATAAAATTATCATGATTACCTTTTATTATTTTTATATCTTCAATTTTTAACTTTAATTTTATATAAGATATTAAATCAAAATACTCATTTAATTCTTCAGTATGTACTTTTGAAAAGTCATTTTTGATATCACCAGTTATTATTAATGTGTTTGCATTTGTTTTTTCTTTTGCAATTTTAAGAATTTTCATTATATGTGATAAATTTCTTTTTGGAAGAAATGTTCCAGAATCAGCAAAAACACCTTCGTAACCTAAATGTAAATCAGAACAAACTATTGCAGATAATGACTTTATATAAATAACAGGAAGACCTTCAATTATCTCTACATTTTTATCTAAAATCATAAAAATCCGCTTTTACTTATATTTTTTAGAACTTGTTGTCTTAATTCACGCAGATGTTTTCTCCTATCTTTCATTAGAATTACATCAGCTTCGCCCATAGTTATCATCATGTGAGAAAATGGAGAAGGAATTTCTGTCTTAATTATTTTTATTTCTATATCTTTTTTTCCTATTGAATTTAGTATTTGTTTGGCTCTTGGAAGATCCATTAAATCTTCAAATATTTCTCTATATGTTTCTTTAATTATTGGAAAATTTGGACTTATTTCTTCTGCTGCTTTTAATATTAACTGTGAGTTGATTTGTTGTTTTCTGACACTAATTTTTTTACCTTTGTAATTTCGTAGTATCATAAAACTTCTTGCAGCGTTATACCTAAATCGTCTTCGCATCATTTCTGTTTTTTTAATATTTGATTTCAGCAAATGAAGCGCGTTTATTTCGCTTACATCTTTAATAGTTTCTTCTATAATTTTCTTACTTATTGAATTTTTCCTTGGAAGACCAATTACAAAACCATTATCATTAATACTTAAACCCAATTCCATTTCTGCTTTTTCACTTAAAATCATCGCAAATATTCTAGATAAAGCGTCGTTAATTCTTCTACCGAAAAGTGAGTGAAAAATTATAAGTTCTCTGTCTTCATTATCGTCATAACTCATTTCTATTAAAATCAATTTATCAGTAGGCACATAACCAGTATAAAAAAGTTGTTCTGCAAAGTAATTATATATCGAGTTCTTTGCATTTTTGTCTATGGGCATAGAGTCTAATATTTTTTTGCTTTCTTCATTAGGTTTTAACATATTTTTAGATAAGAGATCTAATGTAGTTTTTTTAGTTTGTTTTTTTGTTTTTTTATTAGATGTAATTGATTTAGAAAGAATGTCCCTAAACTTGCCTATTTCTATTGCAAGTTCATAAGTTAATGGTAATTGTTCAGAATACCACGGAGGTATTGTAGGTATTGAACCTGGTGCTGCTGAAACATAACATTTCATTACTTTTGCATATTCAAATCTATATGTTTTACCGCCTAATGCAAAAATATCTCCAGGTTTTAATCTAGAAAGAAACTCCTCTTCAATACTCCCTATCCATTTATTGTCCTTACCCATTACATCTATTGCTACTTCATCAGGTATTGTTCCTAAGTTTAAAAAGTATATTAAACGGGTTAGTTTGCCTCTTCTTCCTATTGTTTTTTCCTTTTCATCGTACCATATTTTTGCATAAACTCTTCTGCTTTCTAAACCAACATACATTCCAGATAAATACTCTAATAAAGATATAAAATCACTTTTATCTAGTGTGTGATAAGCATAGGATCTTCTTACTACTGAAAAAGCTTCATCTACAGTCCATTTTTTGTTTTGTGACATACCAACTAAATGTTGAGCTAAAACATCAAGTGCATTTTTAGGTACTCTGAATGTGTCTATATGATGTTTTTTAGCTGCATCAAGCATAACAGAACATTCTACAAGATCATCTCTATTAGTCACTATTACTTCGCCAGCAGCAACATCATTAAAACTATGACCGCTTCTTCCAAATCTTTGTACAGCTCGGGCTACACTTTTTGGTGAACCTATTTGTATTACATTATCTATAGTACCAATATCAATTCCTAATTCTAAACTAGTAGATGAAACAACACATTTTAATTTACCTTTCTTTAGTTGTTCTTCAACTCCTAATCTTGTTTCTCTGGATAAAGAACCGTGATGGGCAGCTATTTTGTCTTCGCCGTATTTAAATCTTTTTTCTAGATTATAAGAAACACGCTCAGTACCACTTCTTGTATTTGTAAATATAAGTGTAGTTTTATTTTCTTTAATTATACCGTCAAGTATAGAATAAATATTTTTTTCTATAGTTTCATCTTTAGTATTAATTATATCTTTAACAGGACTCATTGCCATAAACTCCATTTTTTTATCCCAAGTAGCGTCTATTATATAACAATCCCTTTCTTTTTCGTTTTTATCATAACCCACAAGATAATTAGCTGCTTCTTCCAAAGGTGATAACGTAGCACCTAAACCTATTCTAATAAAATCGTGACCTATTAAATCAGCAAGTCTTTCTATAGATAAAGATAAATGTACACCGCGTTTATTACTTGCAAGTTCATGCATTTCATCTATTATTATGTATTTTACTGATTTCATATTTTCTAAAAATTTTGGAGAGTTTATTAATATTGCTAAACTTTCTGGAGTAGTTACTAGAATGTTTGGTGGCTTTCTTAACATAGCTTGCCTATCTTTTTGAGGAGTATCTCCAGTTCGTATTCCAACTGTTATTTTTTTTAGAGGGATAGATAATTCAGAAAATATTTGTTCAAGTGGTTCGCTTAAATTTCTAAAAATATCGTTGTTTAGCGCCCTTAAAGGAGAGATATAAATACAGTATATTTTATCCTCTAGTTTGTTTGCTATTGATAAATCCATTAAATCGCTAAGTATTCCGGTAAAAGCAGAAAATGTTTTACCGCTTCCGGTAGGTGCCGTAACTAATATATTTTTTTCTTCTTTTATAAGTTTGAATGAGTATCTTTGTGGTGGTGT
>JAVYRW010000001.1:0-47345 GCA_038730205.1 Candidatus Micrarchaeaceae archaeon | reverse complement strand
TTCTTCCATAGCTATTTTGATTATCATTTCTTCTTCTATTTTTATTTCTGTTATCGCTTGAGTTATAAGAGTTTCTATCTCTGTTATTATTTCTTTCATTATTTCTGTTATTAGTTCTGTTATCAAAACCTCTTCTTTGATCAAATCTCCTATTACTGAATCTTCTGTTTCCTCTTTCACCATCAAAACTGTCTCTGTTTCTTTCTGTTTTCAGGAACTCTGAAACGATGTCCTTGTACGAATAAGTATCTAAATTAATAAGATCAATGTTTATTTTTGCTACGTATTTTATGTCTTCAATTATATTTTTTTCTTGCCTATTAACAATTGTAAATGCTTTTCCTTCTTTTCCCATTCTTGCTGATCTTCCTACCCTATGTACATAAACATAAGGATCGTCGGGTACATCAAAATTTATAACATCAGTTATATCGTTAACATCTATACCTCTAGCTGCAACGTTTGTAGCTATAAGAAAACGTACTCCTTTTCTAAAATTACTTAATGAATGTTCTCTTTTTGATTGTGTTAAACCACCATGTAGTAACATAGCATCAAAATTATTTTTTCTAAGAAAATGATGTATTAAATTTGCTTCTCTTTTTGTTTTTAAGAATACTACTGCTTTTTTTGGATTGTGTTCATTTATATATGCAAGAAGTGCTTCTAATTTTCTTGAACCATCAGCAATAAAGTATAGATGTTTTATTTTCTTTACTGTTAAGCCTTCTTCCTCGCCTATTTTAAGCATAGTTGGTTCGTGCATGTAGTTATGGGATATTTTTATTATTTTATCAGGCATTGTTGCTGAAAATAAAAGTGCTTGTTTTTCTTTTGGAGTTTCAGATAAAATATATTCAACATCTTCTATAAAACCCATATCTAACATAGTATCTGCTTCGTCTATTACTACAGTTGAAATTTGATAAAGAGATAATGCATCTCTTTTTATTAAATCAATTATTCTTCCTGGGGTTCCAATAATTAAACGTGGATTCCTTGACAAAGAATCAATTTGAACATTCATTGATGCTCCGCCGTAGACCGTTGCTATTCCAAAACCACGTGGTTTTAGTTTTTCAGCCACAGTTGATATTTGCAAAGCTAACTCTCTTGTAGGAGCTAAAACCAAAGTTGTACTCTTATGGTTAGAATATGCTCTGTTTAACGTTGGTATTAAGAACGCTAACGTCTTTCCACTACCTGTTTTTGATCTTACAATTACGTCCTTTCCTGAAAGCAATAGTGGTACCGCTTTCTGCTGCACTTCTGTCGGAGATATTATTCCGTTTCTTTTTAATACATCTACAAAAGTGGCATTTAAGGACAATTCCTCAAATCCTGACAATTTATACACCGAAACAAGAAATAGTTCTTGTTATACTAATATAATATTAAGTATTAAGATATATTAACCTTAGCTTTATTGATTTTTTAATGGTTTATTTCTTTTACGAATACAATTAAATTATTTATTTTTTCTTTGATGATACTTTTATTTTTTGCATATCCTCTTTTTTAATTGTTAATCTTACTGAACCGGTTCCAATAGGAATTTGTTTACCTACAAGTATATTTTCAGTAACACCGCGCATGTTATCTACTTCACTAAATGCCGCTGCATTTACCAAATGTTTTACTGTTTCTTCATATGCTGCCTTTGCAAATACAGAGTTCTTTTGACCGCTAAGACCATGTCTACCTACTCCTTTTATAAATCCCGAATAAGTCATGGCGTCTGCAATAAGCATTAAATGTCTTGTATCTACTCCTATTTTTTGCTCTTTTAATGTTTTTCTTAATTCGTTTACAAGTGTATTTCTTGCAGCTTCAATTCCAAAAAGATTATACATTGCAAATACATCATTTGTATATAGACGAGTTTTATCTACACCATCTACTTCTATTATATCACGTATATTGCTTCCTGCCGCTATTAAATAAAATTCATTCGTTTTTGTGTCTTGTTGTATTATTGCTTTTCCTGCATCTGATATTCCTTGAATTACATCTTTCATTATTTTTACACTTGTTGCGCGAATCTCTGCAACATTTTTAGTTTTTAATTTTATTAAAATATTTTTATCTTTATCTACTTTTGCCGATATATTTAATCTTTTTGATATTTTTTGTGCAACTTGTGAAGGTGTTAGATTATTTGCTTCCAATGATTGTTCATCTACTACAAGTTTTATCATTCCTTTAGAAAAATTTTCTAATGCCCTTTTTATTATAGTTACCATCTTTACTTCACTTATTTTTTTCATTATGGCTTCTGCTTTATCAAAACTTTTTTTTGCTTCTCCTGTTAAATATACATAAGTTATTGGGGTTGCTGGTTTTTTTCTTGCATCTACAAGTTCAACTATTCTAGGCAATCCTGAAGTAGCTATTGTTGACTCAATACCCGCAAAGTGAAATGCTCTCAGAATCATCTGTGTTCCTGGTTCGCCTAATGATTGAGCGGCTACCATTCCTACCGGTTCACCATAATTTACAATATATTTGTTATTTTTTTCTACCATTTAATCAGCTCTTTTCTATCTCAGCAAATCTAGATTCTGTTGGACTTATTCCGTCACCGCCATACAATGTTTGTATAATGTTATTGTTTACATCTCTTACACTAAGATCATTTTTAATATAATAATCTTGAAGCGCGTTTGATAATCTTCTATAAAGATATCCGCTTCTTCCAGTTAAGAGAGCTTTGTATACTTCAGAACCTCTTGAACCTACAGCATGCATAAATAACTCAACAGGATGCATACCTGAGAAGTAACTTGTAGTTATAAAACCGTGAGCAACGGGACCTACGTCTCCAGGAATAATGTGTGGGAGTACCCTATTAGTGTAATAACCTCTTTTTATTCTACCTCCGCTTAGTGTTGCTTGCTGTCCTAGAAACATGCTCATTTGTTCTAAGTTTAAAACATTTCCTCTTGAACCTGCCTTTGTCATTTCCACTGCGCTGTTACCTTCACCTTCGTGTTTTACTAATATATCTCCTGCTTTATTTCTTGCAGTGTTTAATTCTGTAATTATCAATCTTTCTAATGACTCCCTTGTGGTATAACCTATAAGTGGTTCTAATTTTTTATTCTTGTATTCTGAAATTAGCTTTTCTACTTTTTCGAACGTTTCTTTTATTATTTGTGTTCTTTCATAGTCCATTTTTTGGTCTACTTCGTACTCTTTAACACCTACTGTTACTCCGGCCAAGGTTACATATGCATCTGCAAGTTTAGCTGATCGGAATATGAAATCCCTTAATTCATCATAACCATAATCTATTGCTATTTTTATGAATAAACCATTCCCTTTTCCGTAAATGTCATTAGTTATAGTTCCTTCTATTAATTTGCCGTTTTTTATTTTTACAACACCGTTTGGTGTTTTTTGTTCGTAAGAAATACCTTTTGGAAGTAATTTTGAGAATATATCTTTTCCGGAAAATTTACCGTCTTTTTGTTGTTCAGGCAATTCATAAATTCCAGCTAAACCAAGAAGATACTCTGTTTCGTCTCTAGATAAGGAAATGCCATCTTTTGTTAAACCATACATACCTGTTATTCCGTCTTCACCGTTAGCTATTATTGCACCGCCATTTTTAGGTGAGAATACTTGATACTTTACATCCATAAGTAATCTTGCTTCTGCTTGTGCTTCTAATGTTTGTGGTACGTGTAGGTTCATTTCGTCTCCATCAAAGTCTGCATTGTATGGAGAGGATGTACAGTAATTTATACGGAATGTTTTGCCAGGAAGTACCTTTACTTTATGAGCCATTATTGAGATTCTGTGAAGTGTTGGTTGTCTGTTGAAAAGTACTATATCCCCATCAATTAATTGCCTTTCTAATATATCTCCTATTGTAAGTTCTTTTATTAGGTCTTCCCTGTTTGCATCCATTGCTCTTTTTCTTTTTCCGTCTTTTGAAATTATGTTAAGTATTGTTGGATAATTTTTATTTAGTATTAGTTCTTTTGCTCTTTCAATATTCCATTCCGTTACATAAAATGGTACAGTTAGTTTTGCTGCTATAGATTCTGGCACACCTACTTCATCAATATTTACATATGGATCTACACTTATAACTGTTCTTGCGGAATAATTAACTCTTTTTCCGCTAAGATTGTATCTGAAACGGCCTTCTTTTCCTTTTAATCTTTGAGCTAATGTTTTGAGTGCTCTCCCGCTTCTGTGCCTTGCAGGAGGTATTCCTGATGTTTCATTGTTGAAATATGCAGTAACATGATACTGAAGAAGTTCCCATAAATCATCTATTATAATCTGTGGAGCGCCTGCGTTTATATTTTGTTCTAATCTTTGATTTATTCTCATTATGTCTACTAATTTGTGTGTAAGATCGTCTTCGCTTCTTTCTCCTGATTCAAGAGTTATAGAAGGTCTTACATTAACAGGAGGGACTAAAAGTGTGTTTAAGATAAGCCATGATGGATTACTTACGTCTTTTTCTATACCTATTATTTTTAAGTCATCAAAATTTATTTTTAAAAGCATATCTCTTATTTCGTCAGGTTTAAGTTTTCTATCTCCAACTGTAAAATAAGTAGGTTGTGAGAATCTTATTTTTGGTTGTACCGCATTACAATAAGGACATTTTTTGCTTGTTTTTAGTTTTTTGTTCTGCATTGCTGAAGCCCTGTTTTTATGTATTTCTTGTTCTTTTGCTTCCTTTGCCTCTGCTTCCATTTCTTTTGATTCGCCTTGAACAACACCCACTTCGCTTGTTAATACATCTTCTTTTATTTTTTGTATGTGTTTTTCATCAATTAAAATTCTATGACATTCATAACATACGGATTGCAATATGTTGTATATTACTCTTGAAAACTCAGAATGTATTACTGGTCTTATTAGCTCAATATGACCAAAATGACCAGGACATGTTTTGGCTCTTGCACCGCATGTTTTACAAATAAGACCAGGATCTATAACACCTAATCTTTGATCTAATAAACCACCGTCAATAGGATAACCGTCTTCGTTGTATGTATCAGGCACTGTGAGCTTAGCTACGCTAAGTTTTTTTGATTCTTCAGGAGAAACTATTCCAAATTTTATATAATTTATTACTTCAGCTTGCATAAAATCACTCTTTTAATTTTATCTTTGGCATTATGTGCATAGACTTTATTTCATCTAAAAGCACCTTAAAAGCGTAGCTTATCTCTACATTTACCAAAGAACTATTTCCACACAACGGACATACGTTTGCTCTTTTTATATAATCGTAAAATCCCATTGCCCCACATTGTTTGCATATTAAAACTGTTGTTTTGTCGCTTTGATCAAGCATTCTTTCCTTTAAAAGCAAACTTGCTCCGTGACCAATTAAAGCATCACGTTCCATTTCTCCGAATTTTAATGCTCCTTGTCTTGCTTTTCCTTCTGTAGGTTGATGTGTTAATATCTGTACTTTTCCTCTGCTTCTTACTTGTATTTTGTTACTTACCATGTGATATAATCTATTGTAATAAGCTACACCTACAAAGATTGATGCTTTAAATGGTCTGCCTGTCATACCATCGTACATTATTTCATCGCCGTACTTATCAAAACCGTATTGTTTTAACATTTCAGCATATTCTGCTAATTTCTCATTTCCAGTTTGGGTAAATGATGTTCCATCTATCTTTCTACCACCTACCGAACCAGCTTTTCCTGCTATTTCTTCTAATAAGTGTCCGAATGTAAGTCTTGTTGGTATACTGTGTGGATTAAGTAATAAATCTGGCACTATTCCACTCTCTGTAAATGGCATATCTTCTGGAGATGATATCAAAGCTACAACTCCTTTTTGTCCGTGTCTGCTTGCAAATTTGTCTCCTCTTTCTGGAACTCTTATACTTCTAATTCTAACTTTTACTGTTCTTGTTGCGCCGGGTGTTTCTGTAAATATTACACTATCTACAACACCATTTTCTCCTGATTTTAATGTTACAGAATCGTCTCTTGTTCTTTCTTCTAACGAACCCGCACCAATATTTTCTTCAAGAAATCTCGGAGGTGCAACTTTTCCTATTAATACATCTCCTTCATCAACATTTACTTCAGGCTCTATTATTCCATCTTCGCTTAACTTTGAGTATGCGTGTTCACCCATGTAGCCTTCTGATGTTGGAGAGGGTATTTTAAATTTATCTCTTTGACCTCCTGGATATCTTCTTTCTTCATCAGAGTATGATTTATAAAACATACTTCTTCCTACTCCACGATCTACAGCGGCTTTATTTAATACTAAAGCATCGGACATGTTGTAACCATAATAAGTTGATACTGCAACAACAAGGTTTTGACCGCTAGGGTGTTTCTTTATATTTAATGCTTCATACGGAACCGTTGTCACTATTGGTGCCTGTGGATAAAACAATATGAATGTTCTAGAATCAAATCTCTGATTGAAATTAGATGCATATAAACCTTCAGATTGTTTCATGTAGTTGGCACTCATTGCCTGCCTTGCTATTGCGTTGTGTTCTGCATATGGAGCTACATTTGCCGATAATCCAAAAATTGCTGCCATATCAAACTCAAGATGAGTTGTTTTTTCAAATATATCTTTTTCATCTATAGCAACAAGTGCATTTTCTTCTTCTTCTGCATCTAAGTATTCTATCACTCCGTTTCTAACTAAATAATTAAAATTAATTTCTTTGTTTTTTAATTTCGTTAATAGTTCGGAAGTAAGTTTTGATTTGCCGTTTTCAATTATAAGATATGGTTTTCTTAATCTTCCCCTATCAGTATTAATGCTTATACTATTTAATTTTTCAGAGTATGCGATATTTATTTCTCCTGATATTTGACCTTTTCTTCTAGTTGTTCTTACTTCGTTTACAAATTTTTGTGGCTCATTTACAAAACCTATTACCTTTCCATTCAAATATATAAATGTTTTTTTGTTGTCCAATAAATCACTTTAAAAATTATAAAGATTTTATATCTCCAAGCTTTCTAAGCTCTTTTTCCGTTACTGCTTCATCTGCCCCTATTGTTACTTTTGACATTAATGCTAGATATTTAGTAAGACCTACTTCTTGACCTTCAGGACTTTCTGCAGGACATATTTTACCCCACTGCGTACCGTGAACATCTCTAGCTCTGAAATGAGGATGTTTTTTAGCGAGTGGTGATTTAACTCTCCTTAAATGAGCATATGTACTTATGAAATTAGTTCTATCAAGTACTTGTGAAACTCCAGTTTGACCAGCTACCCAAGTTCCGGTTCCCATAGCGTATGCGATTTTTTCAGTCAATGTATCCGGACTTATTATTGATTGCATACTTAATCTTCTTCCTCTTGCACTCATTCTTTCTATTTGGTACTTTACTTCCTTTAAGAAAAATCTGAATGCATATGCAAAAAGTTCTTCCATTAACTCTCCTGCAAATCTTGTTCTTTTATTTGCATAATGATCTTTATCATCTTGTCTTACCACTTTATTAGCTATTGCCGTTGATTTTTTTGCCATTTCTAATAAATAGTTTGCTTTTTGTAATCTTGATTTTTCATCACTTCCTAAATGTGGTAACAAGTAATTATCTATCTGTGTTTCTGCTCTTTTTATTTGGTATTCTTTTGCTTGTCCTGGAGCTGCCATCTTTCCTAACTCTAAAAGTGCTTCTTGTTTTGTCATTACTCCGGTTTCGGGTTTTTCTTTGTTTATTACACTTAACTCTATATTTAACAAAATATCATTTTTAAATGGAAGTAATGATGATGAGTATTCTTTAATTTCATCTAAATCCATTCCCATTGCTTTTAATAATAAAATAAAATCTACACTTCTACTTATTGTTGGAAAGTCTACCGTAAATGCTCCGTTTTGTGTTCTTTTTACAACACAACGTGCCCTAAATCCAGGTGTTGATGAAAATACTCTAGATTTTACCTCTGTGCCTTTTTTCTCTTTTGTAGTTATAATCCTATTTGATGCAACATCATCTAAACCTATTAGTACTCTTTCTACACCTTTTATTATGAAATAACCTCCAGGATCATCAGGATCTTCTCCGTTTTCTATTAATTGAGATCTACTCATATTTTTTATATGACAAGAGTTACTTCTTATCATAATAGGTATATCTCCCACATAAACTTCTCCATATGAAGCGGTTTTTTCTATGCCCCTTATTACAGGAACTACTTCCATGTAAATTGGTGCTCCATAAGTTATATTCCTTAAACGAGCTTCGTTAGGCATTATGTTTCTTCTTGAACTGTCAGCCTCTATTATTGAAGGGCTACCTATACGCACATTACCTAATTTTAATGCGAAACCCTCTACGCTAGGCTCTATAATATTTTGATTGCCCATTGCTTTTGCAATGCCGTTATCAAGAAAACGATTAAAACTGTCCATTTGATGCTGTACTAATGATGAATTATTCAAATAAGATGCTAACAATAGATTTTTTTCTTCCATTATATCAACCAACATAGAAGGACTTAACCTTCTACGACAAATCTGTAGTATAAATATTCTTTACCGTAATCATTTCTTTTGACTTCCACAATATCTCCCGGTTTGGCTTTTATGTATACTGCTTGTGTATTAGAACTTGAAAGTTTTGGAAGATTCTCTGGTTTTAGACCTAAATTTTCTAACATTTTTTTACTTTGGTCTACACTGAGGATCGTGTGAACCGGAACATATTCATGAATGCTTTCTTTAACCATCTAAACGCCCATAATCAAAATAAGTACTAAACCATACCTTACCGGAAGCATCATATTTAGTATAACTTAAAAAGATTTATATAAATTTGTTAAAATTCAATTATTTATATAGGCTTTAAAAGTCTTTAAAAATTTGTAGAAAAAATATAAATTATGATTAGAAATTTTTCCAGTAATACGAATAATATATATTATTAAATTTTATATATTTTTAAAATGTGACTTAAAAAAAGAAACAAATAGACATATGATGAAAAAACTTCTTTTAAAAAATAATATTAATTAGGTACTTGAAACAGTTCCAAAAATATTTTGAGGCATTACTCCATTTGGCGGTGTTTGGCGCATTCTAAACCATTGTAAAAATGTAGGATTATTAGGATACCCAGAATTTGCTTGTGCTGCTATCGCCATGCTAAGTTGTGAAGAAGTTGATGTTGGTTCTTGAATGGAACCCGTATCTAAATAATTATAATAACTAATAATGTTACCATTAAATATAGAAACTGTCCATATACCCAAACCGGTGTTTGTTTGTAATGAGGTTAACTGTCTTTGTGTTGTAGCATAAAAATCAGGACCTCCTACATAAAAAAATGAAGAACCTGATAAACTACTTATACCCTGAACTACAAATCCTGTGTCAGATGCTCCTTGAGGATACGAACCAAAACCGAAGCCCTGTTCAGAATAACCCCCAGTAGCTTGTGCACCTATATAACCGTAGAAATCTAAAGTATTGCCTACAAAATAAACTTTATTTGAAGTGTATAGGTCAGCTCCGCCACTTGAAACATCGTTTGTAGTAAATGTTAACCCATTCGAAACAAAAACATTAGGAGGATAAGAGGTGGAGGTGTATGTTTGCCAGTTACTATCTAGTGACGTGCCAGCAAAATTATCATAAAAATTGAATACTTTTCCTCCGTTATCGTATTGCCCATACGAGATTTGGGAACAGCCATCTGAGCAGTAAAGTTGTGGCGCATAACCGGTATAACCAGATGTTACTGGAGAGTTGTTTGGTAAGAAGTTCATGTAAATAGTTATGTTATTTAGATTAGTATCAACAGGACCTAATGTTTGAGAACCTAAATTAACCCAAACTATTGATTTTGTTGCTGTTGAAGATGCACCACTTTCTATCCAAGAATAAAGTGGTACACTTCCAGATATACCATAAGGTTCATTTAAAGTAAATTCTATATTACTAAGATTTTGTTTTTCATATGAAAAGTATGTATTTGGATTAAATGAAAGTTGATCCTGAAAATTAGGTTGAGTAACTGAGTTTTCATTATTGATAATTTTTATTGGAACAAAAATTAATTTCTGATTTGTAGTTAATTTTGAGAAAGAAAATGTTGATGAAACTGAACATGTATAAAATTTCGCTGTTACTGTATAACTTCCGCTTGCTTCTGCAAATATATGAGTAGTTGCTGTTCCATTATCTACAGTATTTTCATAGTGAGGAGTTATAGATAGATAATTTGATGAAGAAGAAAAGTTAACTGTTGCTCCGGAAATCGGATTTCCATTTAATGTAACCTCTGCTGATAATGGATACTGGACACCAGTTATAGTACCAGTGGTAAATGATAAAGATATAGAACAAATGTTGTTAGCATACGTTGTTGTTTTTGTATTTAATGTTGCGGTGTAGTTTATATTATACTTTTGAGTGCATGCAACTGGATTAGATATACTAATACATTCACTTGCGTTTACAGTTGCTTTGCCGCTTAAATCTACATTATTACCAATAATGTTGCTAGTCGTACCCGTACATAAGATATCCCCTCCAGGGATTACATAGGTAGGCAAACAGTGTGCAACTACAGTTCCTATTGAAGACAAATTAACAACTGCTGTTGCACTAGTTATCGGATAGTTTTGGTTGTTACTTAAAAGCATTAAAACTGTAGAGGATAATGAGTTTGTTTCTACCAAAAAATCAGTACATGAAAAACCAGAATTAAATGTGCAGGTATTTGGAACAACAGTATTTAATGATGTTAGAAGATAAACTACAAAGGCCAATACTATTATGAGTATTATTATTGCCCAGCCATATGTTGTTAAAAATTCTATTGCTGATTGGCCCTTCATAGTTTTACTCAAAAATTACACCTTTTTAGTATAAAGACGTGTAAAATTATATATCTTTCTTTACATAATACTAGTATAAATTATTTTTACTTAATAATTATAGTGTATTATATGCAGGAAACTGAACAACTTATTAAAAAAGAAAAACCACACATGCCCGAAGGTTTAGCAACCATGATGAAATCTCAAGGATATCATTTTGTTGGTAAACATTCAGCAACAAAAATATGTAATTATACTTCAGATAGTTTAAAAGGTGGTGAAAGTTGTTATAAACACAGATTCTATGGTATAAGGAGTTGGAGATGTATACAAGCAACCCCTGCAATAGGTTGTAATTTGGCTTGTACTTTTTGTTGGAGAATAATACCTGAAGAAGTAGGATTTAATTGGAATGAGATAAATGCTATTGAAAAATGGGACTCTCCAGAAAGCATAGTTGAAGGTTTGGTAAATGAACATAAAAGAATAGTTAGTGGATACAAAGGTAATGAAAAGGTAGATATGAAAAGATGGAACGAATCAAATGATCCTGCACATGTAGCTTTTAGTCTTACCGGAGAACCTTTATTTTATCCAAAAATGAATGAATTATTAAGAGCATTTCATGATAGAGGGATAAGTACTTTTGTTGTAACAAATGGAACTATGATAAATGCATTAAAAGCTTTAACTGAGATGCCAACTCAACTTTATGTTTCAATACAAGCACCAAATAGAGAACTTTATGGAAAAATAACAAGAGCAAAGAATCTTACAGCTACTTGGGAAAACTTCATAAACTTTTTGGAATATTTTTCAACTTTGCCAACTAGAAGAGTTTTCAGATTAACTTTAGTTAAAAAATTAAGTATGGAGGATGTTGAAGGTTATTGTGATTTAATTAAAAAAGGTAAACCACATTATGTAGAGGTAAAGGGTTTTTCTTATGTTGGTGGTGCAAGAAATGAAAAAAGAGGACTTTCATACGAACAAATGCCAAGAACTGAAGATATAAAAGAATTTGCAAAACAAATAGCTGAAAAATCAGGTTATATATTAACAGACTATCATGAAAAAAGTGCAGTTGCTCTTTTAAGTGTTGACAAGAAAGCTTCTTCTGAAAGAATAATAAAGTTTAAAAAGTAGTATAACATAAAAGTAACCATGAAGAAAAGGAAGCGATTAAAAAATCTCGATCTTGATGAAAGGGACCTTAGCATTAAAAAGGCGAAAAAAGTAATATTAATAGTAATGACAGTAAGTTTCATTATTTTTGTTATAATTTCTGCTCTTGCAATATTAAATCAAGGATACAGTTATTTTATAAAATCGCTTTTGTCAATAAATCTTTTTTATTTTTCTTTGGCTTTTGTTGTTTTGTTCTTAGGATATATAATACGTTATCCAAAATGGGAACTTTATCTTAAGAAATTAGGCATACACATATCTAGAACTAAAAATTTCATTGTTTATTTATCTATGTATTCTATGGATATAACACCCGGAAGATGGGGAAGGGGAGTTGTAGCTTATACAATAAATAGAATAACTAAAACAAGATTTGCTAAGATTTTTCCTGCTGTTGTTGCGGACAACTTTACAGATTTTTTTGGATTTATAATTCTTTCTTTATTTATGTCATTTTTAGTAGGAAAATATTTAATTTTGTCAATATTTATAACTATTTTATTAATGTTGCCTTTTATTTTCTTTTTTAACAAAGGTCCTTTTGAACTATTAAAAAATCGTTTTGGTAATGTAAGATGGCTTAGAGGATTTTTCAAAGAAGGAGCAATGTACTTTAAAAATAGTAATTCTTTAGGAATAGGCACATATATATATTCAATGATATACACGGTGCCTTCGATGTTTTTGAATGGAGTTGCTTTATATTTTGTAATTTTAAGTACAGGAATAAATATAGGTATCTCTCTTATACCGATTGTTGTTTTTGTTTATACTTCTTCTTTACTTATAGGTATAATAACAGGTATTCCTGGAGCCTTGGGGGTTACTGATGCCGCATTAATAAGTTACCTTACATTATTTTTTGGCCCAATAGGAGTAGGTTTTGCACTTGCATCAATTATTACAATATTATTTAGAATTGTCAGTTTGTGGTTTGTAGAAGGTTTTGGTTTTGCAGCTTTTGCGATTACTTTAAAGTATTGGTAGTTTATTTTTTTATTAATTCTAGTAATTCTGCTTCTGCAAAACTTATTTTTCCTGGAATAACCATACAAAATTTATTTAATCCAGATGTATTTATTTCGGTTATTTTTTGTAAAGTTCCATAGAAAATTAATTGGTTATCACAACCCAAATTTCCCAGAAGTATTACTTCCTTATTACTTAATACTTTCTTTTCTATTTTTTCTTCTGCTTTTTCTATTATAGATAAAGCTTCTTTTGGATATAATGTTCTTTCACCATTATTTATTATATCAAAAAGTAAAAGTGTGTGTTGATTATTTTTGATGTTTTGTTGAATTTTTTCAAGAAAAGATGTGGGCTTGTATTTTTCACTCCAATTAGATAATGTTGTAGTGGGCCCAAATTTATATATGTCCAATCTGCTTTCTGCTACTGCTGCAGAAAAAACTGATGAAGAATGTAGTACTTTTATGGGTATTGAAAGATTTTTAGCTATTATAAATAGTAAATGATGTGTAGTTGCTATTAAAGGATCTCCAGGTATTAAGATAGCTACGTTTTCTTCTTTTGCATTAGAAACGAGTTTTTTTGCATAATCTTCCATGTCTTTTCTTTCAAGGAAAGTTATTTTTTTTGTTAAACTTTTTAAAAAAAAGATATATTCTTCAGAAATAGGGGTAGTATAATTTTCTATAAAAATCTTTTTACATTTCTTAATTGTTGAAACACCGTTAATTGAAATTTCTCCAGGACCTAAACCCAAACCTATTAAAAAAAGCATCTTTACACTTCAAACTTTAAATATTTAGTCACGTATCCCATTATTTGTTATCTTCATTACCGCTTCGCCTTCGGGCATGTTTGGTGAATCGACCAAACGTACGATTCTTTTATCTTCTTTACTTTTTCTTAAGTATAAACGTGTGGTTGCGGCATGTGCTATAATATTACCACCTACAGGAGTTGTTGGATCCCCAAATAATATTGCTGGATTATCCATAACTTGATTAGTTATATAAACTGCCAATGAATAAGTATCTGCAAGTTTTTGTAATTTGTGTATGTGTGCATTGAGTTTTTGCTGTCTTTCTCCTAAAGCACCCCTTCCTGCAAACTCACTTCTGAATAGAGACATCATAGAGTCAACTATTATCAAACGTATATTGTTTTCTTTTATTAGTTTATCTGCACGCTCAATTGTAAGAATTTGTTGGCTTGTATTTTCTGCACGTACAACAAAAACATTATTAAGAGCTTCTTCAGGATTAAGATCGGCTGCTTTTGCTATTGCTTCAATTCTTTCGGGTCTGAATGTACCTTCAGTATCAACAAAAAGTACCTTTCCACCGAGACCGCCGTTGTTCATAGGTAACTGAACATTGACTGAAAGCTGAAAACTTAATTGTGATTTGCCTGAAGCGAACTTTCCATATGCTTCTGTTATACTTTTAGCTTCAATTCCACCACCTAGTAATTCATCAAGATCCTTACAGCCAGTTGAAATTCTGCCAATAGCTTTTCTTTCTTCATAAATTTTTGAAGCTGTGCTATACTCAAGGGTTGTTGCTTGTTTTGCAGCTTCAATTGCTTTTTTAGAGTTATCTACACTCATACCTGAAATTTCTGAAAGTTCGTGAGGAGACAGAACTGCTATCTTTTCTAAATCAGTATATCCTGCTTCTTTTAACTTTTCTGCTGTTGTTGGACCAATTCCGGGAAGATCTTCTAGTTCTTTAATAGCTTTCTCCTTAACCATAAATATACCATAAAAAGTGATTTATATATAATTTATACTTAAAATTTAAAATACCATTAGTTGTTTAATTACTGTTATAATTACTGCAATTGACAAAAAAGAAAGATATAAATAAACTAATATACAAAGGTAAAAATTAAGTTTAAAATTAAAACTAGGAAGAGGCCAGTGCAATTTAATGCACTGGCAAGGCGACCAGTTAACCCTTCCTACATAGAATTCGTAGTATTATAACTGAAGTTAGATTTATAAACCTTTGTAAATAGTGGAAATATATATAATTTGATAAAATGACGTCTTTTCTTACACTTAATAAAGAAGGTATTCTTTCAGCTATAATTTTAGGAGTTTTGCTTGTGTTGTTTGGAGGCAGTTTGTGGTGGCTTTTTCTATTATTAATGTTATGTTTCTTAATAGTTTCTGCTCTAGTGACTGCTTTTAAAAAGAAACAAAAGATAGCTTATGGAATCTACGAAGGAACTAGGGGCTGGGAAAATGTAGCAGCTAATGGAGTAATTCCATTAATTATAACCATGTTATATGCACTTAGGGGGTATTTAGGATTAAATTCGTCTTTGCTTATTTTTGCTTTTACAGCTTCGGTTGCGGCAATAACCGCAGATAAATTTTCTAGCGAGTTGGGCGTTCTCCAGAAAAAGGCAATAATGTTGTTTAGTATGAGGAAAGTTAATGCGGGGACTTCTGGTGCGGTATCAATGTTAGGATTTGTTGCGGGATTTTTTGGAGCATTGATAATAGGTATTGTTGCTTTTGTATTAACTGGAAATGTACTTCTTTTAATTTTAAGTGTGGTTGCGGGATTTTTTGGAGATATTGTTGACTCTGTTTTTGGATATTATGAAGAAAAAGGAGTAGGCAATAAGTATACAACAAATATTCTATGTTCAGTTTCTGCTGCTATATTAACAATGATATTACTTTTGCTTTGAAATTTAAGATATTAAAAAATATTGTTTCTTATTTATCTTATATAAGTAAGATTGTCTTTGTGTTGTGGCATTCCTTGAAGTTGTTCGGGATTTTGTTTTGAAGTATCTTCTAACTCTTTCATTAATTTTTCAGTTTCTTTCTTTATTTTATCTAGATTAGAAGGACTTATATTTATTTCCAATACTTTATTTAGTTTTTCTAGTACAGCTTTTGCCGCGTTAGCATCTATCTCTAACAGACCAGTTTCGCCCATTATACATGCTGAATCTAAACCAAATTTTGATGAAAGAACAGGAAGTAAACCAGCAGCACCAAAGATACTTCCGGAAGCATTTCCAAAGATTATTCCATCATTTTTTAATTTGTTTATTATTTTAGTACTAGAAGCAACTCCAAAAACTCGTGGCTTTTCTACATAACTATTACTTATATTATAACCACCCACGGTGTAGACTGTTTTTCCTCCTATTTTTTTGAAAAATTTTGCAACTCTGCCGTTAACGGCGTACTGCCCTTTGGTTGTTATTGGTTGAGTATCCCCTAATAATATAATTATACTATTACCTTTTTTATTTTTAAAATGATATAATCTGTTACTTAACATTCTTACCGTGCCGTTTTTTTCCATTATAACGTGAGGAGGAAAAAATGGTGAGTAAAGAACACCAAATTTTTGAGCTTTTGTTTCGTTTTTAATATGTTCTGCAACTAAACTTCCAACACTCCCTATTCCTGGCAAACCAACCAATAAAGTAGGATTTTTAAGTTTTATTTTTTTATCGTAAAAAATTTTTGTTTTCTCCATAATTATACCTAGTCATTTTTCATATTGAAAAATACAAAATTATTCTTTTCCAATATTGATTTTGATTCTTTTATTTTATTTTCAGCTGAAATATAATCTTCTCCTTCTGTAGTAAATCTATATTTGGGTGCACCTAAATATAAAATATCAATACCTTTCTTATTTATTTCCTCAAGAACAGTTTTAAGTTTTTTAATACTTACTTTGGGATCTATTATCTTAAGTTCAACTGTGTAGGAAACGATATACTTTTTAGGTTTAATATTTTTACTTATTATATCTAATAAAGATTCGGAAAATTGTTTATTTTTAATAAAATCTATAGATTTTTGATCTTCTAACAATTTATTGAAAAGATTAGTATATGTAATAAATTTTTCAGATAATTCTTGTTTAATTTTATCTTTTTTAGATTCTTGTTTTGATAATATTAACGCTTGTTCAAATAACTTCTCGTAGCGCTTTTCTATACTGAATTCGTTTTGTTTATCAGTTTTTTCTTTTTGAGTTGCTTTTTTTAATGAAACATCTATAGTCTTTTTTTCCTTATCTACAGATAATACCTTTGCGACTGTTTTTTGACCTTCTTTTATAAATTCATGAATATTTTTAATCCAACCCGATGCTATTTCTGAAATGGGTAAGTAAGCATCTTTTTTATATTCTTGGAGCTCACAATAAGCACCATATGGCATTATTTTTGTTATTTTTACAAGAACTAATTCTTTTTCTTCTGGTAATTCTTTTGATATTATCGTTACATTCACCTTTTGATTTCTAATTTTTTCTTTGTTCTTTTACCAAATACTTTTTCAGCTTTCTTTTTACAAATATTACATTCTATAATTACTTTTTGCTTCTTTCCCAATTTTTTAGGATGAATTTTAGGTTCAACGCTACCAACATAACCTTTAATGGCCCTATTATGTCTTCTTGTTGCTTTTCCTAATCCTCTTTGTTTGCCTTTCGAAACATTTTTTACTGCGTGTAGTGTATGCTTGTTGCAAGTTGGACAGAATGTATTGATTTCTTTTTCTATTTTCATAAAATCACTTATATTATTTCTCCTATTTTGTTATTTAATATAAAATCTATTTCATTTTGATTTTCTATTTCTTGAATGTTTATATATTGTCCTTTTCTAAACGGACCTATTTTGTTGCCTTCCGGAGTTATTAATTCCGGAGTATTGTTAATTATTTTTATTTTGTTATTTTTTATATTTGAAGAAGGACTACTTATTATATCTTTTATACAAATATAAAGGTTTTCTTCTTCTTTAGGTATTGGCATAGGTATTCGTTTTTCATATGCAATGTACAAAAGTATTTTTTGAATTCTAATTTTTTTTATGTTGTTAATAAGTTTTTCTATATTTTTATCTAAATTCTCTTCTTTTAAATTTTCATTTTCTATTATTTTTTCTGTTAAATTATTTATTTGTTTCTTTTTATAAAAATCAACAGGTAAAGGTAATAATTCTCTTGTTTTTTTTTCTAACTCTATTTTATTAAACAAATCTTCTAATTCTTCTTTTTTATTCATTTTTTATCACAACACTACATTTCCACTAATATTTTTCATATTTTTTTCAAAAAATTTGATATTTATATTTTAATGTAATTTGAATTACTTACTATATATACTATAACTAAACGATTAGTGGAAACGTGGGGTCATTATTTAAATGTAGCGAGGGGTGGATTTGAACCACCGACCTCCGGGTTATGAGCCCGGCGGGCACTCCGAGCTACCCTACCTCGCTTTTTATGATGTTATTTGTTTACTGCTTTATATAATTCTTCTGCTTTTTCTCTTTCTATCATTGTTAATTGGTTTCCACAAACACATTTAAATTTACCATCAAATGCAGTTTCAAATGAAACTACCATTGTACGTGACTTCGAACATGTTTTACAAATAAAAAAATCATTACAATCTTGAGGTAAAATTTGAATTTTTGTATCTGTGATTTCGTATATTTTTTTACTAAATAGATCTAATGATTCGTAATCCATATACCAAACAAAAGTTAACCATCCATTAGAATCTTTATTTATATTATACTTAACTAAACCATAATTATTTAATAAATTAAGCATTCTTCTTGTTTCATTAAGTTTTAATTTTAAAACATCTGCAATTTTTTCATCAACATTAGGTTCCTCAACAAGTAAACTTAAAATACCATTGGCCCCACTTCCTACATTTTTAGAAATATACTCTTTCAATGAATTATTTGATAACTGTTTTGTTGCAACTTCTTTAATTTTAGCCTTATTTATATTTTCTAAATTTAATTTTTCTATTTTTGCAGAGTTTTTTGTAGTTTTTTTGACTATTGGTTTGGATAGATTTTTAATTATTTTTTTATTTATATTATTTGTTTTTTTAGGAACGCCTTGGATTTTTTTAACTTTTTTACCCATTTTTTTAATCTTAACATTTTTTTTCTCAGTTAATTTTTTATATTTTGTTTTATTCATAGACGGACCCAAAGATAGTAGTATATATTTACGCATTTAAGATATAAATATCTTTTGAATTTCAACACAGATAATATACGTTTTAAGACGTTTTAATAAAAACATTTAAAATTATAAAGTATGATTTATTATAAATGTGAAATAAATGGTTGAATCTTCAAAAATAGACTCACTACTTTCAGAAAAAAGTAAAATAATTAATGAAACTATAGTTACATATTTGAAAAGGCAATCAAATAAAGAATACATGACAAAGATCCTAGGCAAAACTAATTATGAATATGATGAAAAGGCCTTTGAAAAAGGAGTTCTAGATCCTTTATGGTATTTATTAGATTTAGGTGGTAAACGTTGGAGACCTATTCTTACATTACTTTTTATAGAAGCATTAGGTAAAAAACCAGAAGATTATGTTGAATTTGCAACCATAACTGAAATAATTCACAATGCAACATTAATTCATGATGATATAGAGGATAATTCTTTAACTAGACGGGGTTCTCCAGCAGTACATGTAAAATATGGTTTAGATATAGCAACTAACCTTGGAGACTATATGATGTTTTTTCCATTACATATGCTTTTTTCAAGTAAAAAACTATCAGAATCTGTAAAGGCAAAATTAACAACTTCTTATTTATCTAATATGGTTCGCGTAACTATTGGTCAAGCTACTGACATATCCTGGCATGCTGGTTTAATAAAAACAGAGGAGATAACTGAAAATAAATATTTAGAAATGTCAAATAACAAAACAGGTGTATTGTCTCGTTTTGCTTGCGAATTAGCTGGTATACTATGTGAAGTGGATGACAAAACAATAAAAACGCTTGGAAACTTTGGTGCAGCATTAGGCATTGCATTTCAAATACAAGATGATTTATTAAATATTGACGACAGTAAAGTTTCTGAAAGTAAGGGCGGTGTAGGAGATGACATAAGTGAAGGAAAAATAACATTGATGGTAATCCAAACTTTAAATAAAGCCTCAAAAGATGATAAAGAAAAACTTTTAAAAATATTATCAGAACATACAAAAGAAAAACAGAAAATACATGAAGCTATCTCAATTATTAAAAAATATAACTCATTTACTTATTGTAAAAATTTAGCACATAAAATAATAAATGATTCTCTAAATGAAATTGAACAAATATTAAAAGAATCAAAATCAAAACAATTAATAAGAGAGTTTGCAGAATTTATGATAAATAGAAACAAATAATTAAATTTTATTTTTTCTAACATTTTTTATTCCTAATAACTTATATACATTTTCATCTTTAAAGTCTTTCATTATATAATCTGCATATAAAACACTTAATTTGGCGTTTGGATCATCGCTTACCATAAAATATTTTACACCTAATTCTTTAGTACTGGATATCCTTCTATAATCATCATCAAAATGGTATATTTCATTATTAAACATTTTTCCGGTTATTTTTTCAGCAGAAATTATTCCTGCAAACAACCTTTCCAAATGAGTATTTCTATCTTCCCCAGAAACTATTACTGAAAATAAATCTTCTATTTTTGCTTCTTTTAAAATATTAATTATTATACTTTTATCTTCACAACCTGTAACAATACCTAGGGTAAAATCATTATCATATAATTTGTTTATAAAATTAATTGCTTCAGAACTAATCTTTGCATAACCTTCGTTAGGTACCAATGTACCATAAACATCAAAAAAAGCAAGCTTACCTTGTTTTTGTTTTCTAAGAAAATTTTTAAAATCAATATTTTGCATAAACTTTCTTTCTTTTTTTAGATATTTATAATTATCTTATATTTAAAATATATTTAATTATCTCTTCAAAATATTTAAATTCTAAAATTTGTTCTTTTACTGGAACGAAATGAAGTATGTCCTCTATAACATTTTCTTTATTTCTATTTTTATAAACTCTTTCTTGTTTTTCAACTAATTTAAAGTTACACATTAAAACTAACAAATACAAAAATATTGAATTTTTTATTGTTTTTTCTTTTATTTTTATATTTTCATTTATTATTAAAATTAATCTTCCATTTGTTTTCAAAACTCTATTAATTTCTTTTAATACCTTTATTAAATCAATTCCATATTTCAAAAAATTTGCATTCTGACTACCATAATTATAATTTCCTATTTCCTCTTTTTTTATTTCTGAAATGTTCCACTTTTTTAAAAAAGCAATTTTTTTATAGTTTTTATAATAATTAAAAACACCAGGATAAGGAGGAGAAGTAATACATAAATCAATAGAGTTATCTAAAATCGGCAGTTTTTTACTATTTAATTTATGTACTTCAATTGTTTTTTTGGAAAAAGGAATATTCATAATTATTTTTTTATTTATATTATTTGCCTCTAATAATCCTAAAATTGTATACTTATTTTCAATTACTGAAAATCTCATTAAAACATTAGTAAATATATTTAATACGACTTCATTTTTTATATCCTTTAATTTTTTTTCAATTTCTCTAAAATCGTTTTCATCTAATAATTTTTTATTATTTTGATCTATTTTATTTATTACTTCAAAAATTATTTCATCTACTTCATTTAAATATTTTTTTCTTGTTTTTTTATCAATATTAAAAAATTTAGCTAATTTTGATAATTCTATTGCTGCAGGATTAATATCAAATCCATATGCATCCATTTTTTTACTACCAGCCTCAAATAATACAGTACCACTTCCACAAAAAGGATCAATTACATTTTTTTTACCATATTCATCTAATAAATATTCAATTAATTTTGAAGGAAACTGTCCGCTCCATCTAAATATACTTTTATTTTTATCTATTTTTTCAAGTGTTTTTTCATCTATTTTTTTAATATTTATTGAGTTAAAATCATTTATTAAATCATAAAAATTCGTATTATTGATCATGTACTCAACTTATATAAACATTTTAATTAAATGGGCCCGGTGGGATTTGAACCCACGACCTTCTGGTTAAGAGCCAGACACTCTGACCAAACTGAGTTACGGACCCATGACTTTAATATTTATTGATATATGTATTTATTAATTTGCTGATATACTACTCTATTTAAATGATATAAATTTTTTGATATACATTATATTACTGATCATATCCTTTGCTTTAATTAAATGTTTAAATGTAAATAATAAAAAAAGAAAAATAAAAGAAAAAAACAAAAAGTTCTAATTATACTTTGAAATATGTTTTTGTATTCTTTCTAAATAAATATATTAAGACCAGTACACCAATAATTAATGAAATAATATTGCCTGCTACTATCATTAATATATCTATTACGCAAAAAATTATTCCGAGTATCCAGGCCCATTTCTTTCCATTCCAGGCACCATATCCAAAAAGAACATACAACACTCCTAATAAAATTACTATTATGCCTAATGCGCCGAATATCAATCCTATTAAACCGCCCGCACTCGTAAGAGAACCACCAAAAATGTTACCTACAGCGGTGCTAAGTAAACTTCCAAGTAAACTTCCACCCAATACAAAAAATATTCCGGCCAATATACCTAATACACCTCCTATAATGGCTAATACTGATATAATGGCAACTCCTAGTGGTCTATCTGTCATTCAATTCACCATTAACCTTATCTAATACAAATATATATAATACTTTTTATATACTAATTCTTTACAAAATAATAAAAAATTAAAACATCAAATTACCACATTATACTCGACAAAGATTATAGAAAGCTTTATATTCTTTTGATGCTAAATATATTTGATATTATGGACTCTTCTACTGTCGATTACGAAGCATCAAACATAGTTGTTTTAGAGGGTCCACAAGGTATACGAAAAAGACCGGCAATGTATATAGGATCAACAAGTTCACAAGGCGTATTGCATCTTTTATTTGAAGTAATAGACAATGCAGTTGACGAAGCACTTGCAGGTTTTTGTAAAAATATAATTATAAAACTTTCTCAAAGTGAAGAAGGCAATGTTGCGGAAGTTAGTGATGATGGAAGAGGGATACCTGTAGAAATTATGCCAAAATATAACAAAAGTGCTTTAGAAGTAATAATGACTACCTTACATAAAGGTGCAAAGTTTAACAACGAAGTTTATAAAGTTTCTGGGGGGCTTCATGGTGTTGGTTTAACGGTAGTTAATGCTCTTTCAGAATTTACCGAAGTGATTGTTAAAAAACATGGAAAACTTTATGCACAAAAATTTAGTAGAGGTATTCCAATTTCTAAAATGGAAGAAATAGGCACAAGTAACACCACAGGAACTACAATAAAATTTAAACCAGATAAAGAAATATTCAAGACTACGACATTTGACTCAACTATTCTTAAAGAAAGATTAACTTACACTTCATTTTTAAATCCAGGTTTGAAAATAATTTTACAAGATGATAGATTTGAACAACCCGAAGAAATTACTTATTTTTCTGAAAAGGGGTTAAATGATTTTATTTTATTTCTCAATAAAGGTAAAAACACAATAACCAACATATTTCATTATAAAAAAATAGAGGGCCAGTTTACTTTAGAATATTCATTACAATATAATGACACATATGAAGAAAAATTAGAATCTTTTGTTAACTCAATAAAAACAACAGAGGGCGGAACTCATGTTTCAGGTTTTCATTCGGCAATAACCCGAGCTTTAATTAATTATTTTTCAAAAAACAAACAATATTCAAAGACAGATTTAAAAATTTCTGGAGATGATGTAAGAGAAGGACTTTCTGCTGTTCTTTCTGTTTTAATGCAGAATCCTGAATTTGAAGGACAAACAAAAGAAAAATTAGGTAATACACAAATCAAAACATTTGTTGAAACCGAAGTTTACTCTTCTTTTTCCAGATATTTGGAAGAAAATCCACAAGAAGCAAAATCTATAATCGATAAAGCAATTTCTGCTGCTAATGCCAGAGAAAGTGCAAGAAAAGCAAGAGAACTTTCAAGAAAAAGAAGTGTTCTTGAGAATACAATTCTTCCTGGGAAACTTGCAGATTGCATAGAAAATGATCCTACAAAAACAGAAATTTTTATAGTAGAAGGTGAAAGCGCCGGAGGATCTAGTAAAATGGGAAGAGACAAAAACACTCAAGCAATATTACCTTTAAGGGGTAAAATACTAAATGTAGAAAAAGCAAGTTTTGAAAAGATTTTTGACAACGCAGAAATAAAATCTTTAATAGCGGCATTTGGAACTGGGATAAGAGAAACATTTAACATAGAAAATGCAAGATATCATAAAGTTATAATTATGACCGATGCAGATGTAGATGGTAGTCATATAAGAACACTTCTTCTAACCTTTTTTTACAGATATATGAAAAAAATGATAGAACAGGGGTATATTTACATAGCACAACCTCCTCTTTACAAAATTAAATTAGGTAAGACAGAAACGTATGTTTATAGCGATGAAGAATTAAATATAATAAGAACAGAGGAATACAAAAATGCAGAAACGCAAAGATACAAAGGTTTAGGAGAAATGAATCCTGATCAATTATGGGAAACAACAATGAATCCAGAAAAAAGAATGCTTAAAAAAGTTCAGATAAAAGATGCACAAATTGCAGATAGCTTATTTACTGTGCTTATGGGGCTAGATCCTTCTCAAAGAAGAAGATTTTTACATGACCATTCTGAGGAAGTAAACGTTCTTGATGTGTAGTGATTTTTATGACAAAAATAAATAATGTTAATCTTGAAGATGAACTACAAGCAAGTTATATTGATTATGCAATGAGTGTAATAATAGGCAGGGCTATACCAGACGCAAGAGATGGTCTTAAACCAGCCCAAAGAAGAATTTTATATGCAATGAGTAAAATAAACAATACGCATAACCAACCAACCAAAAAAAGTGCAAGAATTGTAGGAGAAACAATAGGTAAATATCATCCTCATGGTGACATAGCTGTCTATGATACTATGGTAAGAATGGCTCAAAATTTTTCATTAAATCATGTTTTAGTTGATGGACAAGGAAATATGGGTTCTATTGACGGAGATCCTCCAGCAGCCATGCGTTATACAGAGGTGAGATTAACCAAACTAGCAGAAGAAATTTTAGAAGATTTAGATAAAAATACAGTTCAAATGGTACCAAATTTCGATAATACTGAAAAAGAACCAAGTGTTCTACCTGGGAAAGTTCCTAACTTATTAATCAATGGTGCTTCAGGTATTGCTGTTGGTGTAGCAACAAGTATGCCTTCACACAATTTAAATGAAGTCTGTGACGCAATAATTTATAAATTAAAAAACAAAGAAGCCACAACTGATGATATATTAAAAATTATAAAAGGGCCGGATTTCCCAACCGGAGGAATAGTAATAATGTCATTAAATTCCTATAATGGATATAAAACAGGCAGAGGCCAAATATCAATAAGAGGAAAGATTGAGATAGATAATAAAAAAAATAAGCTAATTATAAACGAACTTCCTTATAATGTAAATAAATCTAGTTTAATTCATACAATAGCTAATCTTGTTCATGAAAAAAGAATTACTGGAATAAGAGACATAAGAGATGAAACAGGAAGAACTGGCATGAGCATAGTAATTGAACTTAAAAACGGAGAAGATCCTAATCAAATTATAAATCAATTATATAACCATACTCAATTACAAACAACATTTCCTATAATCAATTTGGCCGTTGTAGGAACAAGCTTAAAAAGTTTAAATATATTACAATTAATTGAAGTTTATATAACTCACAGATTAGAAATAATTTTAAAAAGAAGCACCTACGAATTAGGTATAGCAACTGATAGATTACATATAGTTGAAGGTTTAGTAATAGCCCTTGGAAATATAGATGAAATAATTAAAACAATAAAAAAGAGCGAAGAACTTTCTGATGCAAGAACAAACCTCATGCAACAATTTTCATTAAGTGAAAAACAATCAAATGCAATATTAGATATGAAATTAAGTAGGTTAACACATTTAGAAGGTGCTTCATTATTAAAAGAAAAAGCAGACCTTCAAGAAAAAATATCTAATTATAAAAATATAATAGAAAGTAAAGAAAAACAAGAATCAATTATAATTTCAGATATGGAAGAACTCAAAAAGAAATATGGGAGGGATAGAAGAACTGAAATAATACAATCAGACGAACCTTTAAACATAAAAGATGAAGACATGATAAGTAATGAAAAGGTAAGTATTATATTAACAAAAGAAGGTTATGTAAAGAGACTTCCATTAGTAACTTATAAAGAACAAGCAAGGGGAGGTAAAGGAATTATTTCTATAAATCTAAAAGAAGGAGATTTTGTTAACAAAATGTTAACATGTAACAATAAAGATTATATACTATTTATAACAGATGCAGGTAGAGCATACTGGCTTAAAGCATACACAGTTCCAGAATCTGGAAGATATTCTGAAGGCAAAGCAATAGTAAATTTACTTAATTTAACAAATGAAAAAGTAGTAACAATGTTAAATACTAACGAATTTGCTAATTCAAAAATAGTTTTCTTAACTTCAAAAGGTTTAGTAAAGAAAACAGACGCTATGCTATTTTCAAAACCACGTTCTTCAGGAATAAGAGCAATAACTCTTAACGAAGATGATAAAATAGCAGACTCAATTATTTTCAAAGATGAAAAATATCTTTTAATAGTTACGAAGAATGGAAAATCAATTAAATTTGATCAAAGTACATTAAGGCTTACCGGAAGAGGTTCAATGGGCGTAAGAGGAATCAAACTAAAATCTGACGAAGCTAAAAATATAATTGCTGCAAACGATTCTGGAAGTGTATTGACTATATCTGAAAAAGGTTATGGTAAAATAACAGATACAACTCTTTATAGGGTTCAAAGCAGATCCGGTTCTGGAGTTATAAATCTAAAAATAAATGATAAAACAGGAAGTGTACTGAAAGCGTTATTTGTAAAAGGCAACGAACAGTTAATACTTATCAGTTCTACTGGCATTACAATTACAATTCCAGTTTCTTCTATAAGGATAACCGGAAGAGCAGCAAGCGGAGTAAGACTTATGCGTTTGGATGGGAATTCATTAGTTTCAGATGCAAAACTTTTGGAAATACAAGACCAATAACTATTTTTTCCAAAATCTACTGTTTTTAACAAATAGTTTCTGAGCATTTAAGATATCAATTACAAATTTCTCTTTAGATGTTCTTAACATTTTTAATATTCTTCCAGATGTAGCTATACCTAAACCATACGTATTTAAAGAAATAACCGCCCTCCAGGAATAAGCATTAATCAAGCCTGCTTCTTTTATTAAATCCTCATAAATACTCATTTCATTTTTATTTAATTTTTTATTTAACATTTTTTTATTTAAAATTTCTATATATTTTTCTTTACCTGTTGAAATCATAGAACTTTTACATCTAATACAAAGTATTTTTTCATCTTTTATTTCATTACCTAAATTTTTAGAAAAAAACATTCCACAATAACTACATACAAAAGTATAATCCCTATTTTCTATTCTTTTAAGAAAAGAATCTATCTTTTCATCTCCTGGATTTATTATAGAAGTTATATCACTATATCCTAAACCAGAAATAAGAATTTCTTTAGAAAAAGGCGATCCGGTTCTTACAAAATTTATACTTATTTCTTTGTTTTCATACTTTTTTATAAATGATTTAATTGTTGAATAATCGATGTAATTTTTTTGAAGATCTCTTAGTGTTTCTTTATAAATTACTGTATTTTTATAAAAATCAATTAATTTTTTTGTAACGTTTTTTGTTAAAGTGGCCTTTTTTTCAACAATTCCGAAAAGCTTTGATATTTGAACAAACTTATATCTAAATAAATCAGAGTCTGTTAACATATCTTCATTATTTTTATACATAATTAATTTTTTTATAATATTTAATAAATCTGGTTTTTTTGTAGAAAATTTATACTCAACTATAATAGAGTATGCTGTTGCCTTTACTGAAGCATCTATACCTTCTTTTTTTAATAATTGTCCAATTCCTCTTCCAAAAAATCCGTTTGCGAGCGTACCTAAATAAATATAAATTATTGAATAATCCTCTAATTCTTCAATAGAAATATTGTTTATATCTGGAATAAAAAAATTACTTTGTTTTTTTATAAACTCTTCTACTCTTTCTTGACAATGTTTTTCTAATATTTCATTTGATTTATTAATATTTTTAAATAAAGATATTGTTTCACTTGCTATTTCTACTGAAACAGGAAGGTCCTCTCCAATCCAATCTGGTATTGCTGCTTCTAACTCTTCACTCCTTTCTACAAATATTGTACTATCTTCTATTTTAACAACTTTCCAAGGTATTCCTTTTGTTATAAATGAATAATTTTCTTCTATATTGCTATATACAAATTTTTCATCCAAAGTTGATATTATTCTATTTGTTGATATCTGTTTAACTATAAATCTGGGAGTATCGGGTATAACACTAATATTTTCTATAAAATATTTTCTTGTTCTTTTTCCTATCATTATACTTTCATTATTTATTGATATTGTTTTAATTTCTGATAAAAATTCTAATACTTCTTTGAAAATTATAAATTCCATATTATGGAAAACAGAAGATCTTTTTATTATATCAAAAACCTTTTTAATTTCTATTTTTTTATATTCTAATACAATTCCACTTATCTGATTTGCTAATACATCAAGAGGATTTTTTTCTATATTATACTTTTCTAAATTTTTTTTATTTGCGTTTACTATAATTGCTAAAGATTCGATCGCTTCTAATGGTCCAGATGTTATTATTGATCCATTAGAAACAAGTCCTATTCTATGCCCACTTCTTCCAATTCTCTGCAAAAGTCTTGTAGATTGTCTAGGTGAACCATATTGAATTACAAAATCTATATTTCCTATATCTATTCCTAATTCCAAAGAACTTGTTGCAACTATTGATTTTAATTTACCTTCTTTAAAATTATTTTCAATCTCTATTCTTTCATTTTTATCCAATGAGCTATGATGAACTCCAACACAATCAAATCCCTCTAATCGACTCAAATAAATTAGTCTACTACCTAAAGATTCTACAGTCTGTCTAGTATTTGCAAAAATTAAAGTTGCATTATGATTTTTTATTATACTTTCTATCGTTTCTAATCTTGCCATATTTTTATCATCAATATTGAAAGAAGATTTAAATTCATCATATCTATTGAAAGGAGTATCTGGAAGCATAACTTTTATTGATAATTTTTTTTCTATATCAGAAGTAATTATTTTATATTTAGAATTTACAAAAAGAAAATTTGCAACTTCATCATAATTGCCTATAGTTGCTGAGATTCCTATTCTTAAAAAATTATTTGAAAGCTCTTTATATCTTTCAAGTGCTACTGATAATTGTGCACCTCTTTTGTTATAATACAACTCATGAATTTCATCTACTATTACATATTTAAGATTTTTTAAAGCGGCTCTTAATCTTTGAGATAATAACATACTTTGCATACTCTCTGGAGTTGTTATAATTACATTTGGTGGTTCCTTTGCTTGTTTTTCTCTTTCTAATTTGCTTGTATCACCGTGTCTAACACCCACTGTAATTTGAAAATTTTTACAAAGTACTTCTATCCTTTTCATAAGGTCCCTGTTTAAAGCTCTTAAGGGTGTTATATATATTACTGAAATAGCTTCTGATTTTTCTTTATATATTTTATTCAAAATAGGTAAAAGAGCAGCTTCAGTTTTTCCACTTCCTGTGGGTGCAACAATTAAGCAATTATTATTATTTTCAATTTCTTTTATAGAAAGTTCTTGTACTTCTGTAAATTTACCTACTTTTTCTAAAAAGAAAGAGTAAATATCTTCCATTTAATCAGATAATATTGGTTGTACCTAAAGCAGTATAACTTTTATTCGATACAGTGTAATTCATTATAATATTAAGATTAAGACCCAAAGCTACTCCTTTTATTACATTTCCATTATCATAGCAAGGAGTTATAATATTACTTGTCAATTGTGATCCTATAGTCTTATTAACTAAATAAAATTCTGGAAATCCATAATTATAACAAGCAATTTTATTTATTAATACGGTTTTATTTAAAGTATTTTGTATTTGCATAGTTAAATTATTTAATTCAAAATTTGGATTTGAACAAGAGAAACTAGAATTAAAATTACAACTATTCTTTATTCCTGAAGAAAAATTTACAGAAGTACCACTGTAATTAATACTTTTTAACATCTGTATATTTTCTATTGTTTGTTGAAGTACTAATGTAGAATTAATTAATGAAATTACAGAAAGATTATAGTTTCCTAAATATGTTTTAGTGTCAATTAATGATACTGGCCCTATTGTATCGTTATTTTTTCTAAATAAATAAGAACTACAATAACTTACATTATTTTCTACATTTATCAATCCATAGCAAGTTGATGAACCTACTAAATTAGGCATTACAGATTCAAAAACAAATGATTTGTTCATATATAACATTCTTCCATAGCCATCTCCTGCTATTGATTTGAATGTTATGTTTTGAATAATAGTTTTGTTTTCTAAAAGTGGGATAGGATTTTTATTTTGTAATAAAAATGTATTGTTGTAGTTACTTTCATTAATAAAATTTAAACAGTTTTCTGTTCCCATTATTGCTAAAGATTTTGTCCATCCTTCTTGATACCAACTACATATAGTTGTATTTTTATCTAATTGAATGTAAGCAACATTATTATTTTGTTTTGTAGTTTTATTTTCTGTAGTAAGGTTTGCACCTATTCCTGCTTGATAAAATATATTTTGTGTTAAAGGTCCTTGTATCCAAACTGAGTAAACTGTATTATTTTTGTAAATTGCTTCTGCAGAATAAATATTTTTTATATAAGAATAAGTTAAATTTAAAATTGGATTTAAAAATGCATTAATTGCAGGTATAGTAGAAGCTCTAAAAATACTTAAACCATATTGTTTATCCAAATAACTTGTTACTACATATGATTCTCCATTTTGAAAAACTAAATTTTCATAACTATTATTACTATTTAATATTTGAGTTGGGTTAGGTTTTTGAGCAGCTATAACCTTAAATTCAATTGAGTTTTTAGTTATAGAAGTATTCGAAATAATTCCGCTTCCTCCTTCGGGATCTAAAATTATTTCTAATGAATAATTTCCAATAGCTAAGGCCTCTTTACTAAAATTAATTTGTGTATGTGATCCTGCAGGTAATGATATATTATAAATATCTTGTAAAGTTCCATTATATATAACACCGAAAGGTACTGCTCTAAATGCTGTTTTTCCAGTATTTGTAATATTTATAGTGGCTTGAATTAATTGATAAGGATAAACTGTACTATTATGTGAATTTATATTCATATTTATTGATATTCCTTGTTGTGGTTTCATAAAACTATAATAAAATACTCCTATTAAAAAAACAACTATTATTATTCCTACAAAAATCCAAACTGCATCGTTCTTCATATAACTCACATCATATTTTCCTTAGTTTTAAGGTCGTTTATTACATCTCCTATTTTTTTAGAAATCTCTTTATAAAAAAAATCAAACATCATATTGCTCCATGTATGTGGATCAAAACGATCACCCGTATTTGGTGGTCTAAAGTAAAATTTACCTTGTTCATTTTCTAAGAAACCCATCTTCTTCATACGTAATAAGTGGTATCTTAATGTTTTTTCATTTATAGGTTCCCAATACTGATTTATATAATCTGTAATCTCTTTCACTGTAGGGTCCTGTTTTTTAATAAATTGAAAATAAATCATTGAATCTAAAACCGCAACTGCACTTAATCTTGATTCTCCTGGATTTATTATTCCTAATGTTAATGCAAGCCACCGAGCTGATGATCTCTTTGTTTGAAGAACTTCTTTACTAACCCTAAGGTCTCTAATGGTTAACTCTCTTTGTATGAGTTCAGCTTCATTTAATTCCACAAAAATCACTATATTCTATCAACAGATTAATTTAAACCTTTCTAATACTTTACTTACTTATTAAAAGTTGTTCTAATAACTCTCGATTATCTTCTTTAGCTTCTTTAAATTTTTTAATAGCATTACATTTGCTACATTTATAAAATATAATAATACTCCCATTTTTATATAAAGTTGAAGTGGGCTTTAGATTACCTTTACAAGTATTTTTTCTATCTCCGGGATTAATGTCAACATGTTTTCCATACAAGCAATTAGGACAATGATCAGTATATCCATTACCTTTAACATTAAAATTACAATTATAGCAAATAAAATCCTCTACTGTTTTTTTAAAAGATATACTATCACTATTTTTTAAAATTATTTAACAATTTAGACATATTATTATTCATTATTTTTTCTTTATCATTATTAGAAACATTAAGTTCATCAAGTATTCTTTTTTGTTCGTTTAAGATACTTGTTCTATAACCATCTGGGAATATTCTCGTATCCGTACCAAAAATAATTCTCTCTGGGCTAAAAATTTCTAAAGATTTTTTAAATACATCTTTTAAAGTAAGAAAATTATCTTGAAAAGGTAACCAGTTATTTGTGCCTGATGTTTCTATATATAAATTTTCTCTCTTATATTTTAACATTAAAACTTCTCTAAAATATCCTGCACCGAAATGTGCAATTATTACTTTTAATTCTGGAAATGCACTAAGTACTCTGGATATGTGTATTGGATTTCCTGTAAATAAATCTGCCGTTGGCCCTATTGTTACGCCACAATGTATTGTTATTGGTATTTGATTATTTTCACAATACTCATAAAAAGGGAATGTTTTATTAGAACCTATATTATACTGACCATTTGTAGCATAAAGTTTTACTCCACTCATACCATTTTCTAACTCCTTCTTAAGTATATTAACTGCTTCTGGAAGTTCGGGATTTAATGTTGCAAAACCAAAAAATCTTTCACTAGAATTTATAAATGATGTAAATTCATCATTTAATGAAGATGTAGACATGAAAACTGTTTTTTCTATATTTTCTTTATTCATTGCGCTTAACCATGCATCTCTATTTTCTTCCATTGTGTGATTCATTGAATCTGCCATCTTTTTCATAGATTCAGTCATCTTAAAATTTTTTGGAATATTTCCTCTAAAAGTTTTATCATTAAAAAAATGTGCGTGTCCATCTATAATCATAAAATCAATTATTTATTTGTCAAGAAAGATATTAATCTTTTTTAGATAACTTATTTACTACAAGTCTGCTATTATGAAATACAGTTCCAGAAATAATAGTTGCAATTATTGCAATACCAAATGTGATT
Organism: Candidatus Micrarchaeaceae archaeon; assembly: GCA_038730205.1. Classification (GTDB taxonomy): domain Archaea; phylum Micrarchaeota; class Micrarchaeia; order Micrarchaeales; family CABMGC01; genus JAJZOD01. The sequence continues at coordinate 14,142 of JAVYRW010000001.1, read as the reverse complement.
TGATATCCTAATGTAAAAACAAATAAACCAGATACCAAAGCACCAATAACAGCAGAACCTCCTAACAAACCTGTCCATATGCCAATGAAATATCCTTCATCTTTTCCACGAACAAGATCATAGAGAATTACTGAAGATGAAAGGTTCCAAATAGCATAAGAAAAACCAGCTATAGAGTAAGCTATTATATTTATAGATAAAAAGAACAATGGCATAAAAACTGAAACTGCAGCAATAAAATATCCTAATGTTCTATAAGTTATTCCGGTTAAATATACTCTTCCTGGTTTTATTCCTTTTTTAATTTTTATTATAAATATAAATACAATTATCTGCGCAATAGCATTAGAAAAGTTTATTAAAAAAATATTATTATATGTTAAACCATTAGCACTTAAATAAGGAACATATGCAGTGTTAAAAATATAATAACCTAAATTAAAAAATGCTATGGCTATCAATAACATATAGACGTCGTGTTTTTGTATATTTTTTATGGTATTTCTAATTCTTTGTAATGTTGATATACTAATTCCAAGATTAGGTAATGAAGTAAGCGTATTTAAAATAGGAAATATAGAACCTATTTTTTTAACCTTTTCAATTTCAATTGGGCGTACTTCATCTTTTATAAGTGTATAAGCTAAAATTATAGAAATCACATTTAGAAAAATTAATATAAATAAATAGGTAGTAAGATTTTGTGTTGCTACAAAATATCCAAAGAAATATGCTGTAACAGATCCTAGTAAACTGAATATGCTATACCTGCTAAAGTATTTGGGTAGAGAATTGTTTCTTTTAGTACCCATAATTAGTATATTCATTGCTGGTGAAGAAGCTGTAGCTACTATGGCAAAAATTCCATAATAAAAATATGCATTAGTTAAGCTAGAAAAAAAATGAAAAGCTAAAAGCAAAGGAAATGTAAAAATTACCGAAAGCATTATAAATGGTTTTACTCTACCATATCTATCTGTTACTTTTCCCCAAAAAAGTGAAGAAGGTATGCTAACTAAATTATATACGGCAAAAGCTATACCGACATCAAAAACATTACCTCCTAAATACAAAATAAATAAAGGTATGAATAAACTTAATCCACTACTGATAGCAGTTATTGGAATAATGGTACTCATCCAAGAATAATGTTGCTGATTTTTTGGTATTTAAGCACCTGTAATATTTATGAATACTTTATTAAAAATCTATCTGTATTTTATAACATATAAAAAGCAAATATTACTCTAAGCTTTTTTAATAAAATTAAAAAAAAAGAAGTAGATAAATAATTAACTAAGTGACATTTCTATTTGTACTGTATCTGGTACTAATATTCTCATTACCTGCCTTAACGCTTGTTCACTTCCGTCTATTTGTACAATCCATTTATGAATTCTCATTTGCCAGTGTTCAAATGTATGAGAACCATCACCGCAAGGAGTTTTTCTTGTTGATATGTCCATAACCTTTGTAGGTAATGGTATTGGTCCTTTGTATTTCACACCAGAGACCTTTGCAATCTCTATTATTTGTCTTGCAATATCTCGTGCATCGTTTTTGTTTCTACTTATTAATTTAATTTTTGCAACTGGCATTTATTCACTTCATTGTTTCTTTACAACATCTAAAACTACTCCTGCAGCTACAGTTTGACCCATATCTCTTATTGCAAATCTTCCTAATTGTGGGAACTCGCTAAACTTTTCTACTACTGTTGCTTTTGTTGGCTTAATTTTGACTATTGCAACGTCACCATTCTTTATGAATTCTGGGTTTTTTTGTAATGTTTGACCTGTTTTAGGATCTTTCTTTTCAACAATTTCTATTATTGTTGCTGCTATCTGCGCGGTGTGTATGTGGAATACAGGTGTGTATCCAGGTGCTATTGCATTTTTGTGGTTTATTACTACTATTTGTGCAGTGAACTCTTGTGCAACTGTAGGTGGATTGTTTGCTGGTCCTACAACATCTCCCCTTTTTATATCTTTTTTATCTACACCCTTTACGTTAAAACCTACATTGTCTCCAGGTATTGCTTGTTGCAACTGTTGGTGATGCATTTCAATACTTTTAACATCAGTTTTAACTCCTGAAGGCATTATAATTATTTGTTCACCAGGCTTCATTATTCCAGTTTCTACCTTTCCTACTGGTACTGTTCCGAAACCAGCTACATTGTGTACATCTTGTATTGGTAATCTTAATGGTTTATCAGTTGGTTTGTTTGGTACTACAAAATTATCAAAACATTGTAATAATGTTGGTCCGTTGTACCATGCCATTTTATCTGATTTAGTTACTATATTATCTCCTTGTAATGCGGAGTAAGGTATGAAAGTTATTTTGCTTGTATCATATCCTACTGTTTTCAAAAGTTCTGTTACCTTTGCTTTTGCATCTTCATACTTAGCTTTATCATAACCAGCTGCGTCCATTTTATTTATTCCTACTATTAATTGTCCTATTCCAAGAACTCTTGCTAAATAAGCGTGTTCTCTTGTTTGACCTTGTATTCCATCTATGGCAGAAACAACTAATACTGCAGCATCTGCCTGACTTGCTCCTGTAATCATATTCTTTACAAAGTCTCTGTGACCTGGTGCATCTATAATTGTGAAATAATATTTTTGTGTTTGGAAGTCTTTGTGCATAATGTCTATTGTTATTCCTCTTTCTCTTTCTTCCTTAAGTTGGTCCATTACAAATGCAAACTCGAAAGTAGGTTTGTTATACTTTGTAACTTCATCTTTGATCTTTTTCATATCCTGATCTGTAATCGCTTTTGTTTCGTAAAGTAATCTTCCTACTGTAGTTGATTTACCGTGATCAACGTGTCCTATGAAAATCAAATTCATGTGTGGTTTTTCTACCATTTAATTCACCTAAATATATATTTTGTATATGTTTTGAAAAGCCAAGAATAAGCCATCTTGGTTGAACTAACTACTGTGTATAGTTTATAATCTAATAACCTATATATATCTTTCGTAAAATATAACTTTAAAATAATACATAAATTCATATTACATTAGTTTATTCTTTATTTTGTATAATAAAAATAATAAATAAAATATTAAATATTTAAATTAATTATTCTTTTAGACTTTTTTTCCTAAATTTCAAGATCGAATATCTGTTTTTGAAGTTGTACGGCATGATCGGGTTGCAATGCAGTTATAAAACCTACTATAATTAAACTTGCAAACATGCATATTAAAAAGAAAATTATAAAGCCTAATAAAAATCCTAGAGTAATAGATCCTAATAATAAAAATAATAAACTTAAAGTAAATACAGAAAGAAAAACTACTAATACTATACTTACAAATATTAAATTCAAAAAATTTATCAGAAAAAATCCAACACAATTAGTTTAACACTAACAATTACTTTTTTATCTTCTTTAAGTGAAAATGGCAATTGCTTATAAAAATCTTCATCTGAAATAATATCGATAAATATTAAAACAGTATATTTAAATATTTTTTATAAATCCGTTATTAACTAAACAATAACATTTATTTTACCACTCTTCGTTTTATTTGCTATTTTTTGTGTCGTACTATTCAAAATTATTGCAGTTGTTTTATTTTTGTTATAATTAAATGTAGAATATACTTCTTTACCACTAAAAATATAATGGCCTTCACCATAACTTGTGTTCATGTTTAATTCGTATAAATAATTCGCATTGTTATATACATTTCCATATAATTTATAAATTAAGCTAACATTCATATTCGGCGCAAGCCAAAAAATGCTACTATTTTGATTTTCTATGTTTTGTTCATAAAAACCAGATGTATTTATTTTTGGCACTAAAAGATACAAATTATCTATAACAATTGTTCTATTTGTAGGATTTGATATTAAGACATTTAATATTGACATATTATTTTCATTACTTTCATAAATTCCAGAATTTATCTTTAAATATGGAGATATATAAAATTGATTTTTTTCAGTAATATTCTGATCTGAAATTTTTATAGTTATATTATGCAATCCCGCCTGAATGTAAAAATTAGGGATAACAATAAAATTGTAATATTTATAATAATTAACCAATACATTGTCAATATACACTGAAAGCTTATTATCATTCGGATTTATATTTCCTAAATTTATTATTGTAAAACCATCATTATACTGTAAATATGTTATGTTTGGAGGTGTACTTTGATTATACATAAAAGAACTTATAGCATAATTATAATACTGGACCAGAGAAGCAATGTAAAATAATTTTTCAAAGGTTTGATTTCTTGTTTTATAATTTGAATAAATATTCCTAATTAAAACCGGATTTTCATTTAAAAGTTTGTTAAATAATTTTAATATATAATCATTATTTTCTAAATATGATTTATTATTATAAAAAATATTTGTGTAATTTTCATTCGAAAATAAATAAGTATTTACTCCGTAATAATATGGATTTGTTTTTATATTAGAAATATTTTGGTATTTAAAAAAAGAAACATTAGCTACATTGTAAAGTGTTTTTTGGAATAAAATTTCTTTATTAATATAACTTAAAAACAAAACAGAATCATATTCATTAGTGATAACGGTCGAATTTTGAGTATTGTTTGAAGTTATTTGATAACCATAATTACTAAATTGTTTTATTAAATTATACTCTAAAAATCCATAATTTAAAAAATTATTATTTAACTCTGTTTCATTCCATAATAACGAGGCATTATTTGTAAAGATATTATTAATATTATTCTGATCTGATTCTAAATTTTTTACAATATTTAGAGATGTAGAATTTATACTTTCGTTTGAAATAAAGTTTGGATAATCATTTAAAATAATATTTAAGTTTTGATTATATTTAGTTATGTTGTTATTCAATAGTTTTAATGTAGAAACATTTTGAATTTTTACATAAAAATTTAAAGAATAAAAAAGAACTAATAAAATTATTATAAATGCTAAAGTTACTAATATTACATAAATTTTTCTATTTAAAAATACTGCATAAAACGCAGAAAAAAACAAAATCAAAATTCCTAAAGCTTCTAATACTGTATCTGAAATTGTTAAGTATTGTAATATGTATTGATAATTAATACTTCCTAAATTTAAAATCAAAGAAGAAGTATAACTTATTTCTGGAAGTGTGTTAAATACTCCTAAATTTCCAAAAAACAAAAAATTAGGAAGTGCCAAAAAAATAACTATTAAAATTAACGATGCAAGAAAAAAAACTCTATAAAAATACTCTTTATCTTCAACTTTAGCTTTTTCTAAATTCTTAGTATAAAAATATATTTTTATTGAAATTATAAACTCTAAAAATCCATACAATACTATTGACAATAAGCTCCAAAAAAGCAAATTATATGTTCCATAACCTAAACTTATTTTTAAAAATTCACCCAAAGAAAACATTATTAAAAAAATAAATAAAAATAAAATTGTAGAAAAAACCAAAATTAAAGAAGCAATATCAATAAGTTTATTTATAAAACTTTTTTTATTAATTTTATTTGAAGAAAAATCAAAATTATCATCTAAATAATTATTTGTAAAAAAATCTTTATTAATATTTTTATCATTAAACATAATCTTTCTTGAACTGCTAAATATAAATAAATTTTGTTATAATGATTTCTGTTTAAAAATATTTATTTAAGGGAAAATTCTCTTTTAGAAAACTTTATAATTCTTAATAGGATATCCTTATTGATAAAATGCCTATCAAATACTGGGAATATGAAGATGCCCCTGTAAAAGAAAAAATAAAAAACCCAAGTGTTAGAGAGGTAGCTAAAATTTATTTTGATAATGAAACAAGAGCATATAGATTTGCTCGTGCGTTATTAGAAGTAAAAGATAAACACGAACTCCGTTTGAAAGACTGCAGTACTGATTTACCAATGGCAACATGGAAAAGATACCTTGATTTTGGAGTAACCGTTGGAATTTTGAAACATGAATCTAACGCTTATAGTTTTACTGATAGATACTCCAAACCATTTAAAAATATTCCTATTTATATAAAGTCGTGGGTAGATTCAGAAAAAAAAGAAGATATATCATTACTTTTTGTATCAGCAAAAACAGGCAAACAAAAATCAAGAAGACAAAATACAAAATAATCAAACACTATACCAAATACTTCCTTCCTTTGTATCTTCTACTCTAATTTTATAATCATCTAGTAGTTTTTTTCTTAAAATATCTGATTTAACAAAATCTCTTTCTTTTCTTGAGAGTTCTCTTTCCTTTATTATATCTAATGCTTTTTCAGATATTGAAGTACTCAAATGTTTTTTGAAATCAAGACCTAAAATCTCATCAAATTCTAATAAGGTGTTAATAACAACTTTAGTTTCTTCTTTTGTTAAATCTTTTTTAGAATAATTTATCATTTCATGCATTTTTATTATTCCATTTGGTATATCCAAATCATTATTTACAAAATCAAAAAACATTTTTTTATAATCTTCAATTTTTTTTAAAAATTCAGTATCGGGTTTTCCTATCTTTTCATTATTAAAACTAATCTTACTTATAAATGCATATATTGATTTAAGTGCATCTTCTGCATGTTTTAAACCATCAAAAGTAAAGTTCATCATTTTTCTATAATGAACTGAGACAACCATGAATCTAAAAGACAAAGGCATGAATTTCTTTTTTTCGATATCAGTTATTGTATAAATATTTTTTAAAGATTTACTCATCTTTTTTCCTTCTACAGTTAAAAATTCAAGATGTACCCAATACTTAACAAATTGTTTTTCAAATAAAGCTTCACTCTGTGCTATTTCATTTGTATGATGTACTTGTATATGATCGTGACCCCCATAATGAATATCTACTTGTTCTCCTAAATATTTATACGCAATTGTACTACATTCTATATGCCATCCGGGGAAACCTCTTCCAAATTCACTATCCCAAACCATATCCTTTTCATTAGGCTTTGCAAATCTCCAAACTGCAAAATCAGTTATATTTTTTATTCCTTCGGGTCTTTCTACCCTTGCTCCTCCTAATTGTTGCTCATTTAATTTTTCAAAATTGGAACCCGAAAGCTTTCCATAATCTTTAAATTTTGAAGTATTAAAATAAATACCTGTTTTTGTTTCATATAAATATCCTTTTTCATCAAGTTTTTTTATAAATTCCAATATTTCTTTTATATTATCTGAAGCTCTAGAAACAATGTCTGGTTTTTTTATATTTAATTTTTCAGTATCTTGAAAAAAGGCAGAAGTATAAAATTTTATTATTTCCTCGGGAGTTTTGTGCTCCTTCTTTGCTTCATCCTTTATTTTATCCTCACCTAAATCTCCATCTCCTATGTTGTGGCCAACATCAGTTAAATTCATAACATGTTTTACTTTGTAATTATTTTTTAATAAAACCCTCTCTAGAACATCACTTATTATATAATTTCTCATATTTCCAACATGTGCATAAAAATATACGGTTGGACCACAAGTGTAAAATCCAACTTTATCTCCATTTAAAGGTTTAAATTCTTCTTCCTTTTTGCTAAACGTATTATATATTTTCATAATATCTCACAAATAAAATAAAAAATAAAAATCAATTTAATGAAGTTCCAGTACTTCCTATTGGTGTTTTTGAAAGATAGAAATCCCCTACTGCTATTATATCATACTTTGTAGCTGGTGTATAAACAACTCCTGAAACTACTCTGATATTGATATTTTTACATAATAATGATGTTAAAGGTATTGTCGCATTTTCAAAAGTTCCAGAAGGTGCACCTATATTTCCATAACTATTAAATTGTTTTACTATTACTGGAGTATTGTTTTCTAATATCTCAACATAAAGTAAATTATTTTGCGGAGAAACTATCTTAAAGTTAAGATAAGGTTCTGTAACTTGGAAAGCGTCTGATGTTATATTTCCGGGACTTATTATAAAACCCCCTCTATATGTTGTTGCAAAGTACTGTCCATTGTAATTTTCCCAAGGACTATTATAATACTCACTTTCGTTGTTGTATTGAATTATATTTGCAGGTGCAGAACCAAAGCCTATGCCTGTTACGTTCCAATTCTGATAACTTCCAGTTTGGAAGTTTCCATTAGGTATACTTTCATTAGGCAAATTAGTTAAACAATCAGCTAATATTGTACTGTTTCCGGTTGTATTATTTTCTTGCGTAGTAGTAACTGTAATAACACTTGAAACTGTATTATTTTTTGTCGTGTTTGTTTTAGTAGTTGTAACTACACTGCTAATTATACTACCAATTCCATTTTTATTTTTAAATAGATATAGTATACTTCCTAAAATAATTATTGCAACAATAATTATTCCTATTATTGCTAGTTTTCCCATATAATCACATTATATTCTTTTAGAATATATTTAACGCAAGTATTATTATTCTTGCGCCACAAAAACATATTCGAATATTTAATCGGTGTTTTACTGGGAAGTATACCTAGAAAATGGAAAAAGAAAGGAAGAATGCGCTGGAAATGGGTAAAGAAGAGAAGAAAACGAGTAAAAAGAGCCCAAAAGAGAAGAGTAGGAGATCTGTAATTATTACAGATTTTTTATTTTTTTATTTATTTTCATTACTTTAGGCGAGAGTTCTTAAGTTATATCTGCCCCTTAGTTCTACTTCCTTAAGTTTATCCAAAATTTTTTTACTTTCATGATTTTTCTCAACATAACCTTCTAAAAACAACTCGAACGCTTTCTTACTAACTGATCTTTTAAACAAAAGTAAATCAATCGCCTTTTCCTCTAAGCTATTGCTAACTTCGGCCAATCCAAAATCAATTATGAATGGAGAATTTTCTTTAATTATTATATTTGCTGGAGTTAAGTCCCCATGAACAATACCTGATATGTGCATTTTTTTAACCTCCTTTCCTATATCTCCAATCAATTCTATATTTTCTGGAAGATCCCGCATTAAAGTACCATCGATAAAACTCATCATTAAACTATACTTTCCTACAGCAATTAGCTTTGGAACATTAATATCTAATTTATTCAATTTAAGTAATATTCTAGCCTCTCGTCTAGTTCTAGAATATCTAAGTTTTTCATCTAAAATCTTAACTCTATATTTTTTTTCTAATCTTGTTTTGATAATTACATTTTTGCCATAAAAAGTATGTACTTCTATTACTGCCTCGGCACCTTTCAAATTATTCATAAACAATCACTTCATCTATTCTATACCTTTGTTTTATATCACAGTCTTCTAGTTTTTCGAATGCTTTATTTTTAATATTTTTTTCTGCAACAACAGCAATCATAGCTCCATTATCTGCATTGAACTCATCGGGCGCCTTAGCAAATCTGACTCCATGTTCTGAAGCCATTATCTCTAACATTGTAGATAATTTTGTATTTTGTGCTACACCACCACATAAGCATAACTCATTTTTATTACTTAAAAGTAAGGCTCTTTCAGTAGCTTCACATAACATTGAAAATGCTGTTTCTTGAAAGGAGTAGCATACATCTTCATTTCTTTCAGTTTTTAGCTTTTTAATAGCGTGAGTTAATAATCCTGTGAAAGAGAAGTCCATCCCTTTTACGGTGTAGGGCATTTCTATATATGAGCCCTCTTTAGCTAAGCGTTCTACATCAGAGCCCCAAGCGTGTTCTAGCCCTAGCGATCTAGCTAGGTTGTCTATTGCGTTGCCTAATCCTATATCAAAAGTTTCCCCTAATACTCTATACTTTCTAGTATTTTGATTAAGAACAAGAAGCTGTGAGTTTCCACCACTAACGTATAATGCAAGAGGATCCTTCATTTTCTGTATATGTTTAGTTATTTCTACATGAGCTACTCCGTGATTTATTGATACTATAGGTATTTTTAGTCTATATGAAAGAGTTTTAGCACTTAATTGTCCTACTTGAAGACATGGGCCCATACCTGGCCCTTTAGTGTATCCTACTCCTTCTAACTCATCTGATTTTATTTTTGCTTTTTCTAGTGCCAATTTTATAGTTTCTCCAGCATTTTCTATATGATGTTCAGATACCTCTATAGGTATCATTCCTTTATTTCCTATTTTATACATTGATTTTACATTTGCTAAAACTTTACCATTTTCAACTATACCTACTCCAAAAGTATGTGCACTACTTTCTATTCCCATTATTGCCATACTTTTATATTTGTAATAAAACTCTTTAACCTTTTTGAGTAACTTCTTATAAATATAAATTAATTAAAAAAACTAATTTCTAAAAACAAACTATAGCAACTTATCTACTCATATAACGTTAAACATATATATCTTAAAAGTGGATATACTTTACGATTTTTGTGGCAAAATTCAAATCAAATTCCGAAAAGTCTTCAAAAAATTCTAAAAATCAAGATTTATCTAAAACAAAAGAAGAGTTAAAAAATCTTATTAAACAAACTAAACAAGAGGCACATGCATTATCTCTTCTTACTTTTGAAGAAAAAAATCCATATCTATCAAAAATAATTGCAGATAATTTACATGTTGTTTACATTAATCTTTCAAGAAGCAATTTACAATTAGGTTTAGGTAATGTTGATAACTGGTCAGAAGCAAAGAAATCAAGTATTCCTTTATTAAGAAGGGACAATAAAAATAAAGAAAATAATAAAAAAATAATATTTGACATGTACGATATGGTTGCTTACGAGGCAGTTCCATTAATTGAGCTTTCAACACGTATAGTAAATTTATCAAAAGATATTTTTAATAAATCTAAACTTTTAAAGTCATCAGGAACCATAATTGAATTTCAATTATTAAATTCAATCTTTTTTGCAAGCATGGAAATTAATATAATGTCTGAAGAGTTAAAAACAAAAAGATAATTTAAAATAAAGGCTTAATAACGTTATTCTAATAATATTATTTTGTAAGGTAAGAATTATATGCTTCAAATAGAGTACATTTCTAAAAATCAATTAATAGTTAAAGATCAATCAAGTATTGATTTACTTAAAAAGGGATTTTTTGGTTCATTCGAAAATAAAGTTTTAAAATTAAATATTTTTGAAGTGCTGTATCTTATTGAAGTAAGAAATGCGATTTGCAATAAGAAGGGAGCAGAGCTAAACTTTGCAGATTTATTATCTCTATTCAATAACTCCAAAAAATTTATGGCAAAGTACTTTACTTATAAAGACTGGCGCGATAGGGGTTTAGTGGTAAAAGACATATCTTTTTTTAAAGAAAATTCAAATAAAGTTCCAATAAAAGAGTATCCTTCTTCTAAATTAAATTTACCACAATATCATTTAGAAGGAACCTTTTTCAAATCTGATTTAGTCTCAATAATAAATGATGATGAAAAAGGAAAATCTTTTTATGAAAATTTTTGGTTAGGTCAATATGGTTCATACAAAGCTCCCGAAAGAGGTAAATTAAATAAGTTAGATATTTACGAAACATATTTTTTACTTGAAAAAAATATTTTAAATTTTTCTTCGTTTAACCAGAAAAAAATATTATCATTTGCAAAATCAAGAAGAAAAGATTTTCTTAAACTTTTTGAAGTTTATTCGGATTGGAGAGAAAAGGGTTATATAATTAAAACAGGTTTTAAATTTGGTACTCATTTTAGGGTATACTTTCCTGGTGCAAAACCAGTCAAAAAAGAAGATAAAGACTGGGTCCATTCAAAACATGTAATACACGTTTTCCCAAAAGATTCACGCTTATTAATATCTGAATGGGCACGTGCTATTCGTGTAGCTCACTCTGTTAGAAAAACATTCATTCTTGCTGTTCCTGGCATACTTCAAAATAAAAAAATAAAACCCGATTTTATTTTATATCATAGAAGGGGCGGAGAGGCTGAAAGTCCGGACATGTTCCCACCAAGATATGCAATGCTCTCTTTGAGCGAGGAAGAATATATTGGCGGAAAAGAGTTTTCTGGAGCAATAAAAGAAGCAAAAGATAAAAAATTAGAGTTAATACTTGCTATAACTGATAGAGAAACCGCAGTAACTTATTACAAAGTTAAAAAGATACTTCTTAAAGGTAGCAAAGCAGATTATTATGAGATAGATTGGATGCAACCTTAGTTTTCCTCTATTCTTAAATTAAAGAAAAGCTTTAAATAACTGCTTCTTGTAGTAATATCGAGGCGATTTTATGAAGATCTCTGAAATATACAGAATGGATATATACAGCGATGAGGGTCAGTACCTTGGCGATGTACAAGATGTTATAATAGACCTTGAAAAAGGTGAAATAAGCAGATTGCTTATGACTCCATGGAAGAGTGCAAAGAACGACGCAAACGTTGTACTTAAGAAAAAAAGCATTCTCTACAAAAGTGTAAAGAACGTAGGGGATGTTGTTTTAGTTTCAGGTCCAGCAGGGTCAAAAGAAGAAACAGCAAGCAGAGAAGAACTAAATGATTTATCAAGATAATACTAAAAAATTAATTTCTTTTATTTTTACCTTCTATTTTTAATTAACACATAAAACTTATTTTGTAATCTTTATTACTTTAGGAAGCTTTACTCCCATTTGACCGAAATAAGAACCAGAATAAGCATTACTTACTCTATTTAATGTTGTGGCAAATATTATATGTGCAAATCTTAATCCTGGTTTTAAAAGTATTGCATTTGAACTAGCATTAAAAACTTCTAATGTTATATTTCCACTGAATCCAGCATCGATTATTGTTGGCGGCATTATTAATCCATGTCTTGCCCATGTACTTCTTAGCTCTACAAAACCCATTACATTATCTGGCATTTTAAGATACTCTATAGTTGACATAAGTACCTGTTCATGGGAGTTTATTATTATTTCTTTTTTATTTTTTTCTAATATGTACTCTTTTTTAACGTCTTCTTCTTTCGAAGGATCTAATACAAAATCAACACCTAATTTTGTGTTGTGTCTAGCTACTTCATCAGCCAATCTAAAATCTATTCCGTTTTCACGTATAACATCTTTTTTAAATGGTTTAATACTAAGCCTTGATGTCCTTATCATATTTTCCAAATCGTAGTCTGATAATATCAATAACTCACCTAAATCAAATTTTTCTGTTTTTCTTTTTTAATTGTATTAAGTATTGTTGTAAATATAAAATTAGATATATCTTCTTCATTTTGAGTGCCATCTATTCTTATCCATGTTTTACCTCCGTATCTTTCAAAATAAAGTTTTTCATAAACATTTCTGACTTTGTTAATATACTCTCTTGCGCTTTCAAATCTGTCTGTTTTTTGCTTTTGTCTTTTTTTTCTTTCAAATGCTATTTCCGGTTCAATATCAATATAAAATATAATATCTGGTCTAGGGAGCGACATTAATTCTTCTACTGCTTTGGCTTTTTCATAATCGAAATTTCCTGCAGATTGATATGCTATTGTTGATATAAAATATCTCTCACTCATAACTATATTTCCAGTAGAAAGTGCATTCAGTATTTTTTTCTTATCCGATTGCATATCAAGTAAATACAAAAGAAATTGTTCTTCTACACTCATCTCAATCTTACCGGCAAGGAAATCATCTCTTATTATTTTTCCATATATAGAATCATGTGTAGGATAAGAAAACAAAGAGATATTTTTTCCAGCTTCGGTAAGTTTTTTTGCTAGTATATTTGCTTGTGTGGTTTTTCCAGAACCATCAATACCTTCTATACATACAAATATTCCATCCAAAATATCACCACAAGCAGTAAGTTATTGTGTAGTAATATTTATATTACTGAATAATTAAATATATACATCATTATATCGCTCCTATCGTCTAGCACGGCCAAGGACGCGGGGCTTTCAATCCCGCAACACGGGTTCAAATCCCGTTGGGAGCACTTAAAATTTTCGACGTAAGTCGCTGATCCAAATTCTATAGAATCAAGCAAAATTAGAAATAAAAAATTAGTTCAAATCCTAGAAAGGAATCAGAATACAAAAGTCTTATAAACAACTTGTATTCAGTACTTTCAAATCTAACTCATCTCCAGATGAAGTTCATAAAGAAGATAGTACATAAACAGTTCCTAAAGAAGTTTGCGACTAATCAATATTCTAAATATGACGGCCTGAAGTTACATTCCTTTTACTAGCTAAATTCGGCTTCAACTATGCTACGCTCCAAAACGCAACTGATATGAATAACCAATGTTGCATTCCGTTCTAGC